>JAFZGL010000132.1 GCA_017555395.1 Oscillospiraceae bacterium | reverse complement strand
TGCTAATTTCCTAAACAGAAACATACAGGGAACGCTCTTCCGGAGAAATCCGGGGGAGCGTTTCCTGCGTTTCAGAAGCAAAATATCGATAGCGAAATTCTGGTTGATTCGGGGCATGGCATGTGCTATGATAGCAAAAATGCGAGAAAGAGGAGAGTATCTATGAGCAGAGCTGACGAACTGTACAAGGCCACATGCCGCAAAATTCTGGAGGAAGGCTTCTCTGATGAGGGCCTCAATGTCCGCCCCCACTGGGAGGATGGCACCCCCGCCCATACCCTCAAGACCTTCGGCGTGGTGAACCGTTATAATCTGGCAGAGGAATTCCCCATCATGACCCTGCGCCGCACCTACTGGAAGAGCGCCGTTGACGAACTGCTGTGGATCTGGCAGAAGAAGTCCAACAAGATCAGCGAACTGGGCAGCCATGTCTGGGACGAGTGGGCAGGCGAGGACGGCACCATCGGCAAGGCCTACGGCTATCAGCTGGGAATCAAGCACCAGTACAAGGAAGGCATGTTCGACCAGGTGGACCGCGTGATCTATGACCTGAAGAACAATCCCGCTTCCCGCCGGATCATGACCAACATCTATAACTTTGAAGATCTCCATGAGATGAATCTATACCCCTGCGCCTACTCCATGACCTTCAATGTCACCGGCAACAAGCTGAATGCCATCCTGAACCAGCGGTCTCAGGATATGCTCACCGCCAACAACTGGAACGTGGTGCAGTATGCTGTCCTGACCCACATGATGGCTCAGATCGCCGGCCTGGAAGTGGGCGAATTCGTCCATGTTATTGCCGACTGCCATATTTATGACCGTCATATCCCCGCGGTGAAGGCTATGCTGGAGCTGGAGGGCTTTGATGCCCCCAAGTTTGTCATGGACAAGTCCATCACCGATTTCTATGACTTCACCAAGGATTCCTTCAAGATGGAAAATTATCAGTTCCATCCCTTTGATTTCAAGATCCCCATGGCAATTTAAATGCAAAATGCTGAATGCATAATGCAGAATGAGGTGTTTATCATGAATCTGATTGTAGCAGTATATGATGATTGGGGCATTGGAAAAGAAGGAACGCAACCCATTGCACTGTCTGCCGACCGGAAGTTCTTCCGGGAGACCACCCGGGGTGCCATGGTGATCGTGGGCAGACGTACCATTGAGGATTTTCCCGGCAAAAAGCCCCTGCCCGGCAGAGTGAATGTGGCGCTGACCCGGGGTGATGCCGAGATTCCCGGCTTTACTGTATGCCATTCTCCCGAGGAAGCGGCAGAACTGGCAAAATCCGCCGAACAATGCTTCATCATCGGCGGCGGCAGTATTTATCAGCAGATGCTGCCTTACTGCGATGCTGCCTATATCACAAAGGTTCACGCCAATCCCGGCAGCGATACGTTCTTTCCCAATTTGGATGCAGATGAAAACTGGTATCTGGCCCAAACCCTCCAGGCCGGTGAGGAAAACGGCATTGCCTACGAGATGCTGCTCTATAAGAGAAGATAAAGAAACGCCTGATGGAAGTTCCATCAGGCGTGTTTTTTATTTTCCGAAGCCGTTGAACCAGGCTCTTTCCTCAAAGGGCTGTTTTTCCACAAGTTTGCACACTTCGGCGGGAATGCCTACAGGCAGATAGCAGATCAGCTCGTAATCATCCGGGACACCAAGCATGGCGGCCATCTTTTCGCCGATCCGGTCGGTTCCGGTCACATGGCCTTCCACCCAGCAGCTGGCGTAACCCAGATCCTCGATGGCCAGCAGCATATTCTGAATGGCGGCGGAGTAGTCCTGGATGTAGAAGGTGCGGTCAGCGTAGGCGATGATCTTCCGGGTCAGAATGCAGATCATGGCGGGAGCGGTCTTGCCCAGACCACGGGTGATAACGGTGAAGAGCTGTTCCTTCAAATTGGGGTCATCCACAGCGATGAAGGAGGTGGTTTGCTTGTTGCATCCGGAGGGTGCGGCGCAGCCGGCTTCCAGGATCATTTTCAGATGCTCCCGGGGCACGGGGACATCCTGATAAAGTCCGCGGTAGCTGTGACGGGCGGAGATGGTTTCCAGTGTGTTCATGGGGATCCTCCTTATCTGCCTGTATACTTGGGCGCGGCCTTTTTGGGTGCTGCACTGACTTTCTTTATGGGAGCCTTGGGAGCAGGTTTCTTGGCTGCCGGTTTGGTCGGTGCTTTGCCTGCAGGTTTTGCAGGTGCCTTGGCAGCGGGCTTCCCCTTGGGTGCTGCCTTGGGAGGGGGAGCGGTGTAGCCGCCTGCTTTGGGCGGCACTGCACGGATCAGGCATTTGGGGCCGGAACCGATGAGATCTTCCCGGTGGGCGGCCATCAGTGCTTCTCTGACCAGATAGTAGTTCTTGGGATTGCGGTACTGGATCAGGGCACGCTGCATGGCCTTTTCATGGGGATCCGTGGGAACATAGACCTTATCCATGGTTCTGGGATCCAGACCGGTGTAGTACATGACCGTGGAGAGAGTGGAGGGCGTGGGGTAGAAGTCCTGAACCTGCTCGGGGTTGTAGCCCATTTCCCGGATGTACTCTGCCAGTTCAATGGCTTCCTTCAGTGTGGAGCCGGGATGGCTGGACATCAGGTAGGGAACCAGATACTGATTCATGCCGTACTGCTTGTTCAGGGCGAAATACTTATCCACAAACTGGTTGTAGACTGCGTTTTTCGGTTTTCCCATTCTGGCCAGAACCGCGTCGGATACATGCTCCGGAGCCACCTTCAGCTGACCGGAGATGTGGAACTGTACCAGTTCCTTGAAGAAGGTGTCCTTCTTGTCTGCCAGCAGATAGTCGAACCGGATGCCGCTGCGGACGAAAACCTTCTTCACACCGGGGATCTTCCGCAGCTTGCGCAGCAATGAAACATAGTCGGAGTGATCCGCCTTCATATTCTTGCAGGGGGTGGGGTAGAGGCACTGCCGTCCGCCGCAGGCACCCTTGCACAGCTGCTTGTCGCAGGCGGGATGGCGGAAATTGGCGGTGGGGCCGCCCACATCGTGGATATAACCCTTGAAATCCTTGTCTTTCACCATGATCTCTGCCTCCCGGAGGATGGAGTCATGGGATCTGACCTGGATGATCCGTCCCTGATGGAAGGTCAGAGCGCAGAAGGAACAGGCACCGAAGCAGCCGCGGTTGGAAACCAGACTGAATTTCACTTCCTCAATGGCGGGAACACCGCCTGCCTTGGCGTAGCTGGGATGCCAGGTGCGCTCATAGGGCAGTTCATAGACGGCATCCATCTCCTCCGTGGTCAGGGGTTTCTGAGGAGGGTTCTGGACAATGTATTCTTTTCCATAGGGCTCTGCCAGACGCTTGGCGGTGAACGGATCACAGTTGCCGTACTGAATCTTGAAGGATTCAGCATACTTGCGCTTGTTACTCTTGACTTCCTCAAAGGAGGGCAGCACAATGGTGGGCAGGCTTTCATCCAGCTCTGCTGCCCGGAAGACGGTGCCGTCCACATAGGTGATGTCCCGGGCATCCATACCGGCATTCAGCGCATCCGCCAGCTCCACAATGGAGCGTTCGCCCATGCCGTACATCAGGATATCCGCCTGGGAGTCCAGCAGAATGGAGCGCTTCATGCTCTCGGACCAGTAGTCATAGTGACCCAGGCGGCGAAGAGAGGCTTCAATTCCGCCGATGAGGATGGGCACATCCTTGTAGGTCTGGCGGATCAGATTACAGTAGACGATGGTGGCGTAGTCGGGCCGCTTGCCCATGACGCCGCCGGGGGTGAAAGCATCGGTTTTACGCTTATGCTTGGTGACGGAATAGTGGTTCACCATGGAGTCCATGTTGCCGCCGCTGACCAGGAAGCCCAGCCGGGGACGACCGAAGACATCGATGGATTTGGGATTTTTCCAGTCCGGCTGGGAGATGATACCGACACTGTAGCCGTGACTTTCCAGAACACGGCTGATGATGGCATGGCCGAAGGAGTGGTGGTCTACATAGGCATCGCCGATGACATAGACGAAGTCACACTGTTCCCAGCCCCGGTCCAGCATTTCCTGTTTATTGATGGGAAGAAAAGACATAGCTTACCTCCGAAAGAACATATTTTTACTATTATAGCAGATATTCTGCGGTAAGGGAAGCAGAAAAAAACAGCGCATCGGTTGATGCGCTGTTTTGCTTACTTGCGGCGAACCTTTTCCTTGGAACCGTCGGGACGGACAATATAGGTGTTGTCCAGCTGGCCCTTCAGATTACCGGTGACACTTTCGATGTAAATCCGGCGCAGCTTGTCCCGTTCGATGAGTTCTTCTTCGTTCAGACCTTCTGCCTTGTTCTTTGCTGCCAGTTCATTAATTCTGGCAATGACTGCATTCATATCCATTTCAAAATACCTCATTATACATAGCGGTGGATTACCACTGAAATTCTGTCTTTTTTGGTACGGCCGTTCACCTGGACCAATTTGATTTTGCCCAGACCCCGGACGGAGATTTTACTTCCCTCGGAAACTGTCTTGTCCGGTTTTTCGCAGGGAAGACCGTCAATGGCGGCCTTTCCGGAGGTGACATACTGGGAGGCCAGGCTTCGCCCGATGCGGAATCCCGAAGAGATCACGCTGTCTAACCGAAGGGAAGCCATGGTATCCTTGATCTCCTTCACTTCCGGCTCCGGGATATCTGCCTGCGCCAGCGGAAGTAGCTCCATGTGCAGCTTCGTCCGTCCGGCGGAGGTGAAATTCTGCAGGATGTAGGGAGCGATCTCCTGGATCACGAAGAAATCGCAGTGTTCCTTGCCCACACAGATATCGCCTACGGTTTCCCGTCCAATGCCGGCGCCCATGAGCGCTCCCAGGAAATCCCGGTGGTTGGGAGAGTCACCCTGATAAAAGGTTGCCCGCAGACACACGCAGGGAGAATCCTCATCCCATAATGCGGATTCCTCCAGATAGTCAGGAAGATAAATGAGCATCTTCCGCTCTGCATCGCTATAGCCGCCGAAGGCATAGAGTCCCTCTGGCTCGCCGAAGAGATACTTCGCCATTTCCAGTTCCCGGGGGGAGAGGAAGGTTGTGTGTGCGGGAATGTTCTTGCGGATACCGGCGTTTATTTTGTCCCACAGCTTGGCCAGAAGCATTCTGTCTTCCGGATTGTGGGCGATTTTTTCGATGTTATTGCGATCCATTGTATCACCAACCGATATTATAGCACAGAATCCAGATTCTGAAAAGAAGTTTTTCTTGAGAAATCCGGAAAAATACAGTATAATGCAACTATAATGGTTGAGTATGCCCACCGGGCAGGAAGGAAAAAATGATGGTAATTGGAATCATTGGCGGCGGTGCTTCCGGTATGGCGGCAGCTCTGGCAGCAGCGGAGAATCCGGAGGTCCGGGTCGTTCTTATGGAGCGGCAGGCAAGAGTGGGCCGCAAGCTGGGTGCCACCGGCAACGGCCGCTGCAATTTAACGAATCTTCACGCGGCAAAGGGCGGTTTCCATGGAGAGGAAGTATCCTTTGCAGAGTTTGCAGTTTCTGCTTTTTCTCCCGAGAAGACACTGGAATGGTTCTCCTCCCTGGGCCTGTTTACGGTGGCGGAGGAAAGCGGACGGGTGTACCCTTACTCCGACCAGGCCAACTCCGTGGTGGATGTGCTGCGGTTTGCCCTGGAAAAAGAGAATATTACCCTGAAGCTGGGCTTTGAGGCAGAAAAGGTGAAAAAGACTGCCGGCGGCTTCCGGGTCGAATCCAAAGAGGAAACGGTGGAGTGCGACAAACTCATCGTTGCCTGCGGCGGTCTGGCAGGTACCAAGCTGGGCGGCACCATGTCCGGTTATAAGTTCCTCCGGGGAATGGGTCACAAATGCACCAAACTGCGTCCCAACCTGGTGCAGCTGAAATCCTCCTGGGGCGGCTGTGCCGGTCTGAAGGGTGTCCGCTGCAACTGTCATGCGGCCATTTTCCATAACGGCCATCTTCACAGCGAGAGCACCGGCGAACTGCAGTTTACGGAGTATGGCATTTCCGGCCCGGTGATTTTTGAAGTATCCCGGGATGTGTGTCAGGAAAAGGGTGACTGGACCTGCCGGATGGACTTCCTGCCGGGAATCGAAAAAGATACCCTGATGGCAGAACTGGTCAGAAGAAAGCAGACCAATCTGCCTGCCTCCGAACTGCTCACCGGTATTCTCCACAACCGGCTGGGAAGAGTGCTTTCCCAGTCTGCCGGTATTTCCCAGAGCCGTCAGGTCTGCCAGCTCAGCGACTATGATCTGCAGCAGGCCGTTCTGGCAGTGAAGGAATTTGAGATCGGTCTGACGGAGCCCATGGGCATGGACTCTGCCCAGGTCACGGCAGGCGGTATTCTCACCAAAGAATTTGACGATAAAACCATGGAAAGCCGGATCGTTCCCGGCCTTTACGCCTGCGGCGAGGTGCTGGATATCGACGGTGACTGCGGCGGCTATAATTTACAGTGGGCATGGAGTTCCGGACGTCTGGCTGGACTGCATGCGGGAGGTAATCTATGATCAGAATTCGGGATATTATCATGCCCGCGGAGCACAATCCCCATCAGCTGGGCTATGAGGCATCGGTGCTGCTGGGCATTTCCGCCTCCAAGGTGCGGCAGGTGAAGATCGTTCGCCGCAGTGTGGATGCCCGGAAAAAGCCGGATGTGAAAATCATCTACACCATCGATGTGGCGGTGGACGGAAACGAAAAGCGGATTTTGAAGATGAGCGGCTGCAAGCGTGCTCAGCTGGCACCTACCACATTTTACAAGGCACCCAAGACGGAAAAGACCGTGGAAAAGCGGCCTGTGGTCATCGGCTTCGGCCCGGCAGGCATGTTCGCTGCCCTGATTCTGGCAAATGCCGGCCTGCGGCCCATCGTCCTGGAACGGGGCGAGGATGCGGCTTCCCGGAACGCCAAGGTGGAGCATTTCTTTGCCACCGGCGAACTGGATCCCAAAAGCAATGTCCAGTTCGGCGAGGGCGGTGCCGGTACCTTCTCCGACGGAAAGCTGAACACCGGTGTCAACAACCCCAGAATCCATTGGATTCTCAGCCAGTTTGTCCGGTTCGGTGCCAGAGACAACATCCTCTATGATGCCAAGCCCCATGTGGGAACCGATGTGTTGCTGACGGTGGTGCAGAATCTCCGGGCACGGGTCATCAGACTGGGCGGCGACGTCCGGTTCAATACCCAGGTCACCGGCCTCATGACCGACGGAGACAAACTGATCGGCGTAAAGACTGCCGATGGGGAGGAGATCCTCTGTGATACCGCAGTGCTGGCCATCGGTCACAGTGCCCGGGATACCTTTGAGATGCTGGATGCAAGCGGCATCCCCATGGAGCCCAAGGCCTTTGCTATGGGTGTCCGCATTGAGCACAAGCAGACCCTCATCGATGAATCCCAGTACGGCAATGTGAATCCCTGCCTGCCTCCTGCGGATTACAAGCTGGTGCAGCACCTGGATGACGGCAGCGTGTATACCTTCTGCATGTGCCCCGGCGGCCATGTGGTGGCGGCAGCTTCCGAAGAAGGAAGAGTGGTCACCAACGGCATGAGCTATGCCGATCGTGACGGCGAGAATGCCAATGCGGCATTGCTGGTTACCGTGAACCCGGAGGAATTCCCCTATGAGGGAACCCTGGGCGGCATGCGCTGGCAGCGGGAAATTGAGGAAGCTGCCTACAATGCCTCCGGCAGCTACCGGGCACCAGCCCAGAAAGTTGGGGATTTCCTGACGGGTGTACCCAGCACCGGTCCCGGCGCGGTGAAGCCCACCTACCGTCCCGGTGTCCACTGGTGTGACCTGCATGCAGTCCTGCCGGAAAAGATCAGCCGGTCTCTTGCAAAGGCACTGCCCATGCTGGACGGCAGCCTGAAGGGTTACGCGGATCCCGATGCGGTGCTGACTGCCCCGGAGACCCGGAGCTCCTCTCCTGTCCGGATCCTGAGAGACGACTCCCGTCAGTCCAAAATCCGCGGCCTTTACCCCACCGGTGAAGGTGCGGGCTATGCCGGCGGCATCATGTCCGCCGCCATCGACGGCATCATGACCGCGGAAGCCATCATCGAATCCTTATAAAAAGAACCCCGGAAGCGTATCTTCCGGGGTTTTCCTTATCTGAAAATGAAATAGAGCACAAGACCGACCTGGATGGCCAGAATCAGCGGCACACCAATAACAAATTTCATATGCCTGGTTTTGTGGCGGACGATGTACATGGCAGCCCAGACACCGATGCTGCCGCCGATGGCAGCAATGCCCATCAGGCTTCGTTCCGGCACCCGCCAGGCACCGCTTTTGGCAAAGAGCTTGTCCGCAGTCATAATGAGAAAGCCTGCCGCATTCATAATAAGGAGGTAGATGAGAATGGCCTTCATAACAGTTCCTTTCGGGGGGAGAGCATTTGAAAAAATGGATTTTGCTGCTTATGATGATCCTGCTGACCGGATGCGGTTCGGAGGATACGTTTGAAACGGTGTCGGATGAACTGATTTTGCCGGTGATGGCCCAGCCGGGTTACATCTCCGTGGAGCTTCCCGGCGAGACGGCTTTGCCGGTGATCGGGAATGACCGCGGGCGGGTCTATATCTGCAACGATTATGAGATCGTAATCCAGACCCTGGAGGCAGGTGACCTGGAGCAGACCCTGCGGGAACTGTCCGGCCACACCAAGGCAGATCTGACGGTGATGGAAACAGTCAGCGATGGCGTAACCCGGTATGAATTTGTCTGGGCTGCGGCAGGGGAGGGCGGTGACAAAACCGGACGGGCAGTGATTCTGGACGATGGTGCATATCACTACTGCATGTCCGTTTTGCGAGCTGACCGGCCGGAGGAAAAGAGTCAGGTCTGCTGGGAGGATGTTTTTCAGTCTTTCCGTCTGGCTTAATACTGTTCCATGGCTTCCCGGCAGAGAGCGAGACACTCATCCACAACACTCTGGGGATGCAGGATCTTTGCCTTGCTGCCGAAGCCCACGACCCAGCTCAGGAACATGGGAGAGACAGCTACATTGACAGTGAATACAAAGTGTTCTTCACCGTCGGGGATCAGCATGGTGTCCCGGCCAAACCGGTCCATCACCACATTGGTCAGACTCCGGTGAAACCGCATTTTCACGGTGGTGGTGTCACCGGCGAACATCTGGAACAGCTGATTGGCGTGGCGGGTCAGATTTTTGCCGGTGAGTTCCGGACAGGGAACCCGGGTCTCATCCGCCAGGCGAATGTCACTCATCCGGTCCACCCGGTAGCTGGTGACACCGTACCGGGGAGACAGGGCCTGCAGATAGCAGTTTTCATGATCCTGGCACAGACCGTAGGGACTGACCTGGTAAAATTTATCCCGGTAGCGGCGCTTGCCGTCGATACCCCAGTCGAAGTAGCGGAAGATGATCTGCCGGTTCTGGCTGATGGCTTCCTGAATGGCATCCACATTATAATAGATGGTCTCGTTCATGCTCTTGACACGGCCGGAGACAACCACATCCCGGCGCATCAGCTGGGCATCATACATGCTGCACTCCCGGCAGAGCTTTTCAATCAGCTCCCGGGATTTTTTCTCGGTGAGGAACCGGCTGGACTGGACAGCATCGATGAGCAGCTTCAGCTCCGGCAGCTCAAAGTTCCGGGAGGCGATGTAGTAGCCGCCGTTTTTGCCGGGGATGGATACGATGTCCACGCCGTAGTCCTGCAGGGCGGCAATATCGGAATATACGGTTTTTCGGTCGCAGACAATGTTGTGCTGCCGCTCCAGCATGGTCAGCAGTTCAGCGGTCCGCACCGGGTGATCCTGGTGGGAATGTTCTTTCAGATAATCCAGAATATAAAAGATCTTCAGTTTCTGATTGTCGGATTTCGGCATGGTGATCCCTCCGGTCAAAGGGTGATTTTTTACCATTATATCACAGCTTTCGTCGTTGGAAAACAGGGAATTTGCATTTTATCCGGAAATATGGTATCATTCCATCAAAGGAGTGATGAATATGTTATATGCAGGATGTCATCTGTCTGCCACCAAGGGCAATGCTGCCATGGTGAAGACCGCTATGTCCATCGATGCCAATACCTTTGCCTTTTTTACCCGGAATCCCCGGGGCAGCAGCGCCAAAAAGGAAGACCCGGCAGACTGTGCAAAGGCTGTTGCTATGTTGAAAGAACACAACTTCGGCACCCTGGTTGCCCATGGCGCCTATACCATGAACCTGTGCACCGCCGATCCGGAGGCCAGAGCCTTTACGGCTGATGTTCTGGCGGATGATCTGCGCCGGATGGCTGCGCTGCCCGGAAATTTCTATAATTTCCATCCCGGCAGCCATGTGGGTCAGGGTGTGGAGGCAGGTGTTGGTTATATCGCCGCTGCCCTGAAGAAGGCCATGGAGCCGAACTATCCCGTCACGGTACTGCTGGAAGCCATGGCGGGCAAGGGAAGCGAAGTGGGCGGAAAATTCGAGGAACTGAAAATGATCATCGATGCCGTGGGCCGGGATGACCTGGGTGTCTGTATCGATACCTGCCATATTTATGACGGCGGCTATGACATTGTGAATGATCTGGATGGTGTTCTGGCGGAATTTGACCGGGTGGTTGGTCTGCACAGGCTGAAGGCGCTGCACCTGAATGATTCCAAGAATCCCTTTGCCAGCCACAAGGACCGGCACGAATGTCTGGGGCAGGGAAGCCTGGGCCTGGAGACCTTCCGCAGGATTGTAAATCATCCCCTGCTCCGGAACAAGCCCATGATCCTGGAGACCCCCAATGAACTGCCGGGCTATGCCGCGGAGATCGCTCTACTGCGGAGCATGGAAGTTCGTTAAGAAAATGTTCATTTGACGAATGAATAGTTTTGTGTCATCTTATATAGAAAAAAGGAGGTGACCGTATGGAAGAGATTTTACAGACTGTTCTGCAAAGCCACAGGGATTTGGGCGATATGATCATTCATATTCTGCGCTATCTGGCGCCGCTGGTGGCGCTGATCCTCATGATCCGGTGCATCAAACCGCTGCTGACCTTCCGGAAGGAACCGGAGATCTGGGGCTGGCTGAATATGCCCGACGGCACCCAGATTCCCATCACCCACTGGGAAAATGTCATTGGACGCAGCAAAAGCTGTGACATCACCATTGATTTCCCCACGGTGTCCCGGAACCATGCGGTTCTGACCCGTTATGACGACGGAAGCTGGACCATTTCTGATGCTGAATCCAAGGGCGGTGTCCTGGTCAACGGCAAAAAGGTACAGATCTGCGCCGTCCATTCCCGGAGCCGGATTTCCATCGGCGGTGTGGAGATGCAGCTGCAGCCCATCTCCCAGAAGCAGGAGGCCCGTCAGGCGCAGCTGCGGACAAAGGCGGCCAGCGGATGGGATTCCGTGGCCAACCTGCTGCTGCTGACCATCCTGCAGATTCTGATGACCCTGGGCTTTCTGCTCTCCGGTACAGAAACGGACCTGATTCCCATTCTGCAGGGCTTTGGCGGCATTCTGGCCTGCCAGTGGCTGCTGTTCGGATTTTATGGGATGATCCACCGGGCGTCCTTTGAGGTGGAGACCCTGGCCTTCTTCCTGTGCACCATGGGTATGGCGGCCATTGCCACAGTAAAACCCCAGGAGAGTATGAAGCAGCTGATCGCCATGGTGCTGGGTGTCATCATTTTCCTGATCATCGGCTGGTCTTTGCGGGATCTGGAGCGGGCCAAGAAAGTCCGGTATCTGGCCACAGTGGCCGGTGTGGGTTTCCTGGTGATCACCCTGCTCTTTGGCACGGAATACTACGGCGCCAAGAACTGGCTCATCATCGGCGGCATGTCGTTGCAGCCTTCCGAGCTCAGCAAGGTATGCTTTGTTTTCGCGGGTGCTTCCACCATGGACCGCATCATGCAGAAGCGGAACATCATCATGTTCATTGCCTATTCCATTCTGATCTGTGCATTGCTGGCGCTGATGAATGACTTCGGCACGGCGCTGATCTTCTTCTGCTCCTTCCTGATCATCGCTTACTTACGTTCCGGCAGTGTGGGCACTGTGGCTCTGGCGGTGACGGCCCTGATTTTCGCCGGTGTCATCGCGCTGAAGATCGCTCCCCATGCCCTGCAGCGGTTTGCTACCTGGCGCCATGTCTGGGAGGATCCCTTCAATGCCGGTTATCAGCAGTGTCAGGCGCTGATGTGCCTGGCCTCCGGCGGTTTCTTCGGCCTGGGAGCCGGACGGGGTCGGCTGCAGCATGTGTTTGCTGCGGATTCCGATATTGTGTTTGCCACCATTTCTGAGGAATGGGGGCTGATCATGGCGGTGCTCACGGTGGTATGTATCGTGGTCTTCGGCTTTTTCGCCATCCGCACCGCCTATATGGCAAGATCTGCATTCTACTGCATCGGTGCCTGTACAGCGGCCGGTGTGCTGGTGGTGCAGACCATTCTCAACTGTCTGGGAACTCTGGACATTCTGCCCTTCACCGGCGTTCCGTTCCCGCTGCTCAGCAACGGCGGCACCAGTATGATGGGTGCCTGGGGACTGCTGGCCTTTGTCAAGGCCTCGGATACCCGGCAGAATGCCAGCTTTGCTGTCCGTCTGAAGGGAGGGAAGAAGGCATGAACCGAGTGACCAACCGAACCTGGCTGATGGCCATTTTTATTCTGGTGCTGATGACCGGCATGCTGTTCTTCCTTGGTGAATACTGGATGAAGGCAGACAGCTGGGTCTCCGCACCGGGTTCGCCCCATGTCTACAGCAACCGCAACCTGGGCGTGGGCACCATCGAAGACCGAAGCGGCACGCTGCTGCTGAATATGGGCTCCAAACGGGAGTATGCCGACAATAAGGCCACCCGCAAATCCACCCTTCACTGGCTGGGCGACCGGGAGGGTAAGATCAGCGCCGGTGCGGTTTCCCATTATGCC
This sequence comes from Oscillospiraceae bacterium, assembly GCA_017555395.1. Taxonomy (GTDB): domain Bacteria; phylum Bacillota; class Clostridia; order Oscillospirales; family Oscillospiraceae; genus Faecousia. The sequence goes on along the minus strand of JAFZGL010000132.1, from coordinate 70,508 downwards.
GGTGCCATGGTGGGATTTGACCGGATCAACGGCATCTACAATACAGAGCAGACTGCCGGCACCACAAAACTGACCATTTCCTCACGGGTGCAGAATGCGGCCCTGGAAGCCCTGAACGGCCGGAAAGGCACTGTGGCGGTCTACAACTATAAAACCGGCGAGATTCTCTGCGCCGTTACCTCTCCCACGTTTGACCCCAATGAGGTGCCGGATGTGGCAGGGGATACCACAGGAACGTGGGAAGGTGTTTACTTAAACCGGTTCACCCAGGTCTCCTACATCCCCGGCTCCATTTATAAAGTGGTCACTGCCGCCGCGGCGCTGGAGTCTGTTCCCGGCATCGAGGACATGACCTTCCAGTGCACCGGCAAGGTGGAATACGGCGAAGGCGAGAATGTGGCCACCGTCACCTGTGAAAGTGTCCACGGCAAGCTGAATCTGAAGGGTGCTCTGGCCAACTCCTGCAACTGCTGCTTTGCGCAGATTGCGGAGGTTCTGGGCAGAGATGCCATGCTGGAGGCTGTGCAGCGGCTCCAGGTGACGGACAGCGTCAGATTTGACGGTATCACCACCGCCCGGGGCAACTATGATATCACCGGGGCCGGCGCGGCATCCTTTGCCTGGAGCTGCATCGGCCAGCATACCGATACGGTGAATCCCGCACGGTTCATGACCCTGATGGGCGCCATTGCCGGCGGCGGCCAGGCGGCAAGTCCTTACATCGTATCCCAGGTGACCTGCGGTGAGGATATTACCTACCGGGCGCAGACGGAGAAGACCGACCGGATCATGTCCGAAGAGATCGCGGCCACCCTGAAAACCTATCTGCGGGGCAACGTCAAGGATATCTACGGAGACTGGAAATTCCCCTCCATTCAGGTCTGCGGAAAATCCGGTACCAGCCAGGTAGGCGGAGGACAGACCTCCAATGCCCTCTTCGCCGGCTTCGCTGCGGATCCCCAGTATCCCCTGGCATTTGTCTGCGTGGTGGAGAATGGCGGCTACGGCGCTACCACCTGTATTCCCATCCTGAACAAGGTTCTGTCCGAATGCAAGGCGATAATGGCAGGATAAAATCGGTTTTGTGGCTTGTGCACAAAAAAACAGAAAAGAAATGCCGGAAGTTGTGGTATTTGATTCGTTGACAAATGTCCTTCTCAGAGATACAATAAGGACACATTCAACAAAGGAGGAATTTGCCATGACTGCCGTGTATTCCATGAATCACACTGCGTTCAGCTGCAGCGGTGCTGCGGCCGGTTCCTCTGCGCGCGAGAATCATATTCTGGACACTGCCAATGTACTGGCAGTGTCCATTTGCGTTCTTCCCGTGGTACGAATTCGCCGGGCAGGAACGTAGCCGCTCTGTTTGTATGGAGAAGCGGCTGCAATGAGAGGCAGCCGCTTTTTTATAGTTGTAAGGAAATGAAAAGGAGACTTATCTTATGAAAAAGTTTATCGCTCTGATGCTGGCCATGCTGATGGTCATGGGTCTGATGGCAGGCTGCTCCTCCTCTGAGACTGCTGCCGAAGCTCCCGCCGCGGAATCTGCTGCAGGCGCCATCAAGCTGGGTATGTGTGGCCCTCTGACCGGCGGCGCCGCTGTTTACGGCACTGCTGTTCAGGCAGGTATGGAGATCGCCGTTGAGGAGATCAATGCCAAGGGCGGCCTGCAGTTCGCACTGAACTGCCAGGACGACGAGCACGACACCGAAAAGGCTGCCAACGCCTACAATGCCCTGAAGGACTGGGGTATGCAGATCATGGCCGGCCCTGTCACCACCGCACCTTCCAATGTTGTTGCCGGTGAGTGCGCCAACGACCAGATCTTCATGCTGACTCCCTCCGCATCCGGTGTTTCCGTCATCGAGTACGGCGACAACATCTTCCAGATCTGCTTCACCGACCCCAACCAGGGTGTCGCATCCGCTGACTACATGGCTTCCCGTGAACTGGGCACCACCATCGGTGTCATCTATGACTCCTCCGATGTCTACTCTGCCGGTATCTATGAGAAGTTCGCAGCCCAGGCTGAGGCCAACGGCCTGAACATCGCCTGTGTGGAAGCATTCACCGCTGACAACAAGGCTGACCTGACCACTCAGGTCACCAAGTGCAAGGACGCAGGCTGCGACCTGGTCTTCCTGCCCTTCTACGCCACCGAGGCTGCACAGGTTCTGACCTATGCCAACACCATCGACTACAGCCCCATCTTCTTCGGCTGCGACGGCCTGGACGGCGTTCTGACCGTGGAAGGCTTTGACCCCGCTCTGGCCGAGGGCGTTATGCTGCTGACTCCCTTCTCCGCTGACTCCTCCGACGTGGCTACCCAGATGTTCGTTGCCAAGTACCAGGACAAGACCGGCATCGTTCCCAACCAGTTTGCCGCTGACGCTTACGACGTTATCTACGCCATCGCTCAGGCCTGCGAAAAGGGCGGTGTCACCGCTGACATGAGCGCTTCCGAGATCAATGCCATCATGGTGGAGCAGTTCACCTCCATGACCTTTGACGGCCTGACCGGCAAGGGCATGACCTGGGCTGCCACCGGTGAAGTTTCCAAGAGCCCCATGGCCGTTGTCATTGAGAACGGCACCTATGTCGGTGTGGAATAATTTTCGGTTCTGAATATGTTTTTCGGCGGCTGGACAGGGGAAATTCCCCCTGTCCGGCTTCCGTGCAGTATGGATGCAGCGGTCTATGAGAGAGACTTCTGCAGGTCTTTGTCATAGACTGTTGGAAAGAGAGGGAAAAACAGTGAGTTTTCTTCAGTATTTAATTAACGGTATCAGCATCGGTGCCGTGTATGCCATCATCGCTCTGGGTTATACCATGGTTTACGGCATTGCCAAGATGCTGAACTTCGCGCACGGTGACGTTATCATGGTGGGTGCCTATGCATCTTACTGCGTCACCAGCTATCTGGGGCTACCTGCCATCGTCAGCATTCTGGTGGCTGTGGCCGTGTGTACCCTGCTGGGCATTGTCATCGAGGGCCTGGCCTATAAGCCCCTGCGTGGTACTCCCAGTCTGGCGGTTCTGATCACCGCCATCGGTGTCAGCTATTTCCTGCAGAATGCAGCCCAGCTGATCTTTGGCTCTGCACCCAAGAACTTTAAGTCCATTGTGAGCATGAAGGCGCTGACCCTGTTCGGCGGCGGCCTGACCATCACCGGTGAAGTGCTGGTGACCATCGTGGTCTGTGTGGCCATCATGGTGGGTCTGACGCTGTTTACCAGCCGCACACGGATGGGCAAGGCCATGCGCGCCGTGTCCGAAGACCGGGCAGCTGCACAGCTCATGGGTATCAACGTGAACCAGACCATTTCCGTTACCTTCGCCATCGGCTCCGCTCTGGCGGCTGTGGCCGGTGTGCTGCTGTGCTCCACCGTTCCTACGCTGATGCCTACCACCGGCGCCATGCCTGGTATCCGCGCTTTCACGGCAGCGGTCTTCGGCGGCATCGGCTCCATCCCCGGCGCCATGCTGGGCGGCATCCTGCTGGGTATCATCGAGACCTTCTCCAAGGCCTATATTTCCACCCAGTTCAGCGACGCCATTGTGTTCTCCGTTCTGATCATCATTCTGCTGGTGAAGCCCGCCGGCCTGCTGGGCAAGCAGATCCAGGAAAAGGTGTAAGGTAAAGCTATGAAAAAACTTCTGAAAAACAAGACCGTTCTGGCCAATGCCCGGATCTATCTGCTGGTTACCCTGGGTTTTGTGGTCATGTTCTTTATGAACAACGCAGGGATGCTGTCTTCCTCCTGGAAGGGCTACCTGGTTCCCATCTGTGTTTACATCTCCCTGGCAGTTTCCCTGAACCTGCTGGTGGGTATCTGCGGTGAGCTGAGTCTGGGTCATGCCGGATTCATGGGCATTGGCGCCTTTACCGGCATTGTCATCGCTGCTCTGCTGAAGGGCAAAGTGGAATCTGATTTCCTGCGGCTGCTAATCGCCATGGTAGGCGGCGGCATTCTCTCCGGTATCCTGGGTTTTCTGATCGGCATTCCCGTTCTTCGTCTGCGGGGTGACTATCTGGCCATCGTGACGCTGGCCTTTGGTGAGATCATGAAGAATATCATCGGCAACCTCTATGCCGGTACCGACAACAACGGCTTCCACATGGCTGTTACCACCACCAAGATGGCACTGGGCGACGGCGGTAAGTACATCATCAACGGTCCCATGGGCGCCACCGGCGTTCAGAAGCTTGCAACCTTCCCCATGGGCTTCCTGCTGGTGCTGTTCACTCTGTTCGTGGTTCTGAATCTGGTGAACTCCAAGGAAGGCCGGGCCATCAAGGCTGTCCGCGACAACCGGATCGCTGCCGAGTCTGTGGGCATCAATGTCACTGCCTTCCGGATGAAGGCATTTGTGGTGTCTGCTGTGCTGGCAGGTATGGCAGGTGCCCTGTTCGGCCTGAACTACTCCTCCATCACCGCTTCCAAGTTCAATTTCAACACCTCCATCAATATCCTGGTCTTTGTGGTCATGGGCGGTATGGGCAATATCCTGGGCTCCGTGATCTCCGCAACCGTGCTGTATGTGCTGCCCGAAGCCATGAGAAGTCTGGAGGACTACCGCCTGATCCTCTACGCTGTGGTTCTGATCCTGGTGATGCTCTTCACCTGGTCTCCCAAGGTCAAGGAAAAGGTGGCCATTGTCAGCGACAAGTTTTCCCGTATGTTCAAAAAGAAGGAGGTAGAGACCAATGGCTGATTATCCTAAAAATGTTATCCAGGTTCCTACCTATAACCTGTTCCGTGAGCAGGACGCCGGCAAGCTGCCGGTTCTGGACGTGCGGAACCTGGGCATCGACTTCGGCGGTCTGACGGCGGTTGATTCCTTCAACATCACCATCGGCCCCACCGAGATTGCCGGCCTCATCGGCCCCAACGGCGCCGGTAAGACCACCATCTTCAATCTGCTCACCGGTGTATATCAGCCTACCCGCGGCTCTGTGCTGGTCAACGGCATCGACATCAAGGGTATGCCCGTTCATAAGGTCAACAAGCTGGGCATTGCCCGTACCTTCCAGAACATTCGTCTCTTCTCTGAGATGACCGCCCTGGACAATGTCAAGGTGGGCATGCACAATGAGATCAAGTGCTCCTTTATCGCATCTCTGCTGCGCCTGCCCTCTTACTACCGGGCAGAGGCGGCTGCAAACATGAAAGCCATGGAGCTGCTGGACTTCATGGGCCTTGGGGATGTTGCCGACAAGAAGGCCGGAAGTCTGCCCTACGGTGTTCAGCGCCGTCTGGAGATCGTCAGAGCCCTGGCCACCAATCCTTCCATCATCCTGCTGGACGAGCCTGCCGCAGGCATGAACCCCAGTGAGACCGCGGAACTGATGCACCAGATCCGCCGGATCCGCGACACCTTCCACATTGCAATCTTCCTCATCGAGCATGACATGAATCTGGTCATGAACGTCTGTGAGACCATCGCCGTTGTGAACTACGGCAAGATCATCTGCAAGGGCACTCCCGAGCAGGTCCGGCAGAATCCCGCCGTTATCGAAGCTTACCTCGGAAAGGAGGACAACGACTGATGCTGAAAGTAGAAGATATGCACGTCTATTACGGCGCTATCCATGCCATCAAGGGCGTGTCCTTTGAGGTGGGCGAGGGTGAGATCGTTGCTCTGATCGGTGCCAACGGCGCTGGCAAATCCACCATCCTGAAGACCGTCTCCGGTCTGATGCATCCCCGCAGCGGCTCCATTTCCTTCTGCGGTGAGGATATCACCCATACCGATGCCTATAAGCTGCTGCGCCACGGTCTGGCCCATGTTCCCGAGGGACGCCGGATCTTCCTGCAGATGACCGTCCAGGAGAATCTGGAGATGGGCGCTTACATCAACAAGGAAGTCTCCCAGAAGGATCTGGACATGGTCTTCAACTATTTCCCCCGGCTGAAGGAGCGCCGCAAGCAGATTGCCGGTACTCTTTCCGGCGGTGAACAGCAGATGCTGGCCATGTCCCGTGCCCTGATGAGCCATCCCAAGCTGATGATGCTGGACGAACCCTCCATGGGTCTGGCACCGCTGCTGGTGGATCAGATTTTTGAGATCATCAAGGAGCTCCACAAGGCGGGCACCACCATCCTGCTGGTTGAGCAGAACGCCAGAAAGGCTCTGCAGATCGCAGACCGTGCCTACGTTCTGGAGACCGGCGGCATCACCCTGGCGGGTACCGGCGCAGAGCTGGCGTCCTCCGATGAAGTCCGCAAGGCGTATCTCGGCGGTTAACCGTTCAAAACCAAACACCCTCTGCATACAATGTGCAGGGGGTGTTTTTGTATGTGCCGGAAGAAAATCATGCAGGGCTGCTGCTGCCTGTGCCTGGGATTTGGAGTGCTGCTGGGCTATGCTCTGGACAGCTGGTGGCTCAGCACCGCCGGAGGGGTGGCACTTCTGGTTCTGGGGCTGCTTCTTTTGAAAGGACATTAAAGGGAAACTGCCGGTCATATCCGTCCCCGGCGGCGCATATACTGTACAAATCCATTGGACAAGGAGTGGTTTTTTGCGGTTTGAAAAACAGGAGGTATCCTGTCTGGCACCTTGCCTGAGCCGGGTACAGACCCTGGAGCAGACCCAGGAGGTAGCCCTGCCGGAAGGTGGGGAGGCACGGGTTCTGGGTACCTGGGGACAGAGCGTTATGCGCAGCAAGGAATGGATGGGCAGCAGCATCCTTCTCACCGGCGGCGTACAGGTCTGGGTGCTGTATGAGAGTGAGACGGGAGAACTGCAGTGCCTGAGCAGCTGGATTCCCTTCCGGATGGAATGGGAGGCGCCGGAGGATGCCCGGGAGGGCTGGGTGCGGATCCGGACGCTGCTTCGCAGTGCCGATGCCCGGCCGGTGGCTGCCGGAAAGCTGCTGATCCGGGTGGGGGTAGCTGCTCTGGCGGAGGCATTCTGCCCCCACAGTGCGGCGGTGTATTCTCCCGGGGAACCGGATTCCGGGATGCAGCTGCTGCGAAGCCAGTGGCCGGTGCGGCTGCGCAAAGCGGCAGGGGAGAAACCCTTTGAGCTGGAGCAGGATCTGATTCTGCCGGATTCCGTGCCGGAAGTCAGCAAACTGCTCAGCTGGCAGCTGGACACGAAAGTGACGGATCAGAAGATCCTGGGCAACAAGATTCTGTTCCGGGGCACCGGGAATCTGCATATGGTCTATCTGACAACCGAGAAGCTGCTGCGATGCTGGGATTTTGAGATTCCCTTTTCTCAGTATGGAGAACTGCAGGAAGGTCACAGTGCCGATGCTTCGGCGGATGTGGTTGTTGCAGTGACCCGGCTGGAGCTGGAGCAGCAGGATGGGAAAAAACTTCATCTGCGGACAGGGCTGACAGGCCAGTACGTGGTGGAAGAGCGGCAGCTGCTGGAGACAGTGGAGGATGCCTTTTGTCCCCGGCGGGAGCTGAAGGTGAGCCGGGATGTGCTGACGCTTCCGGTGGTTCTGGACAGTAGGCGGGAGACTGTGACACAGCAGCAGACACTGCAGATCTCTGCGGATGTGGTTGCGGATCAGGTGTTCCGGCCGGATTTCCCCCAGCAGCACCGGGAAGGAGAGATGATCCGGCTGACCCAGTCCGGAACACTGCAGCTGATGTACTATGACGAGAACGGCGCACTTCGGAGTACTGCGGTGCGGATGGAGGGAGAAATGCCTCTTACGCAGAATGAAACAGCCGAACTGACGGCGGTGCCGGAGGAGGCACATCTGCAGCTCCACGGGGGAAGAGATACTGCGCAGATCCGCTCGGAGATGACAATGAGTCTTTGCGCCACGGCAGAGCAGGAGATCCCCATGATCACGGGTCTGGAACCTGGGGAGAAAATGGAACCCCGGGAGGGAATGCCGGCCCTGATTCTGTGCCGGGCGGGAAACCGGCGGCTGTGGGATATCGCCCGTGAGTGCGGCTCCACGGTATCAGCCATCGAAACCGCCAACGGCCTCACCGGCGAACCGGAAACCGACCGGATGCTGCTGATTCCGGTGGTGTAAACAAAGACGCAGATCCTTTTCGGGATCTGCGTCTTTATACAAACAAAAATTCGAAAATATGAAAATAGTTGATGCATTTTCCGCAGGAGTGTGATATAGTAGGGAAAATGGAAAGGAGGGCTGCCTATGTATCAGCCTCTGGCCGATCTTCTGCGGCCGTCCAGTCTGGATGAGGTCTTCGGACAGGAGCATATCCTGGGGCAGGGCGCTGTGCTGCGCCGCCTGATCGATTCCGGAAATATCCCCAACATGGTCTTCTACGGCCCCAGCGGCACCGGTAAGACCACTGTTGCCAATATCATTGCCAAACAGACCAACCGGACTCTGTATAAGCTGAATGCCACCACCGCTTCCACTGCGGACATCAAGGAGATCGTCTCCCAGCTGGATACCTTCATGGCCCCCAATGGGGTTTTGCTGTATCTGGACGAGATCCAGTCCTTCAACAAAAAGCAGCAGCAGTCGCTGCTGGAGCACATTGAAAACGGCAAGATCACCCTGATCGCATCCACCACAGAGAATCCCTATTTCTATGTGTTCAATGCCATCCTGAGTCGTTCCACCGTCTTTGAATTTAAGATGATCGATTCGGCAGCGGCGCTGAAAGCTGTGAAGCGGGCGGTTTCCTACATGGAGCAGCGCACTGCCCTGACCGCACAGCCGGAGGAGGGCGCCCTGGAGTATATCGCCCAGTGCTGCGGCGGCGACCTGCGCAAGGGTCTCAACGCTGTGGAGGTGCTGTTCTCCGCAGGCATCCCGGAAAATGGGAGGATTCGTCTGACCATGGCGGATGTGAAGGCTGTCACCCAGAAAAGTGCGCTCCGTGCTGACCGGGACGGAGATAACCACTATGATCTTCTCTCCGCTCTGCAGAAGTCCATCCGGGGCTCAGATCCCGATGCGGCCTGCCATTATCTGGCACGGCTGCTGGAGGCCGGGCAGATGCCCTCTGCCTGTCGGCGGCTCATGGTCATTGCAGCGGAGGATGTGGGACTTGCCTATCCTCAGATCATTCCCATTGTCCACAGCTGTGTGGAGATGGCCCTGAAGCTGGGCATGCCGGAAGCCCGGATTCCCCTGGGGGATGCAGCCATTCTCATGGCAACTTCTCCCAAATCCAATTCTGCCCACATTGCCTTTGACGCGGCACTGGCGGATGTGAGAGCGGGAAAGACCGGCGATTTTCCCCGGCATCTGCAGAATGTTCACGCCGATTCCTACACCATGGAGCGGGAACAGGGGTATCTGTATCCCCACGACTATCCCAACCACTGGGTGCGCCAGCAGTATCTGCCGGATGACCTGGTGGGAAAACGGTACTATGAATACGGCTCCAGCAAACTGGAACAGGCGGCGAAAGCCTACTGGGATGCCATCAAGAAATAAGGAGAAAATATGGATATCAGACTTGGTGATGTTCTTGTGATGAAAAAGCCCCATCCCTGCGGGGAAAAACGGTGGCTGGTGCTGCGCACCGGTGCCGATTTCCGGATGAAATGCCTGGGCTGCGGCCATGAGGTCATGACTCCCCGGCACAAGGCAGAGAAGAACATCAAAACAGTGGAAAGAAATCAGCTCCCCGAATGATTCGGGGAGCTTTTTCCGTAAGAAAGCACCTCCGGGGGAGAGCCGGAGGCGCCCGGCAGAGATGTCGCAGGGGGCTTGTTCTGCCTGTGTTCAGTGTAGAAAAATTTTGGTGTCGAAGGCAAGGGAGATCCGTCGAAGGGGGAATTGGATGGTTGCAGTTGCTGACCTGATGTGATACAATACACTCAAATACAATGGGAGGTATGCCCATGCGATACGCTTCGACTTTTTCAAAATGGCTGTCGGTGCTGCTGGTGCTGATGTGCATCATACTGCCGGTTCAGGCAGAAGACATTCCGGACGGTCAGGACATGTCCGGAGATCTGCCCCCTGTGCAGGAGATTCTGCCGGTGAATATTACCCTGCCAGTATCTGTCACCATGGTATCCCGGACTCCCGGAGCCGGGCTGCCGGGTGAGGATGTGTTCCCCGTCACCGTTACCCCTCTGACCGAGGGCGCTCCCGGCCCTCACAGCACCCAGATTCACTGCGTTGACACCGCCTCTGTGGATCTGATCTTCGGCAGCTATACCCAGCCGGGAGAATACAGCTATCAGCTTGCCCTGGGAAAATCCGCCCTGACGGACTGGATCGTGGATGACAAAGAAGAGACCTTCACCGTAACCGTGACTGTTATGGAAGGGGAAGACGGCAGCTTGATTGCGGCAGTTTCTCCGGAGGCAATTGCTGTCACGAAGACCTATCTGGAACCCCTGGTCATCGATGTGGAGAAGAAATGGCCCGACGGCGGTGAACGCCCTGTTACGGTATGGCTCTATGAGACGCGGAACGGAGAAAAGGTAGAGGTGGGCAAGGTAACGATTGCTGCTACTACTGGCTGGAAGGAAACCTTTACCAGAGATGAGACCCTGGGGGTCAATCTCCGCCCCAACGGCATCTACACCGTGGAGGAGATGGATCTTTACAAATTCTCCGAAAGCTATTCCTACAACAAGAATGATCCGCTGCACTGGGTGGTCACCGTTACCAATAAAGAGGCTTTGCCCCAGACAGGCCTTCGCACCGAACCGGTGTTTTTCCTGTTCCTGACAGGCATGCTGTGTATGGCGGCGGGTGCTTTCCTGCTGAAAAAGAAGGATATCTATGGATAGGCGCAGAACAGGTATGACCCTGCTGATCCTGGGCGCGGTGCTGATTCTGGCGGCCGCGGTACGGCTGGGTCTTCATGTCCGGGAAGCGGAGCAGGCCGGACAGGCTGCACAGGAAGCCCTTGCGGTTATCCGTCAAACAGAGCTTTCGGCGCAGACAGAAATGCCGGTACAGGATGACGGGCCCACGGAAGATACGTCTCCGGAAACAACGGTTCCCACCGGACCTTCCGAACCGGAAAGCCTGGAGATCTTTGAACTGGAAGGCGATGACTACATCGGCTGGATCACTGCTCCGGGCTATGACCGGGAGCTTCCCATCATGCATCAGATCCAGGAAGACCGGCTGAAAAAGGCCCCCTGCCTGGAAAAGGGCTCTCCCATCACCGATGATGCAGTGATCAGCGGCCACAACTACAGATCCCATTTTCTCTTCCTGCATTCCATCCAGCCGGGAGAGGAAATCTGGTTTACCCATCTGAACGGATTCCGGGTGGAATACACAGTGACCCGGTGCGATCTGGTGGATCCCACGGATCTGGCGGCGGTGCTGAAAGCTGACCACGATCTGGTGCTCTATACCTGCACCTCTGACGGAGAAAACCGCTGGGCGGTATACTGCGACAGAAAAGAAAACTGATTCGAAAGCCGGAGAGAAATCTCCGGCTTATTGTGTTTTTTGGGTGGATTTACATTGACAGTTGTGCTATACTGATTATGTTGAGAAACTATGCAAACCAGTCGTTTTTGATTTTTTGAAAGGAAAGGCGATTATCTGTTATGAAAATTGATATCTATTCCGGTTTCCTGGGTGCAGGTAAGACCACCCTCATCAAGAAGATGATTCAGGAGGCCTATGCAGGCCAGAAGCTGGTACTCATCGAAAATGAGTTCGGCGAGATCGGCATCGACGGCGGCTTCCTGCAGGATGCCGGCATCAACATCACCGAGATGAACTCCGGCTGCATCTGCTGCTCCCTGGTGGGCGACTTCGGCAAGGCACTGACTCAGGTGATTGAGCAGTACAATCCCGACCGCATTGTCATCGAGCCCTCCGGCGTCGGCAAGCTGTCCGATGTCATCGGCGCTGTGAAGAAGGTCATGACCGACGAGATCACCCTGGGCTACACCGTGGCCGTTGTTGATTGCGGCAAGGTAAAGGTCTATATGAAGAACTTCGGTGAGTTCTATAACAACCAGATCGAGACCGCTTCCACCATCATCCTGTCCCGTACCGATTCTGTGCCCCAGGCCAAGCTGGATGCTGCCGTTGCCATGCTGAGAGAGCACAACGAGAAGGCCACCATTGTCACCACTCCCTGGGGTCAGCTCACCGGCGAACAGCTGGTTGCCGCTATGGAAGGCCAGGCAACCCTGGCTGCCGAAATGGCAAAGCTGGAGGAAGAGCACAAGCATCATCACCACCATCACCATGAGCACGGCGAGCATTGCTGCTGCGGCCACCATGAGCATGGACACCATCATGAGCACGGCGAGCACTGCGGCTGCGGTCACCACCATGAGCATCATCATGAAGAGCACTCCTGCGGCTGCGGTCACCATCATGAGCATCATCATGAAGAGCACTCCTGCGGCTGCGGTCACCACCATGAGCATCATCATGAAGAGCACTCCTGCGGCTGCGGTCACCATCATGAGCATCATCATGAAGAGCATTCCTGCGGCTGCGGTCACCACCATGAGCATCATCATGAGGAGCATTCCTGCGGCTGCGGTCATCACCATGATCATCATGAGCACCATCACCATCACGGTGAGGGCTGCTCCTGCGGCTGCGGAGGCCACCATCACCATGACCACCACGCCGACGAGGTCTTCACCTCCTGGGGCGTGGAGACTGCCAAGAAGTTTACGGTGGAGTTCATTGAGGACTGCCTGAAGGAACTGGACGAGGGCAAGCTGGGCATGGTTCTCCGTGCCAAGGGCATCGTTCCCGCCGCTGACGGCAGCTGGATCCACTTTGACTTTGTTCCCGGCGAGATGAATGTCCGCCTGGGCTCTGCGGATATCACCGGCAAGCTCTGCGTCATTGGCTCCAAGCTGGATCAGCAGGGCATTGCCGTTCTGTTCGGGGTGTAAGTCATGCAGCAGATCCCTGTCTATTCCTTTACCGGATTCCTGGATTCCGGTAAGACCAAGTTTATCCAGGAGACTCTGGAGGATACCCGCTTCAATGACGGCGAGCGCACTTTGCTTCTGATTTTTGAAGAGGGCGAGGAGGAGTACGATTTCTCCCGGTATCCTGCCCAGAATGTGTGGCTGGAGGTTCTGGATCAGCAGACCGTCACCACCAAGCAGCTGGCCAATCTGCAGAAGAAGTACAAGGCCGAGCGTATCGTCATGGAGCTCAACGGCATGCAGCAGGTGGGTGACCTGTATATGCGCTTCCCCGAGGAGTGGGTGGTTGCCCAGGAGGTCATGTTTGCTGACTCCACCACTTTCATGGCCTTCAACAACAATATGCGCAATCTGGTGATGGACAAGCTGGTAGGTGCCCAGATGGTGGTCTTCAACCGTCTGACCCCCGGTCAGGATATCATGCCCTTCCACAAGATCGCCAGAGCCGCTTCCCGCCGGATCGATATCCTCTATGATTACACCGACGGCACTACCCAGTTCGATGACATCGAAGATCCGCTGCCCTTCGACATCAATTCCGATGTGATCTGCGTAGGCGATGCGGATTTCGCCCTGTGGTACCGGGATGTTACCGAGGAGCCTGCAAAGTATGAGGGCAAGACCGTCTGCTTCAAGGCTCAGGTGGCTATGCTCCGCCGCCAGAAGGAGGGCATGTTTGCCCCTGGCCGGTTCGTCATGACCTGCTGTGTGGATGACATCGAATTCTGCGGCATTCCCTGCCGGTATGAGAAGTCCAAAACCCTGGACTCCCGGAGCTGGGTCATGGTTACCGCAAAGATTTCTGCGGAAAAGCATCCCCTCTATAAGGGTGAGATTGGCCCTGTGCTGACTGCCCTGCGGGTGGAGACCGGTGCTGAGCCTGCCGATCCCGATGTGTGCACCTTCTAATAATAAAAATGCTGCCCGAAAGGGCAGCATTTTTTGTTTGTCCGTTGCGCAGGCGGTAAACATCGTACAGTATGACTGAACTTGCGGTGAAGTCGGCTGCGGCTTGCGACGGGCTTTTTTCCGAGGGAGCGGTATACTGAAGCCATCTTGCAGGAGGGGGGATTGGTTGCGGGTCTATGTGGACGGCCTGATGGGGCTGAATTTTCTGGTGGATTTTTTGCTGCTGCTGGGGACAAACCGGATGACCGGGTATCCTGCAGATCTCAGACGGGTGGCAGCAGCGGCTGCACTGGGAGCGGTGTATGCGGGAGCCTGCCTGCTGCCGGGGTTCCGTTTTTTGGGCAGTGTGCTCTGGAGAACGGTGAGCCTGGGGCTGATGGGCTGTATTGCCTTTGGCATTTCCCCAAGCGCCCTGCGCCGGTGCGGTGTGTTTGCGCTGCTTACGCTGGCGCTGGGGGGATTTGCTGTCAGTGTGGGCAGGGCAGACCCGGTTGCGCTGCTGCTGTCGGCGCTGGTACTGTGGGGGCTTTGCCGGTTTTCTGTGACAGCACCGCCGGGAAGCAGGATGTATCTTCCATTGAAAATCTGTCATGGGAATCGGACTCTGAATCTCCTTGCCCTCCGGGATACCGGAAACAGTCTCCGGGATCCGGTCACCGGGGAGCAGGTGCTTGTAATCTGTGCCGGTGCTGCCCGGCAGCTGACGGGACTGACGGAGGAACAGCTTCTCGATCCCCTGGGAACTCTTGCGGCGTCACCGATTCCGGGACTTCGGCTGATTCCCTACCGGACGGTGGGGCAGGGCGGGATGATGCTGGCAATGGCCTTTTCGGAAACCACGCTGGAAGGGAAGCCGGGGCGGCGGATCGTTGCATTTTCACCGGAGGATTTTGGACGGAAGGAAGGATATCAGGCGCTGACAGGAGGAACTGCTTTATGCTGAAACTATTTGCTTTTCTGGAAAAATGGGGATTGATACCTGGAGAGCCGGTGTTTTACATCGGCGGAAGCGATGTGCTGCCCCCGCCCCTGAAAGGGGAGGAGGAGCTCTCCGCCCTGGAAGCTTTGGAGCGGGAAGAGGAGGGAGCGAAACAGCGGCTGGTGGAGCACAATCTTCGGCTGGTGGTCTATATCGCCCGTCGGTTTGAAAATACAGGGATCTGCCTGGAGGACCTGATTTCCATCGGCACCATCGGACTGATCAAGGCGGTTGGTACCTATCGGCTGGATAAAAAGATCCGCCTGGCTACCTATGCGTCCCGGTGCATCGAAAATGAGATCCTGATGTACATCCGCAAGACAGCCAATCAGAAGGCAGAGGTTTCCCTGGATGAACCCATCAATATGGACTGCGACGGCAATGAACTTCTGCTCAGCGACATTCTTGGCACAGAGGAGGATATGATCCTGCGGCCGCTGGAGGAGGATGTGGACCGCCATGTACTGCGGCAGGCGCTGACCCAGCTGCCGGATCGGGAGCGGGAACTGGTGCGGATGCGCTTCGGTCTGGACGGCAGGAAAGAGCAGACCCAGAAGGAAGTGGCGAAGCAGATGGGAATCTCCCAGTCCTATATCTCCCGGCTGGAAAAACGGATCCTGCTGCGGCTGCGCAAGGAGTTTATAAAGCAGACCAACTGCGCATAAAAATTCCGGAAAACCCTCTTGAAAAGTATCAGCCGTTGTGCTACAATCGATAAAAAATTATATCGATATCGTTTTTTATCGATATCGTCAAAAAGAATGAGGGAAACCATGGAAAACAAAAAGATCTCCAAATTTGTGCTCAAGCGCCTGCCCGGCTATCTGTCTTACCTGAAGAGCCTGCCGGAGGATGCACCGGCACATATTTCCGCAACCACCCTGGCCAATGCCCTGGGTATGGGTCAGGTGCAGGTCCGTAAGGATCTGGCCATGGTCTCCGACGGCGGCCGTCCCAAGATTGGCTATCTGCGGGAAGCTCTCATTGACGATATCGAGCAGTTCCTGGGCTATGACAACACCACCGATGCCGTTTTGATCGGCGCCGGTAAGCTGGGTCAGGCGCTGATGGGCTACCAGGGCTTTGACGATTACGGCCTGAACATCCTGGCCGCTTTCGATGCCAACCCCAAGAAGGAGCAGACCGATGAGGGTAAGCCCATCTATCCCATTTCCTATCTGAGTGAGTTCCTGCGGGAGCACAAGGTGCTGATGGGGATCATTACTGTTCCGGCAGAGTATGCCCAGCAGGTTGCTGACCAGCTGATCGCCGGCGGCATCAAGGCCATCTGGACCTTTGCCCCCACCCATCTGGAGGTGCCCGGCAATATCCTGGTGCAGTATGAGAATATGGCTACCTCTCTGGCAGTTCTCTCTGTCCATCTGCAGGCACAGATCAAGGAAGAAAAAGGCTAAAAACGAAACGAACCCCGGCAGCGTTTGCTGCCGGGGTTTTGCGTATTTTATTCTACGGTATACTTGGGGTATCCTGCGATCTGCCGGTAGAAGGCAGCATAGGCCGCGTTTTTGTAAGGTGTTACCCAGAGCAAACCGATGCCAAAGCACAGAGCACCCAGAATCTCCCAGCCGATGAAGGTCAGGCTCAGTACGAACAGCTCCCATTTGTGGCCGTCCATCAGTTCACGGGAACGGGTGATGGCCTGATTGGCGGTGAGATTGGGGTTGTCTGCCAGGATAAAAGGCGTCATGGCATAGCTGAAGCCCTTAACAATGCCGGGGATGACAAACAGCAGTGACCAAAGCAGTGCGTAAAGGCCAACGAGGAATTGCTGGGCAAAGCCGGTTCCAAATCGGAAGAACTGGGAAAACAGGTCGCTGATGGAGGTTTCCTGACGGTGATACTGCTTCAGCAAATAGACACTGTAACCCAGCTGAATGGTACCGCCGATGATAAAGCCCACCAGCATCAGAATGCCCACAACACCCAGAATGGTGGTTACCACATGCATAACCTCCGGGGGAAGGGACTGGAATGCCTCCAGGTCAAGGGTGCCGGAAGAACTGCCTGCGGATCCGCCCGCGGAACCGGCGGCGGAAGTGATGCCGCCGCCCAGAAGGCCTGCAACCATGGCTACAATGACAGCCTGACCCCAGTGACCGCGCAGATTGTCCCGTGCCTGACGGCGAATTTCGGAATAAACCATAAGAATACCTCCTTTTTCTTTCTCTGATATCATTATAGAAAAAATGACAGGAAAGTGCATGACAAAACTGTAAAGAAATGGCCGCATCCATCGGATGCGGCCATGAATATTACTTGCCGGGCTTGAAGGAATCCTTCAGGCTGACACTGCGGTTGAACACCAGGTGACCGGGTGCGCAGTCGCGGGAGTCGGGGCAGAAGTAGCCCAGTCTCATGAACTGGTAGCTGGCGGGAGCCTTGGCATTTGCCAGGGAAGCTTCTACCTTGCAGCCGGTGAGGATTTCCAGAGAGTTGGGGTTCATATCCTTCACCAGAGCCTCCATGGAGGAGGTGTCCGGGTTGGTTGCCTGGAACAGATTCTCGTACTGACGGACTTCTGCATCAACGGCGGTCTCGGCATCCACCCAGTGGATGGTAGCGCCCTTGACCTTGCGGCCGTCGGCGGGATCGCCGCCACGGGACTCGGGATCGTAGGTGGCCAGGATCTCAGTGACGTTGCCGTTCTCGTCGGTGACACAGCCGGTGCACTGGATCAGGTAAGCACCCTTCAGGCGGCACTCAGGTCCGTTGGGGAACAGACGCTTGTACTTGGGCACGGGTTCAGCCAGGAAGTCATCGGCTTCGATCCACAGATTCCGGGAGAAGGTGATCTCACGGGTGCCGTCCTCAGGACGGTTGGGGTTGTTCTCAACCACCATGGTCTCGGACTGACCCTCAGGATAGTTGGTGATGGTCAGCTTCACAGGCTTCAGAACAGCCATAACGCGCTGAGCGGTCTCATTCAGGTCTTCACGCAGGCAGAAGTCCAGAAAGGCCAGGGGAATGGTGTTGGGAGACTTGGCGACGCCCACGCGCTCGCAGAAGTTGCGGATGGAGGCGGGGGTGAAGCCGCGGCGGCGCAGACCGCACAGGGTGGGCATACGGGGATCATCCCAGCCGTCTACATAGTTCTGCTCCACCAGAGCGCGCAGATAGCGCTTGGACAGAACGGTGTGGTCGATGCCCAGACGGGCGAACTCGATCTGGCGGGGAGTATGGGGCACGGAGACATTTTCCACAACCCAGTTGTACAGGGGTCTGTGGTTCTCAAATTCCAGAGAGCACAGGGAGTGGGTGATGCCTTCCAGAGCATCCTGGATGGGGTGAGCAAAGTCGTACATGGGGTAGATGCACCACTTGTCGCCCTGACGGTGATGATGCATGTGGCGGATACGGTAGATGACGGGGTCACGCATGTTGAAGTTGCCGGAGGCCAGATCGATCTTGGCTCTCAGGGTGTACTTGTTGTCCTCAAATTCACCGGCGCGCATCCGGGCGAACAGATCCAGGCTCTCCTCGATGGGACGGTCCCGGTAGGGGGAGATGGCGGGGGTGTTCAGATCGCCGCGGTACTCCTTGAACTGCTCGGGGGTCAGTTCGCAGACGTAAGCCAGACCCTTGTTGATCAGCTCCACGGCGTACTCGTAGTCCTTCTCAAAGTAGTCGGAGCCGTAGAAGAACCGGTCGCCCCAGTCAAAGCCCAGCCAGTGGATGTCTTCCTTGATGGCGTCAACGAACTCCACATCCTCCTTGGTGGGGTTGGTGTCGTCCATGCGCAGGTTGCACAGACCGCCGAATTTCAGCGCAGTGCCGAAGTCGATGGTCAGGGCCTTGCAGTGACCGATATGCAGATAACCGTTGGGTTCGGGAGGAAAACGGGTATGAACGGTCTTACCGGCGTAAGCGCCGCCCTCGGCGATGTCTTCCTGAATGAAACGGTCGATAAAATTCAAGCTTTCTGTAATTTCAGCCATAAAAAGTCAACCTTTCTTTGGTGTGTTTCCAATATTGTGTCATTATACCCCAACCAGCCATAATTTGCAACAGAAAATCAGCACCAAAGTCTAATTTTTCCACAATGGCCAAAAGGAAAAACTGTACACTCTGACCAACATTGTGAAAAAAGGTGAAACAATTTCAGAATTTATTAATTTTTGGGTTGTCATTTCGTCTGTCTTATATTAAAATAGGAAAGGATATGAAATCAGACAGAGGAGTGATCAAACTTGTCCGAACTTAAATACAAGCGTATTCTGCTGAAGGTCAGCGGTGAGGCTCTCGGTGAAAAGACCGCAGCCGGTGACGGTTTCGGCTTGGATTTTACAAAGATCAATGAGGTCTGCGCTTCCATCAAGGAATGTGTGGACATGGGTGTCCAGGTGGGCCTGGTCATCGGCGGCGGCAACTTCTGGAGAGGCGTGAAGAACGGCTCCGGCAAGATGCAGCGTTCCCATGCCGATGCCATGGGTATGCTGGCCACCGTTATGAATGCCATCGCCGTGGCAGATGCCCTGTGCGAGCACGGCATGGATGCCCGGGTACTTACCGCTGTGGAAATGAACAAGTTCGCGGAGTACTTCACCCGCGACCTGGCCAACCGCTACCTGAACGAGGGTAAGGTGGTCCTGTTCGCCGCAGGCACCGGCAATCCCTATTTCTCCACCGATACCGGCGCTGTGCTGAGAGGTGTTGAGATCGAGGCCGACGCTGTGCTGATGGCCAAGAACATCGACGGTATCTACTCCGCCGACCCCAAGAAGGATCCTTCCGCCGTGAAGTTCGATACCCTGACCTACAACGAGGTTCTGGACCGCGGCCTGAAGGCTACCGATGTGACCGCCATGGCTCTGGCTATGGACAACAACATGCCCATGGTCTGCTTCGGTCTGGCCGAGGAAAACAGCATCCTGCGTGTGGTCCGCGGCGAAAAGATCGGCACCACCGTCACAAACTAATCTATTCTGACAAATTACGATATATCTAGGAGGAACGAACAATGGCTGTTGATTTTAAGGATTTCGCAAGAAGAATGGATGGCGCTCTGACCCATCTGGAAGAGGAATTCGGTGCTGTCCGCGCCGGCCGTGCAAACCCCAAGGTTCTGGACCGCATCACTGTTGAATACTATGGCAGCGAGACTCCCCTGAACGGTGTCGCCACCATCTCCACCCCCGATGCCCGTACTCTGGTGATCCAGCCCTGGGATACCAAGCTGCTGAAGGACATCCAGAAGGCAATCCAGACCTCTGAACTGGGCATCAACCCCCAGAATGACGGCCGTGTCATCCGTCTGGTGTTCCCCCAGCTGACCGAGGACCGTCGTAAGGATCTGGTCAAGCAGGTCAAGAAGTACGCTGAAGAGGCCAAGGTTGCCATGCGTAACATCCGCCGCGACGGCATGGACTATGTCAAGAAGCTGAAGAAGAACTCCGAGATCACCGAGGACGACCAGAAGAAGGCAGAAAAGGATCTGCAGGATCTGCTGGACAAGATGATCAAGAAGGTTGACGCAGCTACCGCCGCCAAGGAAAAGGAACTGATGAGCCTGTAATTACGGTGTTCCTGCCGGAACTTTGCATTCCGGCAGGAACCAAATGCAGAATGATGAATGCAGAGTGCAGAATAAAGGTGCGGTATTGACGTTCCGATACTCGTATTTCCGGGGTTATGCCATAATTCTGCATTTTGCATTTTACATTTTGAATTAAAAAAGAAAGAGGTGTGCCCAGTGGCACTGACCGATACAACCAAACCGGCACCGCCCCGGCACATCGCCATCATCATGGATGGCAACGGCCGGTGGGCAAAGAAGCGGGGACTACCCCGGACTGCCGGTCATGCCGCAGGCGCGGAGAGCTTCCGCCGCATTGCGAATTACTGCCGCACCCTGGGTGTGGAATATCTGACGGTATATGCCTTCTCCACGGAAAACTGGAAACGGTCTGCCGATGAGGTGGCCGGTATCATGCGTCTGCTGCGCCGGTATCTGGAAGAGGCGCTGCAGGATATGGAAAAGAACAAGGTTCGCTTCCGGTTCTTCGGTGATCTTTCCAAGCTGAGTCCCGATCTTCAGAAGCTGTGTCATGATGCGGAAAACCGCTCCACGGACTATGATGTGCAGGTGAACTTCTGCCTGAACTACGGCGGACGGGATGAGATCGTCCAGGCTGCCCGCCGGTTTGCCCAGGAGGTTGCCGCCGGAGAAAGACAGCCGGAGGAACTGACAGAGGAACTGCTCGGCGGATATCTCTATTCCGCCAATGTGCCGGATCCGGAACTGATCATCCGTCCGTCCGGTGAGCTGCGTACCAGCAATTTTCTGCTGTGGCAGTCTGCCTATTCCGAATATGTATTTATGAATGTTCTGTGGCCCGATTTCGGTCCTGAGGATCTGGACAAGGCTATTGAAGAATATCACCGGCGCAACCGCCGCTTTGGAGGAACATAAAGAGACATGAAAACCCGTATTGTTGCAGCAGCGGTACTGATCCCGATTCTGCTGGTTCTGGTGCTGTTTGCGCCCAAGATGTTTGCATCTGTCATCCTGGCTGTGCTGATGTCCATCGGCTCCTATGAGCTGCTGTACCGTACCCATTTGTTACAGCATCCCCGTCTGGTGGTCTATTCTTCTGCCATGGCCTTTGCGGTGGTGATGTGGAGCCACGTGGGCGCTGTCCATGCCTGGCTGCTGCTGGGTCTGCTGATCTATACCCTCATCCTCTTTGCGGAAATGATGATGGATCATGTAAAGGTGCGTATTGAAATGATTGCCCTTTGCTATGTGGCAGGTTTCATTGTGCCCTTTCTGCTGAGCGCTCTGATCCGCATCCTGGTGATGAATACCGGACGTCAGGTGATCCTGATTCCCTTTGTGATTGCGTTTATGTCCGATGGCGGTGCTTACTTTGCCGGTCTGCGGTTCGGCAAGCACAAGCTGGCTCCTGTGGTCAGCCCCAATAAGACCATCGAAGGTGCACTGGGCGGACTGGCGGCAGCCGTGGTAGGCATGCTGATCTATGCCATCGTGCTGGATCTGGCGTTCCCCCGTTTCAGTGTGAACTATCTCATGGCCATTCTCTATGGCTTTGTGGGTGCTCTTGCCGGCATGTTCGGTGATCTGTGCTTCTCCATCATCAAGCGCCAGACCGGCATCAAGGATTACGGAAATCTGATTCCCGGTCACGGCGGCGTTCTGGACCGTCTGGATTCCATGATGATGGTGGCTCCTCTGGTGGAAGCACTGCTGCTGCTGGCTCCTGTGGTGATTTGATATGATGAAATATGTTTCTATTCTTGGCTCTACCGGCTCTATCGGTCGGCAGAGCCTGGACATTATCAGTCGTCTTCCTGATGTGAAGGTGGCTGCTCTGACAGCCGGAACCAGCGTGGAACGGATGGCACAGCAGTGCCGCGAATTTCTGCCGGAACTGGCTGTTATGGCTACTTACGAGGCTGCGCAGGCACTTTCCGAAGCGATTAAGGATCTGCCCATCCGGGTAAACTGGGGTGAGGAGGGCCTCATCGAAGCGGCCACTGTGGAGAAAGCCGACTGTGTCATTACCGCTGTTGTGGGGATGGTAGGCCTGAAGCCCACGCTGGCAGCCATCCGTGCCGGCAAACGCATCGGCCTTGCCAACAAGGAGACCCTTGTCTGCGCCGGTGAACTGGTGATGGACGAGGCGGAAAAGTATGGTGTTGAGATTATTCCTGTAGACTCCGAGCATTCCGCCATTTTCCAGTGCCTCATGGGCAGCGGAGAGAAGAAGGAGATCAAACGTCTGATCCTGACCTGCTCCGGCGGCCCCTTCTTCGGCATGACCCGTGAACAGCTGCAGACAGTGACAAAGGCGGATGCTCTGAAGCATCCCAACTGGAAAATGGGTGCCAAGATCACAATCGACTGCTCCACCCTGATGAACAAGGGCCTGGAGGTCATCGAGGCCATGCGTCTGTACCGGGTTCCTCTGGATCAGGTGGATGTGGTGATCCACCGGCAGAGCATCGTCCATTCCATGGTGGAATTTGTGGACGGTGCCGTCATGGCGCAGATGGGTACTCCCGATATGCGTCTGCCCATTCAGCTGGCGCTGACTTATCCCGAACGTCTGCCATGCCCTGTGGATGCGCTGGATCTTCTGACCTGCGGCGCTCTGACCTTCAGTAAGCCGGATCTGGAAAACTTCCCCTGTCTGGCGCTGGCATACCGCTGCGCCCGCCTGGGCGGCACTGCGTGCCCTGCCATGAACGGTGCAAACGAGGAAGCTGTGGCCATGTATCTTCGTGATGAGATCGGATTCTACGATATTTACCGTTTGGTAAATGCGGCAGTGGAGGCTGTTCCTTTTATCCAGAATCCCACTCTCGAAGAGATTCTGGAGACCGACCGGCTGGCTCGTCAGGCGGTCCGCGACCTTGCAACCCCTTAAGAAAGGCATTCTATGAGCATTCTTTTTGCAATTCTCCTGTTCAGTATTCTGATTTTTTTACACGAACTGGGCCATTTTGCGGCTGCCAAACTGTCGGGTGTCCAGGTCAATGAATTTTCACTGTTCATGGGCCCTGCCATCTGGAAGAAGCAGATGGGGGAGACCCTCTATGCCATCCGCACCATCCCCATCGGCGGCTACTGCGCCATGGAGGGCGAGGACGGTGGAAGTGAAAATCCCCGTTCTTTTGATAAAGCGGCCTGGTGGAAGAGGCTGATTATTCTGGTGGCCGGTGCTGCCATGAACTTTATCACCGGTGTGCTGCTGATGATCATTGTCTATCTGCCGGCAGAGGCTGTTGTTGTGCCTGTCATAGACAGCTTTGCGGAGTATGCCACAGTCTGTGGTGAAAACGGCCTGCAGAAAGGTGACCGGATCCTGAAGCTGGACGGGGAGAACATTTATGTTCAGTCCGACTTTTCACTGATTCTTTCCATGAATCCCGGCGATATCCATGATCTGGTTGTGGAGCGTGGCGGAGAAAAAGTTGTTCTCAATGACTTTTTCATGGAGAAGCATCCGGTACTTCAGGCAGACGGCAGGGAGCGTATGATGTTCGGCATGAACTTCACCGTTGAGGAACTGGATTTTGGCGGAAAGCTCCGCTATGCCTGGTCCCAGACTTTGGATACGGTGCGGATGGTGCGGCTTAGCCTGCAAATGCTCCTTTCCGGTCAGGCAGGTATTCAGGATATGTCCGGCCCTGTCGGCATTGTTCAGATGATGTCAGAAACGGCAGAAGCCTCCAAGACCCGCTTTGATGCCATTCTAAACATTCTGTATTTCGGTGCCTTCATTGCCATCAATCTGGCTGTGATGAATCTGCTGCCCATTCCCGCCCTGGATGGCGGCAGAGTGGTGGGTCTGCTGATCACCACCGCTGTGGAAGCGGTGACCCGTAAGAAGATCGATCCCAAGTATGAAGGATATCTCCATGGCGCCGGCATGATTCTTCTGCTGGCACTGATGGCGGTTATCATGTTTAAAGACATTATTTTCCTCTTCAGGAGGTAACAACTATGACAAGACAGATTCTCGTAGGCGGTATTCCCATCGGCGGCGGTGCCCCGGTGGTGATCCAGTCCATGCTCAATACCCCCACCCACGATGTGGAGGCTTCCCTGAAGCAGATCCGTCAGCTGGCAGCTGCCGGCTGTCAGGTGGCCCGTCTGGCAGTTCCCAATATGGAAGGTGCCAGAGGCTTTGCCGAAATCTGCAGGGAAAGCCCTCTGCCTCTGGTGGCGGACATCCATTTTGATTACAAGCTGGCCATTGCCGCAGCCGAAGGCGGTGCTTCCAAGATCCGAATCAACCCCGGCAACATCGGCGGTGAGGATCGGGTGAAGGCTGTTGTGGATGTGTGCAAGGAGCGTCATATTCCTATCCGTATCGGCGTCAACGGCGGCAGCCTGGATAAGCGCCTGCTGGAAAAGTATGGCCATCCCACGGCAGAAGCTCTGGTGGAAAGTGCTTTCCAGCACCTGGAACTGCTGGAAAAGCAGGGATTCTATGACACCTGTGTGTCCATGAAGTCCTCCACGGTGCCCACCATGGTAAAAGCTGCCCGGCTGTTCCGGGAGCGCTGTGACTATCCCATCCACATCGGTGTTACCGAAACCGGTCCTGTGAAGCAGGGCCTCATGAAGTCCGCCATGGGCATCGGCGCCCTGCTGCTGGACGGCATCGGCGATACCATCCGGGTCAGCCTGACGGATGATCCCGTGGAGGAGGTTTATGCTGCCAAGGATATTCTGAAGGCTGCCGGTCTTCGGAAGGAAGGTGTGAATATCATTTCCTGCCCCACCTGCGGCAGAACCAAGATCGACCTCATTGGCCTGGTGAACCAGGTGGATGAGGCCCTGCGTGACTGCCAGAAACCCATCACCGTCGCGGTTATGGGCTGCATCGTCAACGGTCCCGGTGAAGCCCGGGAAGCTGACATCGGCATTGCCGGCGGCGATGGCTGGGGCACGATTTTTGAAAAAGGTGTGGAGGTGGAGAAGCTGCCCTTCGATGCGCTGCTTCCCGCTCTGCTGAAACGTATCGAATCCCTGTAATTACCTATGGAACACGCTGTTTATTTTGTAAATATGTTTCCGGACTATGTGCCGCCTGAGGACCTTGCAATGGCTCTTTCTCAGGCGGCCATTGTTGCTGCAGACATCGATCCGGAAAACCGCCGGGTATCTGTGGCGCTGCATTCGGAAACCTATATCCCTGCCCGGCTGCTGGATCAGGCGGCCCGGGATGTCTGCAGCCTGTACGGCCTGAAGGAATTGGAACTGACCGCTGCCCATCCGGAAACGGAACTTCAGAAAATGGAAGAAGCGGAGCTGATGCACCTCTTTGTCAGCCGTAATTCCATGACCCGGGGCACTCTGGCCGGCGCCAAGTGGGAGTGGAATGGCTGTACCCTGACGGTAAAACTGCGGGGTAACGGCAAGGCTGCTCTGGAAGAACTTCTGCCCCAGGTTCAGACAGTTCTGAGAGAACGGTTTGCAGCGCCGGTCACCATCTCTGTCGAAGCGGGACAGACCCTGGAGGGTAAGGCACTGTTTGACGCCATGGATTCCCTGCGGGGTGAGATGATCAAAGTCATGCCCACGGCAGCTGCCAGGCTGGATAAAAAGGAAGATAAAGCTGCGCAGCAGGCCGGAGATACTTTCTACGGAAAGCCTTTCCGGGGCAATGCGGTTCCCATGCGGGATCTGAGTCTCGATATGGGCTCCATTATCGTGGAAGGCAAAGTCTTCAATGTAGACCACAAGGAACTGAAAAAGCGCAATGCCTGGGTCATCAAGTTCGACATCACCGACAACACCGGCTCCATCCGGGTCTCCAAGTTCATGGAGGCAGGAGAGGCCAAGCCTATCCTGGAAAATGTGAAGGCTGGTTCTGTTCTCCGGGTTCAGGGTAAGCTGACGGAGGACCGGTTTGAAAATGAGACGGTGCTGAAACCCTATGCCATGCAGCCCGGTTCCATGCCCAAGCGCAAGGATCTGGCTCCCGGCGAAAAACGTGTGGAGCTGCATCTGCATACCACCATGTCCAACATGGATGCGTTGACCCCTACTGCAGCTGCCATCAAGCAGGCTGCCGCCTGGGGACACCGTGCCATCGCCATTACAGACCACGGCTGCTGCCAGTCCTTTACGGACGCGCTGCACTGCGTGGAGAGCTGGAAGGGTCCGCCCAAGATTGCCGGTACCGACGAGACCATCAAAATCCTCTACGGCTGCGAAGGTTACTATGTCAATGATGTGGATGACCGGATCGTGGTCCATGGAAGTCAGGATATGACCTTCGATCAGGAATTTGTGGCCTTTGATCTGGAGACCACCGGCCTGAGTTCCCGGAATGACCGGATCATCGAGATCGGCGCTGTTATTCTGAAGGACGGCAAAGAGGTGGACCGGTTCCAGACATTTGTGGATCCGGAGCGGACGCTGGAACGGAAGATTGTGGATCTCACCGGCATCACCGATGAGATGCTGAAGGGCGCACCCAAGATTGAAGAAGTGCTCCCCAAATTCCTGGAATTCGTGGGAGACCGGGTTCTGGTTGCCCACAACTCCGACTTTGACACCGGTTTCATCCGGGCAGAGTGTGAGCGCCAGGGCTATGAATACAACTTTACCGCAGCGGATACCCTGATCCTTTCTCAGAATCTGCTGCCCCAGCTGAACAAATTCAAGCTCAACATCGTGGCCAATGCCCTGAGCCTGCCGGACTTCAATCACCACCGGGCGGCGGACGATGCCATGACCTGCGGCCTTGTCATGGCCAATCTCATGGGCAGACTGGAAGAAGACCACGATATCCATACACTTCAGACCATCAATCCTGCCATGATGAAGCTCCGGGCCGGCGGCCGCATCACGGACCGTCAGGCAAGACATATCATCCTGTTTGCAAAGAATCAGGTTGGTCTGCGCAATCTCTATCATCTGATTTCCAATTCCAATCTGAAACATTTCAAGCGTGTCCCCAGAATTCCTAAGTCGGAATTGCTGGAACTGCGGGAAGGTCTCATCATCGGCTCCGCCTGTGAGGCCGGCGAACTGTTCCAGGCCATTCTGGACCGGAAGAGCGACGATGAACTCAAGCGCATCGCTTCCTTCTACGATTTCCTGGAGATCCAGCCTCTGTCCAACAACATGTTCATGCTGGAAAAGGGCATGGCAAAAGATGTGGAAGAGCTGAAAAATTACAACCGTACCATTGTGCGTCTGGGTGAGGAACTGGGCAAGATGGTGGTTGCCACCGGTGACGTTCATTTCCTGAATCCGGAGGATGAGGTGTTCCGGCATATTCTGCTGGCCACCAAGGGTTTTGATGACGCGGACAAGCCCAATCCCCTGTACTTCCGCACCACGGATGAGATGCTGGAGGAGTTCAGCTATCTGGGTGAGGAAAAGGCCTATGAAGTGGTCATTACCAATCCCAACAAGATTGCGGATATGTGCGAGACCATGCGTCCCGTTCCCCACAACCTGTTTGCTCCCAAAATCGAAAATTCCGTGGAAGATCTGAAAGATCTGGTCTATGGCAAGCTACACCGGCTTTATGGCGAGAATCCTCCGGAGCTCTTTGTCAAGCGTGTGGAAACAGAGCTTCACGATATTATCTCCTGTCACTATGACGTGATCTATATGTCTGCTCAGCGGCTGGTGCAGAACTCCCTGGAAAACGGTTATCTGGTCGGCTCCCGAGGTTCTGTCGGTTCCTCCATCGTTGCATTCATGTCCGGTATCACGGAGGTTAATTCCTTCCCGCCCCATTACCGGTGCCCCAATCCGGAGTGCAAGCATACCATTCTGGATGTGGATAAGGAATTCAACTGCGGTGCTGACCTTCCGGATATGCCCTGTCCTATCTGCGGTACCCAGCTGGAAAAGGACGGCTTCAACATCCCCTTCGAAACCTTCCTGGGCTTCGGCGGCGATAAGGTACCGGATATCGACCTGAACTTCTCCGGTGAATATCAGGCGGAAGCGCACAAGTACTGTATTTCCATGTTCGGTTCTTCCCATGTGTTCCGTGCGGGCACTATTGGTACCGTGGCAGAAAAGACCGCCTTCGGCTATGTCAAGAAGTATCTGTCGGAGCGGGGCAAAACCGCCAACCGGGCAGAGGAAGCCAGACTGGCTTCCGGCTGCGTCGGTGTCAGACGAACCACCGGTCAGCATCCCGGCGGTCTGGTTGTCATCCCTCAGGAGAATGAGATCTGGGATTTCTGCCCTGTCCAGCATCCTGCGGATGATCCCAATTCTGACCAGATCACCACCCATTTTGAATACCACTCCATGGAAGAGAACCTTCTGAAGCTGGATATGCTGGGTCATGATGACCCCACCATGATCCGCATGATGGAGGATATGACCGGCGTGGATGCCAAGACCATTCCCCTGGATGACAAGGGCACCATGTCCATCTTTACGTCCTCCAAGATTCTGGGCTATGAAAATGACAAGATTCTGGGCCCCACCGGCGCTGTGGGTGTTCCGGAATTCAATACCCGGTTTACAAGAGGCGTTTTGCTGGATACCATGCCCACCAAGTTTGATTTTCTGGTCCGAATCTGCGGTTATACCCACGGCACCGACGTGTGGCTGGGCAACGCCAAGGACCTGATCAATTCCAAGACGGCAACCGTTGACCAGACCATCGGTGCCCGTGACGACATCATGCTCTACCTGATCTCCTGCGGTATGCCTGATAAGCGGGCATTCAAGATCATGGAGTCTGTCCGTAAGGGTAAAGGTCTGCCTCCCGGCGCGGAGGAGGAGATGGTGGCCGCCGGTGTTCCCGACTGGTACATCGGTTCCTGCAAGAAGATCAAGTACCTCTTCCCCAAGGCTCACGCGGTGGCCTACTGTATGATGGCCTTCCGCATCGCCTGGTTCAAGGTCTATCACCCTCTGGCATTCTATGCGGCCTATTTCTACCGCCGGAGCCAGAAGGGCGGCTTTGACGCAGGACTCATGACCGGAGGTCTGGAGTCTGTCCTTGCCAACATCGACGAGATCGACAACAACGAAGATGCCTCCGCCAAGGATGAGGATCTGCTGACCACCCTGGAAGTGGTGTACGAGTTCTATCTCCGGGGATTTGAATTTGCACCCATCAGCGTCTATGAAAGCCACGCCACAAAGTTCCTCATCAAGGACGGTAAGATTCTTCCGCCATTTGTTGCCATCTCCGGTCTGGGCGAAAGTGCAGCCTGGGATCTGATGGAGGGCAGAAAGGGAAAGAACTTCCTGTCCATTGAGGAGGTATCCCTGGCCTGTCCCAAGGTTTCCAAGACCCACATGCAGATGCTGAAGGATGCAGGTGCCTTTGGCGACCTTCCGGACACCAGTCAGATCTCTCTGTTTTGATTCACAAAAAATCAGGCACAGTGCCCATGGCCGTGCCTGATTTTTATATCTGTTTTTGTTGGAAATACAGATGTATGCCGTACAGTTACAAAATGTAATTGCATTTTTTGCAATTATACTGTATAGTAGTGAAACACTCGTGCAAAAGGAGCGATTTGACCATGACCTTTTCTGAAATTGTCAACAAATTAAATGGAATTGCTTGGGGTCCCTGGATGCTGATTCTTCTGGTGGGCACCGGCGTTTACTTAAGCGTAAGAGTTGGTTTTATTCAGTTTACCAGATTCGGCTATGCCATGAAAAATACCATCGGCAAGCTGTTTCAGAAGCAGACCGCAGGCGGCGGTGAGGTCACACCCTTCCAGGCGCTGACCACAGCTCTGGCAGCCACAGTCGGTACCGGCAACATTGCCGGTGTTACCGGTGCCATTGCAGTGGGCGGCCCCGGCGCCGTGTTCTGGATGTGGGTCTCCGCGCTGTTTGGCATGGTCACCAAGTATGCTGAGGTGGTTCTGGCGGTCAGGTACCGTGAACGCAATGAAAAGGGCGACTATGTGGGCGGCCCCATGTACTATATCCGCAACGGTCTGGGTAAGAAGTGGAACTGGCTGGCAGTTACCTTCTCTCTGCTGGCCTGCCTGGCAGCCTTCGGCATCGGCAATATGACCCAGGTCAATACCATTGCCTCCACATTCAATGCAACCATCGACGCCTTCGGCGGCAACACCGGTGCCCTGACAGTTTCCGTGTTCGGTCAGGTCGTTCCCGTTTCCAGCATTGCTGTGGGTTTCCTGGTGGCTGTGATCGTCGCGCTGGTTCTCTTCGGCGGCATCAAGCGTATCGGCTCCGTTACCGAGAAGCTGGTTCCCGTGATGGCAGCGATATATATTATCTGCTCCCTGGTCGTCATCGGCAACAATTTTGAGGCAGTCGGCAGCATTTTCACAATGGTCTTTAAGGGTGCCTTCAGCGCCGAGGCTGCTCTGGGCGGCGCCTTCGGCATTACCATCATGACCACCATCCAGAAGGGTGTCGGCCGCGGTGTCTTCTCCAATGAAGCCGGTCTGGGCTCCGCTCCTATGGCCCATGCGGCAACCTCCGAAAAGGACCCTGTCAGACAGGGTCTGTACGGTATCTTTGAGGTCTTCATGGATACCATCGTTATCTGCACCCTGACTGCTCTGACACTGCTGTGCGGTGTCCATGCCGGTGTGGAACTGACCTGGGGTCAGAGCGCCGGTACTGAACTGATCATCGCTTCCTTCAGCACTGTGTTTGGTGCAAAGGCAGGCTCTCTGATCGTAGCTGTGGGTATTGGCCTGTTTGCTCTGTCCACCATCCTCAGCTGGTCTCTCTATGGCACCCGCTGCTGCGAATTCCTGTTCGGCCATAAGACTGTTGCTGTTTACCAGACCCTGTTTGTGGCGGTCATCATCATCGGTGCCACCCTGGAGCTGGATCTGGTGTGGAACATTGCCGACACTCTGAACGGCTTCATGGCGATCCCCAACCTGGTGGCTCTGCTGGGTCTGAGCGGTGTGGTCATCAAGCTGACCAAGGAGCACTTCGAACAGCAGAAAATCAACGCTTAAACCATAAAACCGGGATGCATTGCATCCCGGTTTTTGCTGTGTTGCGTTTGGTTGCGGGAAATGTTTCATTCGGTTGGTTGCGGATTTTTTTGTACACTGGTATAATGACGGCAACAGGAGGTGGTAAAATGACCTTGGGAGAAAAGATTTTGAACATGCGCAAGGCAAGAGGCTGGAGCCAGGAGGAACTGGCAGACCGGGCAGGTGTATCCCGGCAGGCAGTATCCCGGTGGGAAAGCGGTTCGGCCAAACCGGATGCGGATAAAATCATTGTAATTTGTGACCTGTTCGGGATTTCGGCGGATTATCTGCTGCGGGACAACTATGAAGGGGAACGAAGTGCCGGGGCTCCTGCACAGACAGAATCACCGTATCCGGTGAACATGAAGCAGAGAATCCTGAAACTCTATGCTTTGATAAGTGCAATTGCCCTGTTTGTTATGATGGTCATAAGCAGTGCTTTTCCTGCGAATTATGTGCCGAGAAAACTTCTGCGATCCGGAGAAAAAATTATGCCGGAAGATATAATAAGGGGATTGCCGGCCTTTGTTCTGAACTATAATCTGGAATGGCTGTTTGTTCTGATCCTGATTGGTGTTGCGTTGGGTGTGAGGCTGATCTGGAAGGGAACACCACAGCTGCGGAAGTGGGTTTATACCTTGCCGGATCGGATCAGAGGGAAGAGGAAGTAAAGGCAACTGTCCTTGCAATTTAACTGTGATTATGGTATACTGTATTCATAAAAAATCTCACTGTTCAGGAGGTCTTGTTATGCAGGATATCGGTATGCAGTATCACATTCATTGCAAAGAGGGCGATGTGGGCCGCTATGTCTTCCTTCCTGGCGACCCCGGCCGCTGCGAAGCCATCGCGTCCTATTTCGACGATCCCGTTCATATCGGTATGAACCGGGAGTACAATATCTATACCGGTACCCTGCTGGGCGAAAAGGTCTCCGTCTGCTCCACCGGTATCGGCGGTCCCTCTGCTTCCATCGCCATGGAAGAACTGGCTGCCATCGGCGCGGATACCTTTGTCCGCATCGGCACCTGCGGTGGCATCCACATGGATGTGTGCCCCGGCGATGTGGTGGTTGCCTCCGGTGCTATCCGGTTTGAGCATACTTCCATGGAATATGCCCCCATTGAATTCCCCGCTGTGGCGGATTTTGATGTTACGGCAGCTCTGAAGGCAGCCTCTGAGGATCTGGGTTACCGTACCCATGTGGGTGTGGTTCAGTGCAAAGACTCCTTCTACGGTCAGCACAGCCCTGAGAAATCCCCCGTCTACTATGAACTGCTGCAGAAGTGGGAAAGCTGGAAGCGTCTGGGTGTCAAGGCCAGCGAGATGGAATCCGCTGCCCTGTTTGTGGTGGCGGCAGCCCTGAATGTCCGCTGCGGCAGCTGCTTCCATGCTGTCTGGAACCAGGAACGGGAGAAGGCAGGCCTCTTCATGCAGATGACCGAGGACACCACCGGAGCCATCAAGGTGGGCATTGAAGCCATGAAGCGCCTGATTGCCGCAGATCTGGCAAAGAAATAAAAAATGACCGGGAGAGGATGATCCTCTCCCGGTTTTTTATTACACGGTACCGGTGACGGTGAGGATGCTGACACCGGGCTGGATGATGGTGGCACCGGTGGTGGGATCCTGAGTATAGGTGGCGGCGGGGACGGTGATCTGACCGGCGTTGGTTGCGAACTGTCCGGTGACTGTGTTGTAGGTGTAGTTGGTGGGGGTTGCCCAGCTGACACCGTTGAAGGTCACGGCGATGTTGGAGAGGACAGGATCGAAGGTGTCGGTGATGGTGGCGTTGTCAGTTGCAATCACGGCGGTATTGCCTGTGTTCTGGATCACAAAGGTGTAGGTGATCTGACCGTTTTCCGTTACCACGGTGGGATTCAGGGACTTGGTAATGGTCAGATCGGCTTCTTCCGCGGCGGTGATGGTTTCTGTTGCGGAAATGGGGGTGATGCTTCCTCCGCTGAGGGTTGCGGTGTTGGTGACGGTATCGCCCACCCCCAGAGGAGCGAACTGGTTCAGCTGTGCGGCGTACAGTACGGTGGCAACACCGCCCGCCGGGACATTGATGCCGCTGACGGTCAGGGGAGGCCCTGCGGTGACAGCGGGAGCAGGCTGAAGGACGCCGTTTACAAAATAGGTTGCGGAACCTGCCGCATAGGTCAGGGGCGTCAGCGTCAGAGTGCCGGACGTATAGGTGCCCAGATCGTCGGTGACGGTGAGGTCATTGTAGGGGAGGGTGCCGGTATTTCGGATGTTGATCACGTAGGTGATCTCGTCGCCCTGGGTATAGGTGTCCAGGACAGCGGTCTTTGTGATGGAGAGTACTTCCTCCAGTTCACCTGTGGTGATGTTGGAATTGATGATGGTGTTGTTGTAGGTCAGCGTGGCCTGATTGTAGAATGTCGCCATAGAATTGCCTCCGGTGATGAGATTCCGGTTTCCCGGTAGACCATTCTATTCCGCTGCACGCAAATGTGACAAAAAGAACGGTGCATGGAATCCATGCACCGTTCTGATTATTGTTCTTCCAGATATTTGACAAAACCAAGACTGAGATAATCCAGGTAAACGTGCTTGTCCGGGGTTCTGCCCATGGTGACACGGTGGCAGTGGACTTCCCAGACATCATGTCCCTCCAGCTGCGTCTTCTGAATCTCGAAGACATGGTTCCAGCTGCGGCCTTCCAGATAATATCTGTCCCGGTCGATGCGGATCAGTTCCAGACGCCGGAAGTTAAAGGTGGGGAAGGCATTTTTCAGGCAGGTTTCAAAGAAGACCTGGCCGTCCCGGATGCTGCACAGCTCAAAGGTATTGCGGATCATAGCGCTGTAATTTTCCATAAATGTACCTCCTTGTGACGGGGGTGGAAGGGTTTACAGTTTTGCGTAGGCTTTTTCCAGGAATTTCTGAGAATTAACGATGACACGCTTGTGAGTGCCGTGGCCGATCTCGCCAACTTCGTCAAAAGCGCGGACAGCGAAGGTAATGACCTTGCCTTCCACAGCAGTGACTTCGGCTTCGGCTCTTACATCCAGACCCACAGGGGTGGCAGAAGTGTGCTCAATGTTCAGGGCGATGCCGACAGTGGTCTGGGTATCGCCCAGTGCTTCGGCGATGGCGTCGCAGGCAGCGCCCTCCATCAGGGCCACCATACAGGGAGTGGCATAGACCAGCAGATCGCCGGAACCCACTTCCTTGGCGGTATCTTCCCGTTCTACCAGGGTGCCGACTTCTGCCTTCATTCCGACAGTGATTTCCATGGGGATCACATCCTTTCTTATATACTAACTATACCTGAAAACCGGAGCAGTGTCAATGAAAAGGAAAGGGGAGAGGTAGATTTTTAGAAATCAGTGAAAATACAGCTGTCTTGTCACTGAAAAGGCTTGCCAAGTGAACAGAAATCCGCTATAATGAATTCAACTATATTTATGAGGTGACTGCTATGGTTGTCAACGATAAACTCAATTACACCATGCTCTGTGATTTCTACGAACTGACCATGAGCCAGGGCTATTTTGCCAATGGCTACCGGGATCGGATCACCTATTTTGATCTGTTCTTCCGCCGTTGTCCCGATGGCGGCGGCTTTGCTATTGCTGCGGGTCTGGAACAGATTGTTCACTATATCCAGGATCTGCACTTCTCTGAGGAAGACATTGCCTATCTGCGGGAACGGGGTATTTTCTCCGAGGAATTCCTGGCCTACCTTGCAGAGTTCAAGTTTACCGGCGATATCTGGGCTGTTCCCGAGGGTACTCCTGTGTTCCCCAAGGAACCCATTATCACCGTCCGTGCTCCCGCCATCCAGGCTCAGCTGATCGAGACCTACCTGCTGCTGTGCGTCAACCACCAGAGTCTGATTGCCACCAAGGCAAACCGTGTGGTTCGCGCCGCGGAAGGCCGTACTGTTATGGAATTCGGTTCCCGCCGTGCCCAGGGTGCCGATGCAGCCATTCTGGGTGCCCGTGCCGCCTACATCGGCGGTGTCCACGGCACTGCCTGTACCATTTCCGACCAGCTCTTTGGCGTGAAGGCCGGCGGCACCATGGCCCATGCCTGGGTACAGATGTTCGATACCGAGTATGAGGCATTCAAGGCCTATGCCGAGATGTATCCCAATAACTGCACTCTGCTGGTGGATACCTACAATACCCTGAAGTCCGGTGTGCCCAATGCCATCAAGGTTTTCAACGAGGTGCTGAAGCCCAAGGGTATCACCAAGTGCGGCATCCGTCTGGACTCCGGCGATATGGCCTATCTGACCCGGAAGGCCAGAGAGATGCTGGATGAAGCAGGCTGGGAAGGCTGCCAGATCTCTGTGTCCAACTCTCTGGACGAGTACATCATCCGGGACGTGCTGCGTCAGGGCGCCCGGATCGATATGTTCGGCGTTGGTGAGCGTCTGATTACTGCTCGCAGCGAACCTGTTTTCGGCGGCGTGTACAAGCTGGTGGCTGTGGAGAAGGAAGACGGTACCGTGACACCCAAGATCAAGATCTCCGAAAATGTGGGCAAGATCACCAATCCCCACTACAAGAAGCTGTACCGCTTCTACGGCAATGACACCGGCAAGGCCATCGCTGACTATATGTGCGTCTATGATGAGACGGTGGATGACAGTAAGGATATGGAGATCTTCGATCCCGATGCAACCTGGAAGACCAAGGTGGTCTATGATTTCACCGCCAAGGAACTGCAGGTGCCCATCTTCAAGGACGGCGAACTGGTGTATCAGCTGCCTACTCTGAAGCAGATCCGCACCTACTGCCTGCGTCAGGTGGACACCCTGTGGGATGAAGTCAAGCGTTTTGACAATCCCCACACCTACTATGTGGACCTGAGCCAGAAGCTCTGGGACATCAAGTACGGTCTGCTGAAGAACAATGCGAAGTAAAGCCTATCCCATCGCCCTGGGCGGCATGCTGGCAGCAGCGGCAGTTGTGCTGATGAGCATCGGAACCATCATCCCCATTGCCACCTATGCGGCACCGGTGCTGTGTATGCTGGTGGGGCAGATGGTGCTGAAGCTCTGCGGCAGCCGGATCGCCTGGGCCTGGTACGGTGCAGTCACTGTCCTCAGTCTGCTGCTGGCGCCGGACAAGGAAGCTGCGGCAGTCTTTGCGGTGCTGGGATATTATCCCTTTGTGAAACCGAAGCTGGAGAAAAAGAAACTGTCCTGGCTCTGGAAGGGTCTGCTGTTCAATGGCAGCATTCTGCTGCTGTACTGGATCCTGCTGAAGGTCATGGGCATATCTCACCTGGTGGAGGAGTTTTCCGGTATGGGCGTAGCCATGACGGCGCTGTTGCTTGTACTTGGCAATGTGACATTCTTTCTGCTGGATAAGATCCTGAGCAGGAAATTCATAAGAAGAAAACGGTAACATTTGCAGGGGCGACCAATGGCCGCCCCTGCGTTTTTGACGGGAGGATGCAAAGATGGATTCTCAGTGGTATCTGTATATCCTGCGCTGCGGTGACGGGACACTCTACACCGGCATCACCAATGACGTTGAAAAGCGGCTGGAGGCCCACCGAACCGGAAAGGGTGCCAAATATACCCGGGGAAGAGGTCCGTTGGAGCTTGCCTATCAGGAGACTTGCGAAAGCCATTCTCATGCATTGAAGCGGGAACTGGAAGTAAAAAAACTGTCCCGTCTGCAGAAAGAGCAGATGATTAAAAATTACAAACAGGAGGCGGTCTGACTGCCTCTTTTTTTGTTGATAATAATTGGATAAATTTTCTTGACAAATGGTTAGCCATAGGTTACTATATTGCAGTTAGTTGAAGCTAACTGATATTGACGATCAGTTGTGCACGAAAGGAGATACAGTATGAAAACACTGCGGGACGCGAAAATCGGCGATGCGGTTAAAGTTATAAAACTCCACGGCGAGGGAGCTGTCCGCCGCCGGATCATGGATATGGGTATCACAAAAAACGTGGAAATTTTTGTCCGGAAGGTTGCCCCTCTGGGAGATCCAATCGAAATCAATGTCCGGGGCTATGAACTGAGCCTGCGTAAATCCGATGCGGAAATGATTGAAATCGTATAATTTTTTGACTGATGGATAGCGTAGGCTAATCGCGAAAGAGAGGATGTTATGAGCATTAAAATTGCCCTTGCCGGCAACCCCAACTGCGGCAAGACCACACTGTTTAATATTCTCACCGGCTCCAACCAGTATGTTGGCAACTGGCCCGGTGTCACAGTGGAAAAGAAGGAGGGCATGCTGAAAGGTCACAGCGATGTAATCATTCAGGACCTGCCCGGTATTTATTCCCTGTCCCCCTATTCTCCCGAGGAGCTGGTGACCCGCACCTATCTGGTGGAGGAACACCCCGATGCCATCCTGAACATCGTGGATGGCACCAACATCGAGCGCAATCTCTATTTGACCACCCAGCTCATCGAACTTGGCCATCCGGTGGTCATTGCCTTCAATATGATCGACTTGGTTCGCAAGAACGGTGACACCATCGATCTGGAAAAGCTGAGCCGTGCCCTGCGCTGCACCTGCGTGGAAATCAGCGCCCTGAAGGGTGAAGGCTGCTTCGAGGCGGCACAGAAGGCTGTGGAGCGTGCCAGAAATCATACCCACAGCGAGATTCCCCATGTGTACAACGGCAGTGTGGAGCATGCGTTGGCCCACATTGAGGAGTCCATCGAAGGCAAGGTGCCTTCCAACTATCTGCGCTGGTATGCCATCAAGCTCTTTGAGCGGGATGAGATGGTACGCAAGGAAGTTGGCCTGGATTCCAATCTGCTGGCGCACATTGAAAAGCACATTGTGGACTGCGAATGGGAACTGGATGACGATGCCGAATCCATTGTGGCGGACCAGAGATATACCTATATCGAAGGAATCATTGCCAGATCCGTTACCAAAAAGGCACCGAAGCATTCTCTGTCCCTGTCTGATAAAATTGACCGGATCGTCACAAACCGGGTTCTGGCACTGCCGATTTTTGCCGGTATCATGTTCCTGATGTATGCCATCGCCATGGGAAGTTTCCCCTTCTCCATCGGTACCATGGGTACCGACTGGGCCAACGATGTGCTGTTTGGTGAATGGGTTCCCAATCTGTTTGATTCCATTCTCACTGCACTGGGTGTCAGCGACTGGCTCTACGGCCTGGTGATGGATGGCATTCTCGCGGGTGTGGGTGCTGTGCTGGGCTTTGTGCCCCAGATCCTGGTGCTGTCCCTCCTGCTGTCTTTGCTGGAGGACGTGGGCTATATGTCCAGAGTTGCCTTCATTATGGACCGGATCCTGCGCAAGTTTGGCCTGTCTGGCAAGTCCATCATCCCCATGCTGGTGGCTACCGGCTGCGGCGTCCCCGGTATTCTGGCCTCCCGTACCATCGAGCAGGAGCGGGACCGGAAGATCACCGTTATGACCACCGGTTTCATCCCCTGCGGTGCAAAGATGCCAATCATCGGCCTTTTTGCCGGTGCTGTCTTTGGAAATTCTCCTCTGGTTGCGGTGTCTGCGTTC
The DNA here is from genome assembly GCA_017555395.1 of Oscillospiraceae bacterium. Classification (GTDB taxonomy): domain Bacteria; phylum Bacillota; class Clostridia; order Oscillospirales; family Oscillospiraceae; genus Faecousia. The sequence goes on along the minus strand of JAFZGL010000132.1, from coordinate 31,813 downwards.
TTCATCGGCATTATGGCCGTTGTGATTTCCGGTGTGATTCTGAAGAAGTTTAAATCCCTGGCCGGCAAACCTGCGCCTTTTGTGATGGAACTGCCCACCTATCATCTGCCGTCACCCCGGAATGTGATGCGTTCCACCCTGGAGCGGGGCTGGGACTTCGTCAAGCGGGCTGCCACAATTGTGCTGCTGAGCTCCATTGTTCTGTGGTTCCTCCAGAGCTACGGTTTTGTGGAAGGCAGTTTCGCAGCGGTGGAGAATAACAATGACTCCCTGCTGGCGGCGCTGGGTAAGGCCGTCGCCTGGATCTTCTATCCCCTGGGCTGGATGGGAGATATGGCCTGGAAGGCAACCATTGCCACTGTCACCGGTCTGATTGCCAAGGAAGAGGTGGTTATGACCTTCGGAACTCTGTATAATTTCTCCGGTGAGCTCAGCGAAGCCGGTGATGAGATCTGGGCGCTGGTTGCCGCTGATTTTGGCCCTGTCCGTGCCTACAGCTTCATGATCTTCAATCTGCTGTGTGCTCCCTGCTTTGCGGCCATGGGCGCCATCCGCCGGGAAATGCGGGATATGAAGTGGACGGTTGGTACCATTGCCTATATGTGCATCTTTGCCTATGCCATTTCCATGATCGTCTACCAGATCGGCGGTCTGTTCACCGGTGAGGCAGTCTTCAGCATCTTTACCGTGGCGGCAGTTGCCGTGCTGGCAGGTCTGCTGTACCTGACCTTCCGGAAGAATAAATATGCAGACACCTATGTAAAAGTCGGTGTATAATGTCAGAAAGAGGTGAACCGAATGACCTTGGGTGATATCATTGTCATTTCTGCTCTCGTGATGATCGTCGCATTGATCATCCGGGGCATGATCCGGGATAAGAAGCAGGGAAAGTGCTCCGGCTGCAGCGGATGCAGCGACTGTAGCAGCTGCAGCGGTTGCGCAGCCTGTCAGCATGCCTGTAATGGCTGCCCGGGTGCAAAATAAATCATAAAAGCGGGAGGATTGTCCTCTCGCTTTTTTTGCGGGAATGTGATATACTGACCTAAATTTGCGCGACGGGAGAAATCTTATGAATTACGCAACCATTAAAAACTGTGACATTGCCAACGGCCCCGGCGTCCGGGTCAGCCTCTTTGTCTCCGGCTGTACCCACCGCTGCCCTGGCTGTTTCAATGAAGTGGCCTGGGATTTTGACTACGGCCAGCCTTTTACGGATGAGACCGTTGAATCTATCCTCACGATGCTGAGACCTTCCTATATCAAGGGTCTGACCCTTCTGGGCGGTGAGCCCTTTGAACCACGGAATCAGGAGGCTGTTGTAAGCCTGCTGCGCCGCATCCGGGAGGAACTGCCGGAAAAATCCATCTGGGCCTTTTCCGGTTTCCTGTTTGAAAAGGATATGCTGTCCGGCAGAATCGGAGATGTGAGCGAGTATCTCAGCTATCTGGACGTGCTGGTGGACGGCCCCTTTGTTCAGGAGAAGAAAAATCTCAACCTGCGGTTCCGGGGATCCGAGAATCAGCGCATCATCGATGTAAAGGCATCCCTGGCGGCAGGAGAGACTGTTATGTGGAATGACGATCAGAAAGGAATGAGAGAACATGGAGCCTATTCGCGTTAAGATCTTAAGAGAGGGAGCAAGACTGCCTGCCTACGGCAGTGCGGAGGCAGCCGGTGCTGACCTGTATGCCTGCCTGGAAGCGCCTGTGGTGATCGAACCGGGTAAGACTGCCTTTGTTCCCACCGGAATTGCCCTGGAAGTCCCCCGAAACTGTGCCGGTCTGATCTATGCCCGCAGCGGTCTGGCCTGCAAGCGTGGCCTGGCGCCTGCCAATAAGGTGGGTGTGGTGGACAGTGATTACCGCGGCGAGATTCTGGTGGCGCTGTACAATCACGGTGACGTATCCCAGACCGTGGAGCACGGGGAGCGGATCGCTCAGTTTGTCATCACCCCAGTGCTGACCCCTGCCTATGAGACAGCAGTGGAACTGTCTGATACTGCCAGAAACACCGGCGGGTTTGGTTCAACAGGAAAATAAGATGTAGAGGCCTCGAATTTTGTGTAAATTCACAGCAACATTTTACATAAATTTGACTGTACATTTTTGGTAAAAAACGTATAATGGTATTATGCCCTTAATGGGGTAATATACAAAGAAATATTTAGGAGTTTCATTATGGAAATCTTAAGTGCCATTATCCAGCTGCTGGGCGGCCTTGCTATGTTCCTGTATGGTATTGAACTCATGGGCGACGGCCTGAAGAATTCCTCCGGTGCCGCGCTGAAGCGCGTTCTGGAGAAGGTTACCGGCAGTGTTGTGACCGGCGTTATTACCGGTGCTCTGGTTACCGCTGTCATTCAGAGTTCTACGGCTACCATTGTTCTGACGGTTGCGCTGATCGGCGCAGGCGTTCTGAACCTGAAGCAGGCAGTGTCCATTGTCATGGGCGCAAACATTGGTACCACGGTTACTGCTCAGATCATCCGCCTGGGTTCTATCGAGTCTGACGGCAGCTTCCTGCTGTGGCTGTTCGATACTGATACCCTGGCTCCCATTGCGCTGGTTGCCGGCATTATCCTGCTGATGTTCATCAAGCGCAGCAACATGAAGCCCATCGGTGACATCTGTATCGGTTTCGGCACTCTGTTTGTTGGCCTGAACCTGATGACCGATGGCGTCAGACCTCTGGTCGGTACCGGTGCCTTTATGGCATTCGTTGACTTCATGACCAATCCTCTGTTTGGTATTCTGTTTGGTCTGGTGCTGACAGTTATCGTTCAGAGTTCCTCTGCAACTGTCGGTATGCTGCAGACGGTGGCTTCAGTTCCCGGTTCCGGCATTACCTTTGCCATGGCCTATCCCATCATCATGGGTATTAACCTGGGTACCTGTGTCACCACTGCCATGGTTTGCTCCATCGGCTCTTCCAGAGATGCCAAGCGTACCGGTGTGGTTCACATTGCCTTTAATACCATCGGTACGATCCTGTTTATGGCGGTCATGTTTACTCTGCAGAAAATGCAGGCATTTGGTGCTGAGTTCTGGACTGCCATTGTGGACAGCGGCGGAATTGCAAACTTCCAGACGGTCTTCAACCTGATCACTGCCATCATTCTGATTCCCTTTGCGGATCAGCTGGTGAAGCTGTCTATCAAGGTTGTCAAGGATGAGCCCGAGAAGCAGCACAACCATCCCGAACTGTACACCCTGGACTCCAAGCTGTACATCTCTCCCGCGGTTGCTGTTGGTGAGGCAACCAAGGCTATGATCTCCATGGGCAACATCGCAAGAGACAATTTTGCACGCTGCTGCGATGTTCTGCTGAAGAAGGACAAGTCCCAGCTGGATCAGATCGATCTGGATGAGGACAATCTGGACCGGTTTGCTGACCGTGTGGATAACTTCCTGATCGGTCTGAGCAAGGTGGTTGAGACGGAAATCGAAGACCGTCAGGTGGATATGCTGATGCAGACCGTTCCCAGCTTTGAGCGTATCGGCGACTACGGCACCAACCTGGTGGAACTGGCCCAGCGTCTGGAGAAGGAAGAGGTTGATTTCTCTGACTTCGCCCGGAAGGAACTGGCTCTGATGTGCCAGGCAGTCAACGAGATCCTGTCTGTTACCGTGGATGCCTTTGCCAGCGATGACAACGAGGCTGCCAAGAAGATTGAGCCCCTGGAAGAGACCATCGACGATATGGTCCGTATCCTGAAGGATCGCCACACCAAGCGTCTGAAGAACGGCACCTGTGCCATTCCCAGCGGCCTGGTGTTCATGGAAGCCCTGACCCATCTGGAGCGCGCTTCCGACCACTGCTCTTCCATTGCTGTCATGATGTTGGCAAGAAACAACGATGCCATCTTGCACAATCACTATGAGTACCTGCGGATGGTGCATGAAGGCGGAGATGAGACCTATCGCCTGGAGCGTCAGCGCCGCCGCGAGCAGTACATCACCCCCCTGAAGGAAACCAAGTAAATGATAATCCCCGGAAGGATATCCTTCCGGGGATTGATTTTTTTAGCCGCAGAGGCTGGTGTGTTCTTCTGCAACGGAAGCTTCACAGCTTCTCATGGCCAGAATGGTCTTGTCCAGAACCTCGTCCAGACTCCAGCCAAGCTTTTCGGCGCCGTCCTTGATCACATCACGGGAACAGCCGGCGGCAAACTTCTTGTCCTTGAACTTCTTCTTGAGGGAGCTCAGTTCCATGTCCATAACGCTTTTGGAAGGACGCATGCGGGCTGCAGCGCCGATCAGACCGGTGAGTTCATCCACAGCAAACATGACCTTCTCCATCTGATGAACAGGCTCTACATCGCAGCAGACGCCGTAGGCGTGGGAACAGATGGCGTGAACCAGTTCGGGGGAGGCGTTGACTTCTGCCAGAAGATCGGGTGCCTTGATGCAGTGTTCCTCGGGATACATTTCAAAGTCGATATCGTGCAGCAGACCGGCCATAGCCCAGAAATCCGCTTCTTCACCGTAGCCCAGTTCATTTGCGTACCAGCGCATAACGCCTTCCACAGTCAGACCGTGGAGAATGTGAAAAGATTCCTTGTTGTACTTCATAAGCAGGTCAAGGGCCTGCTGACGGGTCAGTTCCATGAGAAATTCCTCCGAATTTGATTGATAATCCTTATTTTAACGGCGATAAAGACATTTGTCAACCGTTGGAATACTGCGGAATTTGTCGCAGGAAAATGGTGGAATTATTAACAATTCCATGATATCGTAATGGTAAGAGGTGAGCGTCATGGCAACATTGTTTGACTATATACAGTGGCGGGGAGACCTTTCCTTCCGGCAGGACCCGCCAGGTGCGGTGGATGCGCTGATCTTTTCTGCGCTGAGTTATATCCATTATGGCGGAGCGGTTGAGCAGAACCCGTCTGAGCCTGTGTTGCTGCGGGATGCGGCGGAGACGTTCTTCAGCCTTGACAATCCGGAAGAACGTGTACGGGTGGAAAGTGATCTGGATTTGCTTCAGAAAGCTGCGGTGAGTACCCGGTTCGGACAGGCAAAAATCGTTATGTACAGAGATACCCTGATCCCGGAGCAGGAGACTCAGTTTGCTGCTGTCACATTCCTGCTGGACGACGGAAGTGCCTTCCTGGCATTCCGTGGAACGGATTATTCCCTGGTGGGCTGGAAAGAGGATTTCAATATGTCTTTCCGGCAGACGGTTCCGGCACAGCATCTGGCGGAACAGTACCTCCGGGAAGTGGCAGCGGAGTATTCTGTGCCTCTGCGGCTGGGCGGTCATTCCAAAGGTGGCAATCTGGCTGTATTTGCGGCTGCCAGAAGCGGCCCGCTGATTCAGGAACAAATACTGGAAGTCTATAACCATGATGGTCCCGGTTTTACGGAATATATGATGGGGGATCCCGGATATCTTGCAGTGGTACCAAGAATCAAAACCTATATCCCTGAGTCCTCTGTGATCGGCATGCTGCTGGAGCATGAGGAAGCCTATACCGTTGTGAAGAGCCGGTCAGTCAGTCTTCTGCAGCATGATCCCTATAACTGGGAGGTTATGGGAAGGGAATTTATCACAGTGGAAGAGGTTTCCAAAGATTCGAGATTTGTGGATGCCACCATCAAATCCTGGTTCGCAGATATGACGGATCAGGAGCGCAGCCGTCTGGTGGATGTGCTGTTCACCCTGCTGGGGAGCGGCGGCGTAGAGTCCACACTGGATATTCTCCATCCCAAAAACACGCTGAACTATCTGAAGGTGCTCAGCATGGATGACAATATGCGGAAGGTTCTCTCCGGAGAATTTCAGAGTCTCATTGAAGCGGCGCGGCGAACCCGGGCACGGTTTGCCGATGACCGGGAAGCCCTTGAAGCAGGAACGGAATAAAGAAACCGCCGTGTATTTCACGGCGGCTTTTCTTATTCTGATTTTGGTTTTGAGTCATCGTCCGGATAGTCGGCCTTATACTGCTGCCAGAGTTCAATCTGGTCCTTGGTAACAAGACCACGGCGGACAAGCTTCTTGATAGTGTCATAAATCACGGCAAAGAGAGGGACTGCAATGATCATGCCCACAACGCCCCAGAGACCGCCGAAGAGAATGATGGTGAACAGCACCCAGAAGCTGGAAAGACCGGTGCGGTCACCCAGAATGGCGGGGCCGATGATGTTTCCGTCCAGCTGTTGCAGCACCAGGACAAACAGAACAAACCACAGAGCCTTGATGGGATCTTCAATCAGGATCAGGAAGGTACTGGGAATGGCGCCGATAAAGGGACCGAAGAAAGGAATGATATTGGTGATGCCTACGATGGCTGCGATCAGCAGGGGATTGGGGAATTTGAAGATCAGACAGCCGATGTAGCACAGTACGCCGATGATGGCGGAGTCCACCAGTTTGCCGTCAATAAATCCGCCGAAGACCCGGTCGATAAAGGCAATTTCTGCCAGGAACATGTCTGCCCACTTGGGCTTCAAGGTGCTGCGAACCAGCAGAACACTCTGACGGGCGAATTTTTTTCGGCTGCCCAGCAGATAGACTGCAACGATCAGACCGATCAGCATATCATACAGGAAGTTAAGAACCTTCAGCACGCTGCTGCCCACGCCGCTGACAATGTTGGAAATATAGGGAACCAGGGTGTTTTTCGCCCAGGTTTCCAGTTCTTCCATCAGCATCTGGGAGGCGGTGTTGAACAGCTGTAGCATTTTCTCGTCCTCACCGAAAATTCCGGTGGCCCATGCCACAAACTGATTGATTTTTTCAGGCATAGAGTTCCAAAGGGACAGGACACTCTGATAGAGCTGAGGTGCTACCATGATGATCAATGTATAGACGATCAGAATACCGGTGACCAGACTGAGGATCACTGCAATGGAATTGGAAAGACGCTTGAGCTTTTTGGGGAACAGCTCCACCAGAAAGGATTCATAGGCATTGCACAGGGGGCGCAGCAGGTAGGCGACAACGCCGCCGTATACGAAAGGCGCCAGAATATCGGAGATTGTGCGCAGTACCGCACCGACGCCCTGCAGCCGCAGCAGCATAAAATACAGCAGCAGACTCAGGCCGATGGCAGAGAAAACAGACAGGCTTATATATAAATACCTGCGCTTCTTGGGATCAACCACAGCATCACATCCTTACCAAAACGTTTTCTTCAGTATATCAGTTCGGGGGCTGAGGTTTATGAATAAAATGTGAATCTTTGTAAGCTTTGCTGAATCTTTCCTGCTCTATTATTTCAGTTTCTGATACAACCGGATCAACGGGATGCTTGCCAATTGGAGAGGGGAGGGGTATAATAGAAAAAAGAGACGAGGAGGGCGCATATGTATTCGGACAAACCCCGGTGCCGCTACGGTGCCAATCAGCTGGCCGAGGTTATCTGCCAGTTTTATTTCCCTGAGATTTCCTCTATAGCGGCTGAATCCCCGGCCGCATTTATGGAAGCAATCCGGGAACAATATCCCCGTTTCCAGAGACGAATGGAGATTCCTGTGCCGAAAATCGTTGGAAAACCGGGTCAGTTTCAGCTGGAGCATGCTCCCGGCAGCATCAACTGTCAGTTTGTATCCGCGGATGATGTATGGCGGATCAATCTGACCAGCCGGTTCATTTCTCTGACCTGCTCCCGGTATTCCTGCTGGGAGGAATTTGCGGCGCATTTTGACAAACCCCTGGCGGCATTTATCCAACTGTATCGGCCGGAATACTTTCAGCGGATCGGTCTTCGCTACCGGAATGTGATTTCCAGAAAGGCCCTTGGACTGGAGGACAAGAAGTTCTCTGAGCTGATCTTGCCCTGTTACCTCGGACCGCTGGCAGAACCGGAGGCAAAAGAGGAGACGGCCTCCCGCTGTATTTTGGACCTGGAAATGGCGGGCCGTGGCGGCTGCCGCCTGCAGATCCACGCAGGTCCCGTAAGGGCAAAACCGGGATCCGCGGACAGAGAGACAAAATTTATCTTTGATCAGGATTTCTACATTGCGGGCAATATCGCGCCTCATCTTTCCGCGGCAGCCATGAATACGCTTCATAATCAGGCCTGGTCTGTTTTCCGGGGTGCTATTACAGACACCCTCCATCAGGCGATGAAACCCAAACAGTGATAAGGAGACTGAAATATGTACTATCCCTACGGTTATTACGGGTTTGACTGGACGTATCTTGTCCTGGTCCTGCCCTGTATCCTGCTTTCCCTGTGGGCAAGCAGCAATGTCAACAGCACATTTAAAAAGTATTCCAGACAGTATTCCAGCCGGGGCCTGACCGGTGCGGAGGCTGCTCAGCGGGTGCTGATGGCCAACGGTGTCCGGGGGGTCCGGATCGACCGGGTCAGCGGCAACCTGACGGATCACTATGATCCCAAAACCAATGTGATCCGTCTGTCGGACAGTGTCTATTCCAATACGTCCACTGCGGCCATCGGTGTTGCCTGTCATGAGGCAGGGCATGCAGTCCAGTATGCGGAAAACTACGGTCCCATCAAAGTGCGGGCAGCTATCATTCCTCTGACCAATTTCGGAAGCAGGATTGCCATGCCTCTGATCCTGGCGGGTATTCTGATGACCTTCCTGGGCAGCTTTTCCGACACCCTGGTGTATCTGGGAATTGCAGCCTTCGGTATGAGCCTGGTATTTCAGATTGTCACACTGCCTGTGGAGTTCAATGCCAGCCGACGGGCCATGCAGGCCATTGAAGCCAGCAACCTGCTGACGGCCGAAGAACAGAGAGGCGCCCGGAAGACTCTGAAGGCTGCTGCTCTGACCTATGTGGCTGCCACTGCGGTGGCGCTGGCCCAGCTGCTGCGGCTGATCGTGCTGTTCGGCGGAAGACGGAGAGATGACTGATGGTATATACCCCTCTGACCATGAAAGCCATGCAGATCGCCTATGCTGCCCACCATGGGCAGGTGGACAAGGCAGGGATGCCCTATGTGTTTCACCCCATACATCTGGCAGAACAGATGGAGGACGAGATTTCCTGCTGCGTGGCGCTGCTTCACGATACTGTGGAGGATACAGACATCACCTTTGAAGATCTGGAAAAGGAGTTTCCGCAGTCGGTGATGGAGCCCCTGAGGCTGCTGACCCATCCGAAAGAAGTGCCCTATTTTGAGTATGTCCGGGGCATCAGGGAAAATCCTGTTGCCGTGAAGGTAAAGCTTGCGGACATTGCCCATAACTCCGATCAGACCAGACTGTCCGGATGCGGCATGAGCGAGGAAGGAATGGCCTATTTTAGAGACAAATATACCAAAGCGAAAGCGATCCTTTTGGAAGAATAATACAAAGATTTTCCGCTCCGGGCTTGACAACCGGAGCGGAATTTTGTATACTCTGGTGGTGTGAAAAGTATGAAAAGTGTGATTTGTGAGGAGGTGCTTCATGGCTGGAGGAAAACACATTCTTGGTAAACAGAAACCTCAGCAGGTGTTCGGCACCGCGAAGGTGGGTGACCGGGGACAGATCGTGATCCCCAAGGAAGCCCGCGAGTTTTTCGGCATTGAACCCGGCGATACGCTGCTGATTCTGGGAAGAAGCGAAACGGGACTGATTGTGAGCAAGCCGGAAACCCTGAATAATCTGGCAAATGAAATTTTCCAAACCATTGAATAAGAGGATTGAATATGAGAGAACTGACTGAACTGTATCAGCAGATGGGCATTTCTCCTGCTGTATATGCCTACGGCGAGGAAACTGTTGCCCGGCTGAGAGACCGTTTTGAATCCATTGATCAGGTGGCTGAGTACAACCAGGCCAAAGTGCTGTCCGCTTTTATCAAGAACCGAGTCAGCGCCACCTGTTTTGCCGCCTCCACCGGCTACGGCTACAATGACGAAGGCCGTGACAAGCTGGAGCAGGTCTATGCGGATGTGTTCCATACGGAAGCTGCCCTGGTTCGTCCCCACATCACCTGCGGCACCCACGCTCTGACCATCGCCCTCAGCGCTAATCTGCTGCCCGGCGACGAGCTGCTGAGCCCTGTGGGTCTGCCCTATGACACTCTGCAGGAGGTCATCGGCATCCGTCCCAGCCCCTGCTCCCTGGCAGAATACGGCGTTACCTATAATCAGGTGGATCTGCTTCCCGATGGCACCTTTGACTATGATAACATCGCAAAGGCCATCAACTCCAGAACCAAGATGATCACCATCCAGCGCTCCAAGGGTTATGCCACCCGTCCCACCTTCTCTGTGAAGCAGATCGGCGAGCTGATCGCCTTCTGCAAGAACATCAAGCCCGATGTGATTGTGATGGTTGACAATTGCTACGGTGAATTTGTGGAGACCATTGAGCCCTCTGACGTGGGTGCGGACATGATTGTGGGTTCCCTGATCAAGAACCCCGGCGGCGGTCTGGCTTCTTCCGGCGGTTACATTGCCGGTACCAGAACCTGCATCGACCGCTGTGCCTACCGGCTCTCTGCTCCCGGCCTTGGTCAGGAGGTCGGTGCCAACTTCGGTCTGATGGGTCAGCTGTATCAGGGCTTCTTCCTGTCTCCCACGGTGACTGCCAGTGCGGAAAAGGGTGCTATCTTCGCGGCCAATCTCTATGAGCCTCTGGGCTTCAAGTGCATTCCCAATGCCACCGAAAGCCGCCATGACATCATTCAGGCGGTGGAACTGGGCAGTGAGGCCGGCATGGTTGCCTTCTGCAAGGGCATCCAGGCTGCGGCGCCTGTGGATTCCTATGCTACTCCCATTCCCGGCGACATGCCCGGCTACGACAGCCAGGTCATCATGGCAGCCGGTGCCTTCGTCCAGGGCAGCACCATGGAGCTGTCCGCCGACGGCCCCATCCGTGAGCCCTATGCGGTCTATTTCCAGGGCGGCCTGACCTGGTACCATGCCAAGCTGGGCATTCTGATGAGTCTGCAGAAAATGGTGGACGCAGGTCTCGTGAATCTGTAATCTGTTCGGCAATCCCCAAGGATTGCCGAATCTTAAAGCGAAATGCTATGATACAATCAAATAGAACAAAAGAAAGAGGTAGAAATTATGTCCTGGTTATTTTTCTCCGTTGCCACTGCTCTGCTGTGGGGTACCGCTGAACTTTTTTACAAAAAAGGTGCGCTGCCCAATGAAAAGTACTCCCATCTGAAGATCTGCGTCTGGGTTGGCGTTGTGATGGGTGCCCATGCAGTCTTTACCCTGTTGACACAGGATATTGGATACAATCCTGTGAACCTGCTGATCTATCTGCCTGTCTCCCTGTTTTACATCATCTCCATGGCTTTCTCCTACTTCGGCATGCGCTTCCTGGAGGAATCCATTTCCGACCCCATTGAGAATACTGCCGGCGTCATCTGTGCGCTGCTGTTCGTGATCTTCCTGCAGGAAGAGATTTCCGCCCTGACCTGGGTTGCCATCGGTATTATTACCGTTGGTGTTCTGGGTGTCAGTTTCCTGGAAAACCACGGTGAAACCACCAGAAAGAAGACCTACGGCAAGAAACTGGCCATTGTTGCGTTCATCATGCCCTTTATGTATGCTCTGCTGGACGCTGTCGGTACCTTCCTGGATGATGCCTTCTTCCTGGTTGAGGATTTTGCGGAAGCTCCCTTTGTGGATGTCACCGAAGAAACCATCGAAGCAGTTGCCAATACCAGCTATGAGCTGACCTTTGCACTGTTCGCACTGGGTCTGTTCATCTTCATGAAGCATAAGAAGGTTAAGTTCGGCCCTGTCCCCCAGCACAAGGATAAGATCCTGGCAGCTGTCTTTGAGACTGCCGGTCAGTTTACCTATGTGTATGCCCTGGGCGGTGTTGATGCTGTTGCCGCTCCCATCCTGTCCTCCGTCTGTGTCGTGTCCCTGCTGCTGTCCCGGATCTTCCTGAAGGAAAAGCTCAACTGGAAAACCTACGTCTTTATTGCCATTGTCATTTTCGGTATCCTGCTGATGGCAGTTGCGGAAGAACTCTAAAATCAAAAAAAGAACCGGCACCCAATCGGGTGCCGGTTTTATTGTGCTTATATTACAGGTTGAAGTAACGCTTTGCGTTGTTGAAGGAGATGCCTTCCACGATCTTCTTCAGGGCAGCCTCGTTGTTGGGATACTCGCCGTTCTCAACCCAGTTGCCGATCAGGTTGCACATAATGCGGCGGAAGTAGTCATGACGGGCATAGCTCAGGAAGGAGCGGGAGTCGGTCAGCATGCCGATGAAGTTGCCCAGCAGACCCAGGCTGGCCAGGGACTTCATCTGCTCTTCCATGCCCACCTTGTGGTCATTGAACCACCAGGCAGAGCCGTGCTGGATCTTGCCGGGAACCTCAGGTCCCTGGAAGCAGCCGATCAGAGAACCCAGCTGAGCATTGTCCACGGGGTTCAGGGAGTACAGGATGGTCTTGGGGCAGGCACCAGCCTCGTCCAGAGCGGACAGCAGCTTGGAGATGTTGCCGCCGCAGGTGTTCTGAGCGATGGCGTCAACGCCGGTATCGCCGCCCTGCAGCTTGAAGATGCGCTGGTTGTTGTTGCGCAGGCAGGAGTAGTGCAGCTGCATGGCGATGTCCTTCTTGTGGTATTCCTTGCCCAGAGTCAGCAGGATCACAGTCTGATAGCCTTCGATTTCCTCGACGGTCAGAGCCTCACCCTTCAGAGCCTTCTGGTAGACAGCATCAGCCTGCTCGACGGTGTAGTCGACGAAGGGAACATAGTCCAGGCCATGGTCGGAAGCCTTGCAGCCATGGGCGTAGAAGTGCTCCAGACGCTCCAGCAGAGCATCCAGGACTTCCTGCATGTTGGCCAGGGATTCCTTGCCGACGGACTTAGCCAGGGCCTTCATGTATTCATGCCAGCCGCCCTTGTGGATGTTGACAGCCTTGTCGGGACGGTAGGAGGGACCAACCACAACTTCGATGGTGGGATCGGCAGCGATCTTCTCGTGCCAGATCAGGGAATCGATGGGATCGTCAGTGGTGCCGATGAAGGCAACGTTAGCCTTGCGGATCAGACCGCGGGCAGACATTTCAGGATCGTTCTGCAGCAGATCGTTGCAGTGATCCCAGATGCGCTTTGCGCTCTCGGTGGTCAGAGGTTCCTTGACACCGAAGAACTGCTGCAGCTCCATATGGCACCAGTGATACATGGGGTTGCCGATAGCCATTTCCAGAGCCTCGACAAACTTCAGGAAGCGCTCGTAAGGATCGGTCATACCGGTGACATACTTTTCCTCAACACCGTTGGAACGGATCACACGCCACTTGTAGTGGTCGCCGGCGAAGGTGCCGTCAGGGTTCTCGCCGCCCAGCCAAACTTCGGCCAGGTTGTTGAAACGGCGGTCCTCCCAGATTTCCTGGGGATTCAGATGGCAGTGGTAGTCAGCCAGAGGCATCTTTTCAGCATAGGTGTGGAACAGATGCTGAGCAGTGGGGGTTTCCAGGATGAAATCCTGCATATTCATGAATTCTTTCATAGTTACTTCACCCAATAATAATAAATAGTATTTTAATATTACGAATAATGATCGAAAACGGTCAGTTCCAAATTAGCCTCTGCCAGGAATGGGCAGAGGCTAATATATTGGCAAAAATTATCTCTGGATACGGCCGCTGCCGTCGCCGCCTGCCAGCTTCTCAACTTCGGAAACAGTGACCATGTTGTAGTCGCCGCCGATGGAGTGCTTCAGTGCGGATGCTGCAACCGCGAATTCAACAGCTGCCTGGGTGTCCTTGCCGCTCAGCAGAGCGTAGATCAGACCGCCGCCGAAGGAGTCACCGCCGCCAACGCGGTCGATGATGTGCAGATCGTACTTCTTGGAGAAGCAGTAGTTCTCGCCGTCGTACAGCATGGCAGACCAGCCGTTGTCGAATGCGGAGTGGCTTTCACGCAGGGTGATGGCGACCTTCTCGAAGCCGAACTTGTCAGCCAGCTGCTTTGCAACGGACTTGTAGCCGTCGTGGTTGATGGTGCCGCCGTAGATGTCGGTGTTCTCAGCTTCGATGCCGAAGACATCCTTGGCATCCTCTTCGTTGGAGATGCAGACGTCGATGTACTGTGCCAGCTCGGTCATGGCAGCGTTTGCCTGAGCGCGGGTCCACAGCTTGCCGCGGTAGTTCAGGTCGCAGGAGATCTTGATGCCCTTGGCCTTGGCAGCCTTACATGCATCCTTGCAGATTTCCACAACGTTGGGGCCCAGTGCGGGGGTGATGCCGGTGAAGTGGAACCAGTCGGCGCCTTCGAAGATCTTATCCCAGTCGAAGTCCTCGGGCTTGGCCATCTGGATGGCGGAGTGGGCACGGTCATAGATACAGACGGAGCCGCGCTGGGAAGCGCCCTTCTCGTTGTAGTAGATACCGACACGGTCGCCGCCCCGGACGATCAGGGAGGTGTCGACGCCGTAGCGGCGCAGGGAGTTGACTGCGGCCTGACCGATGGCGTGGGCGGGCAGCTTGGTGACGAAAGCGGCATCCATGCCGTAGTTAGCCAGGGAGACGGAGACGTTTGCTTCGCCGCCGCCGAAGGTGAATTCCACGCTCTGAGCCTGGACGAAACGCTCGTAGTTGAAGGGCTGCAGACGCAGCATCAGTTCGCCGAAGGTAACAATTCTTGCCATGATTGAATAACTCCTTTTATTTTAATGTAGTTGGATTACTTCTGCAGCAGGTGGATGGCGAAGCCGCCGAATTCGCCGGCCAGATAAACAGCGATCATTCTGCCGTTCTTGGACTTGGCAGTCTCAGGCAGGATGCTGTAGCCCTTCTTTTCCAGCGCTGCGATGGCCAGAGGAATGCTGTTGGTGCGAACGGCGATGTGGCCGTTGGTGCCCAGGTACATGGTCTTCATGATCTCGATGCCGGTGGAGGCGAAGACGGAGCTGTTGCCGTCCTTCACGCCGAAACCGAAGGCGTTGCCCAGTTCCTTGCCCAGCCCCAGAGCGGCCTCGGCATCGGGCATGTTGATGCCCACATGGGCGATCTCGAAGCCCAGAGCGGCCTGACGGGCAGCGGCGCACAGCTGGGTGATCTTGTCCCAGTTGCCTGCGGCGATGTCAGCCTTGGGGCAGACCCAGGAACCGCCAACGGCGTGGATGAAGGGGGTGGCGATGAACTCACCAACGTTGTCGGCGTTGACGCCGCCGGTGGGCAGGAACTTCATATCGCCGAAAGGAGCAGCCAGATTCTTCAGGGCATTCAGACCGCCGTAGATGTTGGCGGGGAAGAACTTGACCATCTTCAGGCCGAACTTCTTGGCGGCCATGATCTCACTGGGGGTGACGCAGCCGGGAGCCACGGCAATGCCGTTCTCTACGCACCATGCCACGACTTCGTCGATGAAGCCGGGAGAGACGATGAACTTGGCGCCCATCTCAACGGCCAGCTTGGCCTGCTCCACGTTGACGATGGTACCGGCACCTACCAGAACCTCGGGGACGTTCTCGGCAACTGCCTTGATGCACTCGGGGGCGCAGGCGGTGCGGAAGGTGATCTCCATGGTGTCGATGCCGCCGGCAGCCATGGCCTTTGCGGTGGGGATGGCGTCTTCGACCTTCTCCAGGACCACAACGGGAACCACGATGGAGTCAGCCAGTCTCTTTAAAATGTCCATTGTTAAAACCTCCTATAAATTACGTTCCTCAGAACGGGGGAAGACAGATTACTTGTTTGCCATGGCGACTTGATACAGGCCGTAGCCGGACATGGGCTTTTCCGCGGTGGGATAGTAGATCTCCACCTTCTCGAAGAAGCCGTCTTCTTCGAACAGCAGCTTCAGGGCGCTGGCCAGGGGTTCCTTGCCGGCGATGACCATCTTCATATCCCGGGTGACGGACAGGGCCTTGCTGTTCTTGACGGCGGCCACGTCATTTTCCAGAACGGCGCCCAGCAGGAAGCTGGCGCGGTCCTGCTCGTTGCTGGGAATGAACATCTGCAGCATCCGGGTGGAGAAGGCGGCGCGGGCCAGGCTGGTATCCCGGGCGGTGCGGTAGCCTGCCAGCAGCATTTCCTTGTTGTAGTCGGCGCCTGCGAACTGCTTGCCCACGGCACCGGCCAGAATGGTGTTCAGGGTCACGGCGGACAGCAGCTCGCCGGCCAGGGAGGACAGGCAGCCGATCATCTTGCCTTCGGCATCCACAGAGACGAACTTGGTGTGGGAACCGGGCAGGGCGAACAGAGTGCCGTTTTCATTGCCGAAGAGATCCAGCAGCGCCAGGGTCTCGGTCTCCTCGCCGCGCATGACGTCCATCTTTTCCAGGTCGCACAGGGTCAGGCCGTTGCCGTCCCGGTTTTTCAGGCCCCGGACAAAATGGATGGGCAGAGGAGCCACATCCGGCAGCTCCACCTTAGCCAGACCGGCCACAAAGTCCTGCATACCGGCGGGGGCGATCAGGTGGGGCAGTTCTGCCAGACCTTCCTTGGAGGTGATCATGCCGCAGGCGTAGATACCCTCCACCTGCTCGTAGGTGATCTGATTGCGCTGAAGCAGCTGCTCCAGCAGACCCTTCACAGCAGCCTTCAGGGAAGAATTGCTGCCTTCGATGCTGGTGATGCGGACACCGACCTCGGACTTGACAATATCCAGGCAGATGCCGGGGGCGTCCCACAGGCTGGCACGGGTGTTGGTGGTGCCGCCGTCAATGGCGATGATGTACTTTTTCATATTGCCTCCTTGCTGTGTTTGGTTACAGACTTTCCCGGTACAGTTCCTTCACCTGTTCCAGGGTGGGAACGATGGGGTTTTTGTTCAGAACAACCTTCATCATGGTGGTGGCGCCTTCTGCCAGCCGGTCGATGTGGGCTTCCGTGACGCCGAACTGGGAGAGCTTCTTGTAGGCATCAATGCCCTTCAGGAACTCCGTCATGGCACCGATGCTCATTTCAGCGGCTTCTCCGGCGGTCTTTCCGGCAGTGTCGCAGCCCAGCAGACGGGCGAGGACGGCGAACCGCTCCGGTGCCGCCTGGGCGGTAAACTTCATGAAGGCGGGATACAGACACACCAGGGAGTCGGAGTGCGCCACATTCAGCAGACCGCTGACAGGCTGACCCAGGGCATGGGGCACGGTGGTGCCGGCGCAGCCGATGGCGATGCCGGCCAGGGTATTGGCCAGGATCACCTTATCCCAGGCTTCGGTATCCGCCGGATTGTGATAAACCTTGGGAAGATTCTCAATGGACAGCCGCATGGCCTCCAGGGAGTACATCTCGCTGATGGGATGGCGGTCCTTGGACAGGTAGGACTCGAAAGCGTGGAACAGGGCATCGCAGCCGGGACCGGCGATCAGATCCTTCGGAAGGGTGGCCATGAAGTCGGAATCGATGAAGGATACCTTGGGATAGATCAGGGGGTTCACCAGACCCTTTTTGTCCAGGGTCTCATCATTGGTGAAGACAGCGGTGGCGTTTCCTTCACTGCCGGTGCCTGCGGTGGTGGTGATGCAGATGATGGGGAGAGCTGTGGTGCCGGTGCGCTTTCCGGTGATGTAATCAAAGACGCCGCCCTCTTTTCCGGTGAGGAACGCAATACCCTTGGCGGTATCCATGGCGCTGCCGCCGCCGAGACCTACGATCAGGTCGCAGCCGGTCTGCTCTGCCAGATTGGCACCAGCGCGGACACCGGAGGCCAGGGGATTGGGCTGAACATCGGTAAACACCTGATACTCCACATCTGCAGCGGTAAGGATATCGCCGATTCTGCTGCCGAAACGTGCCATGGTGCCGGGGGTGGTGACCAGAAGGGCCTTTTTGCCCAGAGCGGCGGCATGGTCGCCCAGTTTGCCGATGACACCGCTGCCGAATAAATATCTGACCGGATTGTAGAACATGTATTCTTTCATAGAGACCTCCTGCGATTCTCTGCTTTAATACGTTATATTCTTTATAATAGCACAGGAAACCTCAATTTGGCAATGTAAAGAAAATGATAAAAAAACTGTCTATCTTTACCAAACGTTAAAATATATCTTAGCCGAATCTTGACTTTGAAGTTAAGATATGGTTAAATATTAAATAATCGTCGTAAAGTGGAAATGACAGGAGCAAAAAACTGCGATGCGAACCACAGCGGAAGAAACAAAACAGAATGACCGCCGGATTGTCGAAGCGGCTATCAAAGTTTTTTCGGAAAAGGGATTTGAAGCAACGTCCATGCAGGACGTTGCAGATGCGGCTCAGATCAGCCGGGGTCCCCTGTATTACCGATATAAGACCAAAAAGGATATCTTTCTGGCTGCTATGGAAGAAAACTTCCGCCGGGAGATAGATGCTCATGTGGAATTGCTCCGCCAGAGCTGTCGCTTTTCTGAAAAGCTTCGGCGGTATCTGTACTATGCCACCAGAAATCTCCGGGAAAACAAGCCGGAGTTTCCGGTGGAAATCAGCAGCGATCCACGGATGCACGATATCAACGAGAAGATCCGGGATATTTATGCCCGGGGTTACCGGATGCTGAAGGATGCCCTGCAGCAGGCCATTGAAAATGGTGAACTGAAACCGGATACGGATGTGGAGCATCTTGCGAATCTGATTTTTATCGCCTTTGACGGACTGCGGTATTCCCGGCTGAAATCCGGAATCCTGACTTCTCCGGAAAAGGTGGGAGAGGCCATCGACAGCATGTGTCTGCTGGTGCAGGAACATTACGGCACAGAATAAGGCCCGGCAGATGGGCTTATTTCTTACAAAAGAATTATACAAGGCCGCATAATAAATATAAAAAATATGAGGTGACCAAACATGCGTGAGACCGTGATCCAGTGGGCAAACAAGGAAAAGATCATCGCCATTGTCCGGGGCATCGAGCCGGAAAAGTGCCTGAAAGTAGCGCAGGCGCTGTACGACGGCGGCATCCGGATGATGGAGATCACCTACGACCAGAGAAATCCCGACAGCTGGGAGACCACAGCCGCATCCATCGGTGAGATCGCCAAAGCCTTTGAGGGCCGGATGCTGGTGGGCGCCGGCACCGTCACCACCCCCCATCTGGTGGAGCTGACCCATAAGGCCGGCGGCCTGTTCATCATCTCCCCCAATACCAATGCCGATGTGATCCGCCGGACCAGAGAGCTGGGAATGGTGTCCATGCCCGGTGCCCTGACTCCCACCGATGTGGTGGCAGCCTGGGAGGCCGGTGCCGATATCGTGAAGCTCTTCCCCATCTCCACCTTCGGTCCCGGATACTTAAAAGCCATCAAGGCCCCTCTGAGCCATATCCCCATGATGGCCGTGGGCGGCATCAATGAGAAGAACATCGGCGAATACCTGGCAGCCGGTGCCATCGGCGTGGGCGTCGGCGGCAATCTGGCCAACAAGACCTGGATCGACGCCGGTGAATACCACAAGATCACCGAAGTGGCCAGGGCCATGGTGGCAGCGCTGTAAAAGTGTTCCTTACATCAGTTTGAACACCGTCAGGTGTCAAATAAAACAAACACAATCAAGAAAGAGGTACAAACATGAAGAAAATCATCGCTCTGATTCTCGCTCTGGTTATGGTCATGTCCATGACCGCCTGCAGCGGCGGCGGCGCATCTGCCGGCTCCGACTTCTCCAAGATGAACGTTACCTGTGTCGTTCCCTATGATGCAGGCGGCGGCACCGACGCTGTTATGCGTGGTCTGGCTGACGCAGCAAAGGACAGCTTTAAGGCTATCACCGTCGAGAACCGCTCCGGCGCAGGCGGCGCTACCGGCATGCTGTACGGCGCAAACGCCAAGAACGACGGCTCCATCATCACCATGGTCACCGTCGAGCTGACCACCCTGGAAGCCATGGGCAACAACGCAGGCCTGACCTACTCCCAGTTCAAGCCCATCATGATGGTCAACTCCGCTGCTTCCGCCATCACCGTCAAGGCTGACGACGACCGTTTCAACACTCTGGAAGACTTCATCGAGTACTCCAAGTCCAACGAAGTCCAGGTCGGTAACTCCGGCATCGGCGCTATCTGGCACCTGGCAGCCGCTGGTCTGGCAAAGGTTGCCGGTACCGAGTTCAAGCACGTTGGTTACGACGGCGCTAACGGCGCTATCACCGACCTGCTGGGCGGCCACATCGACGCAGTCGCAGTTTCCTACGCAGAAGTCAACTCCTTCGTTCAGTCCGGCGACCTGAAGGTTCTGGCAGTTATGGCCAACGACCGTCTGGAAGCTATCCCCGATGTTCCCACCGCTAAGGAATGCGGCTACGACGCAGTCCTGGGTACCTGGAGAGGCCTGGCTGTTCCCGCTTCCACTCCCGATGAGACCGTTGCCAAGCTGTACGAGATCTTCTCCAACGCAGCTAACTCCGACGCTTTCAAGGAGTTCATGACCAACACCAACAACGTCATCGACATCATGGACGGCGCTTCCTTCAATGCTCTGATCGCTGATCAGCTGGAGATGTACACCGGCCTGGTTGCTGACCTGGGTCTGAAGGTCGGCTAATTTCTTAACCGGTCCTTAGTTACTTAAGTCCCCTGGGGGCGGTTTGCGCCGCCCCCATCATTGTATTCATCGTAACTCTATCGTAGGGAGAAATACAAACTATGAAGAAAATGAACCTGATTTTTGCCGGCGTCTGCGCTGCCATCGGTGCATTGCTGATCATCCTGGCTGCCGGCTATCCCACCGCTGCCGACTACGGCACCGGTGTTCCCGGCCCCGGTCTGTGGCCCATCGTTATCTCTGCTATGATGCTGGCTCTGGCTGCCCTGCTGGCCATGAAGTCCATCAAGATGCCCGCTGAGAAAAATACCGATGTTCCAATGTGGAACGAAGGCACCAAGCGTGTTTACATCACCATGGGCATCCTGTTTGCTTATGTTGCTGTCCTGGAGTTCCTGGGCTTCATCATCGCCACCACCGTTATGGAAGCGATCTTTATCCACTGGTTCGCCAAGAAGAAGCCCATCATTACTGTGCTGATTTCCGTTGTAGTCACTCTGGTGATCTACTGCGTCTTCCAGTATGTGCTGAATGTGCCTGTGGGCTCCTTCGGCATTCTGGCATTCTAATAAGGAGGGTTTAGATTTATGGATATGCTCGTTGAAATCTTTACCACCTCTCTGACTCCCGTCGTTTTCCTGTACATGCTGATCGGTGTTATCTCCGGTATTTGCATCGGCGCACTGCCCGGCCTGACCGCAACCATGGGTGTTGCCCTGCTGTTGCCCATGACCTTCGGTATGGATGCCGCTCAGGGTATCCTGATGCTGCTGGGCATCTATGTCGGCGCTATCTACGGCGGCTCCATCTCCGCTGTTCTGCTGCACACCCCCGGCACCCCTGCTTCCGCAGCCACCGCCATCGAAGGCTACAAGCTGTCCCAGCGCGGTGAAGCCGGCCGTGCACTGGGTGTTGCCACCCTGGGCTCCTACATCGGCGGCGTTATTTCCGTTCTGCTGCTGGTCACCATCTCTCCCCAGCTGGCCAAGTTGGCTCTGAAGTTCTCCTCCGCTGAGTTCTTCCTGCTGGCAGTCTTCGGTCTGTGCATCATTGGCTCCATTTCCGGCGACAATGTGGAAAAGGGTCTGATGTGCGGCTGCGCCGGTATCCTGGTTGCCACCATCGGTATCGACTCCGTCACCAGCTATATCCGTTTCTGCCCCGAAGGCAACTACAACTTCATGGGCGGCATCAGCTACATCCCCATCATGATCGGCCTGTTCGCCATGAGCCAGGCATTCGAGAACATTGAGGACATCTTCGCTGAAGAAAAAGAGCAGATAAAGGTCACCAACATCATCCCCAAGAAGGAAGACCTGAAGGCTCTGCTGCGGATCTCCCCCATCACCGGCCTGATCGGCACCATGATCGGCATCATCCCCGGTGCCGGTGCGGACATCGGCGCATTCGTTGGCTACAACGTGGCCAAGGGCATGGCTAAGGAACCCGAAAAGTTCGGCGAAGGCTCCATCGAAGGCATCTGCGGCCCCGAGGGCGGCAACAACGGCGTTACCGGCGGCGCTCTGATCCCCATGCTGACTCTGGGTGTTCCCGGCGACGCTGTTACCGCCATCATGATCGGCGCTCTGACCATTCAGGGTCTGACCCCCGGTCCCATGCTGTTCGAGACCAACAAGGTCCTGGTCTACACCATCTTCATCGGTATGTTCATTGCCAACACCCTGATGTGCATCTGCGGCTTTGCCGGCATCCGTGTGTTCAGCAAGGTTCTGTCCGTTCCCAAGGTCATCCTGACCCCCATTATCTTCGCACTGTGCATCATCGGCTCCTTCGCCATGAAGAACAGCCTGTTTGACGTGTGGGTCATGCTGATTGCCGGTGTTGTGGGCTACTTCATGAGCAAGGCCAAGGTTCCCACCAGCCCCGCTATCCTGGGCCTGATCCTGGGACCCATGGCAGAAAAGAACTTCCGTACCGCTCTGCTGAAGTCCGGCGGCGATCCCACCGTTTTCTTCAGCACTGTCATCTGCTGGTTCTTCATCATCCTGATCGTCGGCACCCTGTTCGGCGGCCAGCTGAAGGAATTTGCCGGAAAGATCTTCAAGAAGAAGGCTGCCAAGTAATTTCATTTCTGTTCTGCGCCGGAGAGAAATCTCCGGCGCAGTTTTTTGGCAATGCAGGGGCAGCCGGGCGCCGAAAAGAGCCGTGACAAATTCAGCCAGGTATGATATGATAAAAATAATTATTACACTCCTGCAAATGAGGTGTTTTCATGGCAACCCAGTGTCATACAGAATACGCAGTCCAAAAGAAAGCACAGTTGGAAAACAGTCTGCTGAATCTGATGCTGCGGCAGCCGTATAAAGAGATCTCCGTGACAGACATCTGCCGGGAAGCAGACATCCCCAGACGTACCTTCTACCATTATTTTGAAAGCAAGGATGATGTTCTGGATTCCATGATTGAAAATCTGATGCAGCAGTGTTTTCTGGATTCCGTGTACGGGCTTCGTGTCAGCCCGGCACATATGAAGGAGAGCTTTGTCCGGATCTTCCGGTTCTGGGACGGGGACAACCGCGTCAAGCTGGATGCCCTGATTCAGAACGGACTGGAATCCCGGCTGATGACCTGGTCCCTCAACTTCATCCAGGCAGAAAAAATCGGCATTCTGAGCAACAGCAGCCTGGATCCCAAGCTGGTGGAGATCGGTCTGATGGTGGGTGTTACTGACTTTTTCTCCCTGCTGTATTACTGGAGCCGGGATGGCTATCGGGAAACGCCGGAACAGATGGCGGAGTATGCCATCTGGGTGCTGCCTCAGGCCTTTTATAATTTATAAACAAACAGGGCGATGTTGTTGTTTTCGACAATTTCGTCCTGTTTCTTTTTTAAGAAAGTGGCACACTTGTTCAATAGTGCGAATTGCGTTTAACGATGTAAAAACGATATAATAAACATGATTTCATAAAAGAAAGAGGAGATCGCATCATGGCAAAGCCCTATAAGAAAGAGAAAAAAGCCTACAAAAAAGTCAAGCGCAAGCTGCTGCAGCCCTGGAAGACCCTGGCCATTATCCTGGCTGTTCTGACTGCGATTTTGGCACCCATGAACATTGTTCTGGGTATGTTCGACAATACCATCTCCCTTCTGGTGGCCGGCAACAGCTTCTGGGAGCTGGAGAACAGAGACGGCAATGCCATCTATTATCCCGGCATGGGCGTGTCTCAGGAGGAACGGCTTGAAGCCGGCCAGGCGCTTTGCTATGAGGTTGAGGCAGAGGGTGCTGCCCTGCTGCTCAACAACGGCGCACTGCCTCTGGCACAGGGCGCAAAGGTGTCTACCCTGTCCGTCAATTCCGTAGACCTGACCTACGGCGGCACCGGTTCCGGCAATGTGGATGCCTCCAAGGCAGACAACCTGAAGGCTGCTCTGGAAAAGAGCGGTTTTGAGGTCAACGCCACCCTGTGGGACTGGTACAACAGCGAAGAGGGTGTTGCCCTGAAGGAAGCCTCCGCTGAAGGCGGTACCGGCGGTGAGAATGCCACCCTGGGCGGCCAGGCACCTATCTCCGAAATCGATCCCGCAAAGTATCCCGAAGATGTTAAGAATTCCATCGCTGCCTACGGCGATGCTGCCATCATCACCTTCTCCCGTGTGGGCGGCGAGGGTTATGACTGCGCCTTCCCCGGTTACGTGGACGGCAACGGCGTTACCACCCAGTTCAATTACCTGGCGCTGAACGATAATGAAAGAGCCCTGATGGCCTATGCCGATGCACTTAAGAAGGAAGGCAAGATCTCCAGCATCATCGTTCTGATCAACACCTCCAATTCCCTGCAGGTGGATTTCCTGAAGGACTACGATGTGGACGCCTGCCTGTGGGTCGGCGGTCTGGGCATCAGCGGCACCAATGCCGTCACGGATATTCTGGCAGGCAAGGTCAACCCCTCCGGTTCTCTGGTGGATACCTACTGCTATGACAATCTGTCCTCTCCCGCCATGCATAACTACATCGCCCTGGAATATGCCAACTTTGACGGCCAGGTTCCCGACCAGGCATCTTCCTACATGGTATACCAGGAAGGTATCTATGTGGGCCACAAGTATTACGAGACCAGATACTTTGATGCGGTTATGGGTCAGGGCAATGCCGGTGACTATGTCGATCAGTACGGCAAGGAAGTGGCCTTCACCTTCGGCCACGGCCTGTCCTACACCACATTCGAATACAGTGACATGACCGTTAAGACCGGTGTCAATGAAAACGGCGAAAAGTGCTACAATGTTTCCGTCACCGTCACCAACACCGGCGACCGGGAAGGCAAGGAGACCGTTCAGGTCTACCTGTCCTCTCCCTATACCCAGTATGACATCGACAACAAGGTCGAAAAGGCAGCTGTTCAGCTGGTTGGCTTCGGCAAGACCGCAATCCTGGCTCCCGGTGCCTCTGAGGTTCTGACCGTTCAGGTGGACGAGCGGGATCTGGCTGCCTACGATGCCTACGGTGCAAAGACCTACATCCTGGATGAGGGCACCTACTACCTGACCGCTGCCACCGATGCCCATGACGCAGCCAACAACGTTCTGGCAGCCCACGGCAAGACCGTTGCCGACGGCATGGATGCCGAAGGCAAGGCAGACCTGGTTTACAGCTGGGAGATGGACTTTGACAAGGAGACCTACGCCAAGTCCCTCAACGGCACCGAGATCACCAACCAGCTGGATCATGCGGATCCCAACCTGTACTACGGCGAGGATGTGGTCACCTTCCTGTCCAGAAACGACTGGAGTGGCACCTGGCGTGAAAACATCGAACTGAAGATCATCGAAAAGATGGTAGCCGAACTGGCTCTGGACCGCTGGGCCGGCATCGGCAGAGCGTTCTATGAGTATCCCGCCGAGTGGGAGAATCTGCCCATTCTGAATGCAGCCAACGGCCTGACCCTCTATGATATGTTCAACATGGACGAGGACAAGGACGGCGTCATGGCTGACAAGGATTATGACGATCCCGCCTGGAACAAGCTGCTGGAGAATCTGACCATGGAAGAGCTGATGAGCGTCAGCGACTGCTTCCACTGGAGACATGCTGTCCCCTCCGTCAGCGCACCCGGCTCCCGTGATGAGAACGGCCCCCAGGGTCTGACTGTCTCCCTCTTCGGCGGCGGTCTGGTCACCATGGAAGGCAAGTCCGCTGAAGCCACCGCATTCACCTCCGAGGACGTGATGACGGCCACCTTCAACACCGACCTGATGTACAGAGTCGGCCAGATGATCGCCTATGACTGTCTGGACGCCAGCGTTTCCTGCCTCTATGGCCCCGGCGCCAACACCCACCGTACTCCCTACGGCGGCCGTAACTTCGAGTACTACTCCGAGGACGGCTTCCTGGCCGGTGAAATGGCCCATGCGGAAGTTTCCGCTCTGGTCAACCACGGTATCGATGTGGTGTTCAAGCACTTCGCTCTGAATGACTCCGAGCAGGACCGTCTGGGTCAGGCCGCATGGCTCACCGAGCAGGCCGCCCGTGAAGTCTATCTGAAGGCCTTCCAGCAGGCTCTGGAGGAGAACAATGGCCGCGGCGGCGTCATGACTGCCTATACCCGCTGGGGCACCACCTGGTCCGGCTTCAACCAGAAGCTGATGTCCGGTATCCTCCGGGGCGAGTGGGGCAACAAGGCCATGTACATCACCGATAACATCCTGACCGAATACTGCGATGCCTCTGCTGCCATCGTTGCAGGCGGTGTTACCTGTTTCGACGCAATGCTGACCTATGCCACCGACGATCTGAAGGAGACTGTCGGCGGTGAAAATCCCGACCCCATCGTTGTGAACGCACTGGTGGAAGCCATGCACCACAACCTGTACACCATCATCAATTCCGCTGCCATGAACGGCGTCGGTGAAAATACCGTCGTCAGACAGGTCACTCCCGCCATCCTGCGTCTGGCCAAGACTGTTACCATGATCCTGGCTGTCCTGACTGTTCCCTTCCTGGTGATGTGGATCATCCGCAGCGTGAAGCTGAGAAAGACCGCGGAATATCATGCCTATAAGGCAGCTCTGCTGAAATATAAGGCATCCAAAAAGGCGTAACCTGTTCATCCCTGCCCGGAACCCGGGCAGGGAACCTTTCAAAAATCATGAGGAGGTTCCCATGCGAAAAGAGCAGCTCATCAATGACAACTGGCTGTTCCGGTACCACGACGGCACCGAAACAGTTCTGAATATCCCCCATACCTGGAATGCCAAGGACGGTCAGGATGGCGGTAATGATTACTGGCGGGGTACCTGTATCTACGAAAAGAAATTCCCCATGCCGGAGTTTTCTGCCGACGAGCGGGTCTACCTGCAGTTTGACGGCGTCAATGCGTCCGCGGCAGTGACCCTGAACGGCTCTGTGGTGATGACCCATGACGGCGGCTATTCCACCTTCCGCTGCGACATCGCCGATTACCTGAAGCCGGAAAATCACCTGGTGGTGGCGGTCGACAACTCTGTCAATGACCGGGTCTATCCCCAGAAGGCTGACTTCACCTTCTACGGCGGTATCTACCGGAATGTGAAGCTGATCACCGTAAACCGCCATCACTTTGACATGGATCATTTCGGCGGCCCCGGTATCGCAGTTCATGCGGAAGTCTCCGGCAAGGATGCCTCCGTCTGGGTGCGCACCTGGCACAACGCGGAAAACGGCATTGTTTCCATCGTCCTGAAGGATGCCGAAGGCAATGTTGTCGCCTCCGGCCAGGGCACGGATACCGAAATTATGATCCCCAATGTCCATCTGTGGGACGGTCTGGAGGATCCCTATCTTTATATCTGTGAAGCCACCCTGACGGTGGAGGGCGCTGCAGTGGATATTGTTTCCACCCGGTTCGGCGCCCGGTATTTCCATGTGGATCCCCGGAAGGGCTTTTTCCTGAACGGCCGCAGCTATCCCCTGCGGGGTGTCTGCCGCCATCAGGACTGGAAGGGCATCGGCAATGCCCTGCACAAGGAGCATCACGATACGGATATGGCCATGATCCGGGAGATCGGCGCCAACACCATCCGTCTGGCCCACTATCAGCATGACCAGTATTTTTATGATCTGTGCGACGAATACGGCTTCGTGGTCTGGGCGGAGATCCCCTACATCTCCGAGCATATGCCAAATGGCCGGGAGAACACCATCTCCCAGATGACCGAACTGATTGTCCAGAATTACAACCATCCCTCCATCTGTGTCTGGGGCATCTCCAACGAGATCACCATCTCCACCAAGGATAAGAAGGATATGATGGACAACCACCGTGTGCTGAATGATCTGATCCATGAAATGGATCCCAGCCGCCCCACCACTCTGGCCTGCTACGCAGTCTGCGGTCCCTTCAATCCTGTGGCCCACAAGGTCTCTGACATCGTCAGCTGGAACCTGTACCTGGGCTGGTATGTGCCCGGCATGTTCCTGAACAACTTCTGGGTGGATTTCTTTCACTGGAAGTACCCGAACCGCTGCCTGGGTTACAGCGAGTACGGCTGCGAATGTATGCCCAATCTCCACAGTGCCCATCCCCGCCGGGGCGATCAGAGCGAGGAATATCAGTGTAAATACAATGAGTATATGCTGAAGTTCTTTGACAAGCGACCCTTCATGTGGGCCACCCACCTGTGGAATATGTTTGATTTTGCGGCGGATGCCCGGAATCAGGGCGGAGAGCCCGGCATGAACCACAAGGGTCTGGTGACCTTTGACCGGAAAACCAAAAAGGATTCCTTCTATATCTACAAAGCCTGGTGGAGCAAGGAACCTTTCGTCCACATCTGCGGCAAGCGGTTCGTGGACCGGGTGGAGACCGTCAATGAAGTGAAGGTCTATTCCAATCAGGATACGGTGACCCTCTATGCCAACGGCAAGAAGGTGGCCACTAAAACCGGCAGCCATGTCTTCACCTTCCGGGTTCACAATCTGGGGCAGATGCAGCTGGAGGCCGTTTCCGGCGACCTGCGGGATACCGCTGTGATCCGCCATGTGGCCAAACCCAACATGTCCTACAAGCTGCCCAGGGACGGCGGCAACGGCGGCAACTGGACTTAGCGGCGGCCATATCTTCCACACATCTCAAGGAGAGATTATCTATGAATGAAAATTCCGGCCTGAACCGGGCCAAGCTGTACCAGCTGGTGCTGTTTCCCATGAACAATGGCGCCACAAATGTCTATTTTGTTCTGATCCTCAGCTACATTGCCTCCTTCGGCTCCAACGTGCTGGGTCTGATTGCTGTGTTCGCCTCCTTCATGGTTACCGGCATGCGCGTCTTTGATGCCATTACCGATCCCATCATCGGCGCTTTGATGGACAAGACCAACACCAAATTCGGCAAATTCCGTCCCTTTATGGTCATCGGCAACCTGATCATGACGGTATCTGTGATTCTGCTGTACGTGGTATCTCCCATGATCCCGGAAACCATGATGTGGGCCCGGTATGCGGCTTTTATCGGCCTGTATGCGGTGTGGGTCATTGGCTACACCTTCCAGACCTCTGTCACCCGTGCGGCACAGCCCGTTCTGACCAATGATCCCAATCAGCGCCCCCTGTTCACCATCTTCAATACGGTCGGCTCCCTGGCCGGTATGGGTGTGATGCAGGCCCTGGGTCCCATCATTGCAGGTGACGGCCTGGCCGGTGACTACAATGCCTTGTGGTACACCATCATGACCCCCATCGGCATTGCGGTATCTGTGCTGCTGACTGTGCTGGCCATCATCGGCATCTGGGAAAAGGACAACGAAAAGTACTTCGGTATTGGCGGCAAGCAGGAAGCTGTGAAGGTCTCCGAATACATCCAGATCGTCAAGACCAACAAGCCTCTGCAGCGGCTGATGGTTGCCGGCGGCGGCTGCAAGCTGGCTCTGGCCATCGCCACCAACATGACTGTTCTGATCATGCTCTACTCCTGCATGATGGGCAACTACGACAACCTGTATCTTCCCATGATGGTGCTGGGTTATGTCTTCTCTGCCCCCTTCTTTGTGATGACCGTCCGCACCTCCCAGAAGTACGGTCAGAAGAAATCCCTGGTCACCTATGTCCGTCTGGCCTTTATCTGCTATATCGGTGTGCTGGCCCTGCTTCTTCTGTGGAAGCCCGGCAATCCTGCTACCACCCTGAGCCTCTTCGGACCGAACGGCCTGTCTGTCAACCTGTATACCATCGCCTTCATCCTGTTCTTCGGCATCGGCTACGGTGCTTACTACTCCACCGCCGATATGCCCATCCCCATGGTGGCGGACTGTGCCGACTATGAAACCTACCGTTCCGGCAAGTTCATCCCCGGCATTATGGGCACCCTGTTCAGTCTGGTTGACAAACTGGTGTCCTCTCTGGCGGCCACCGTGGTTTCCATCGCACTGCTGTTCATCGGCATCGATTTCCTGCCCCTGAAGGAAACTCCCTATGCCCCCGGCATGAACTGGGTGGTCATCGCCCTGTTCTGCATCGTCCCCATGGTTGCCTGGGCCGCAACGCTCTGGGCCATGAAGGGCTATGAGCTGGACGGTCAGCGGATCAAGACCATCCAGGCTGTCAACGCTGCCCGAAAAGAGGCCATCGCCGCCGGTATGTCCATGGAAGAGGCGATTCTCACCATCACAGACGACACTGTGGCAAAATAACACATTCTGCAAGGAACTTTTACACTCCCCGTCCCGAATCGTGGACGGGGAGCAACCCCGTTTCAGCGAAATCAGGTGACTCTATGAAATATGATTATCTTATCGTCGGCGCAGGACTTTTTGGCGCAGTCTTTGCCCGGCAGGCGACCGATGCAGGCAAACGCGTTCTGGTGATCGACAAGCGTTCTCACATCGGCGGCAATGTCTATACGGAAGAAATGGAAGGCATTCAGGTCCACAAATATGGTGCCCACATTTTCCATACCAACAACAAAGCTGTCTGGCAGTATGTCAGCCGGTTCGCGGACTTCAACCGCTATACCAACGCCCCCGTGGCCAACTACCGGGGCGAACTGTACTCCCTGCCCTTCAATATGTATACCTTCTACCAGATGTGGGGTGTCATCACCCCGGAGCAGGCCCGGGAAAAGATCGAACAGCAGCGTGCTGCTGCCGGGATCACAGAGCCCCGGAACCTGGAAGAGCAGGCCATTTCTCTGGTGGGCACGGATATCTATGAGAAACTGGTGAAGGGCTATACCCAAAAGCAGTGGGGCCGTCCCTGCTGTGAGCTGCCCGCCTTCATCATCCGCCGTCTCCCTGTCCGCTTCACCTTTGATACCAACTACTTCAATGCTCTCTATCAGGGCATACCTGTCGGAGGCTATACCGCCATGATGGAGAATCTGCTCCGGGGTATCGAGGTGCAGCTGAACACCGATTATCTGGAAAACAAAGCGCATTGGGATTCCTTAACCGAGAAAACTGTTTACACCGGCCCCATTGACCGCTATTATAATTACTGTCACGGCAATCTGGAATACCGCAGTGTCCGCTTCGAGACGGAAGTGCTGGATACGGATAATTTCCAGGGAAACGCCGTGGTGAACTATACGGATCCGGATACACCCTACACCCGGATCATCGAGCACAAGCATTTTGAATTCGGCACCCAGCCCAAAACCGTCATCTCCAGGGAATACAGCCAGGAGTGGCAGCCCGGCAGCGAGCCATATTATCCGGTCAACGATGCCAGAAACAGCGCCCTGTATGAAACCTACAGAGCTATGACGCTGCAGGAGACCGGGACGATTTTTGGCGGCAGACTGGCGGAATACCGCTACTATGATATGGACGCGGTCATTGCCTCGGCGCTGGATGCGGCAGAAAAAGAACTCAGGTGAGAAATTATGAAATTACTGACAGTCACAGTCCCCTGCTATAACTCCCAGGACTATATGGAAGCCTGCATCAACAGCCTGCTCACCGGCGGCGACCGGGTGGAGATCATCATCATCGATGACGGATCCCGGGACAATACCGGCGCCATTGCGGATGCCTATGCAGAAAAATATCCGGATATCGTCCGGGTGATCCATCAGGAAAACGGCGGCCACGGCGAGGGCATCAACCAGGGACTGCGGCATGCCACCGGTACATATTTCAAGGTGGTGGACAGTGACGACACGGTCAGCAAAGACTTCCCAGCCTTTCTGGATATGCTGGAAGACTGCGAAGCCCGGGGTGGTGTGGATCTGGCGGTGACCAACTACTACTATGTCCATTCCGACGGCATCGGCGACCGGTCCATCGACTATTCCAATGCCCTGCCGGAGAACCGGATCTTCGGCTGGCAGGATACGAAAAAATTACGGATGCACCAGATGCTGACCATCCATTCCTGCACCTTCCGCACGGAGGTCATGCGCCGATGCCCTAATCCCCTGCCGAAGCATGTTTTCTACGAGGACAATCTGATGGTCTGTCAGGTTCTGCCCCATGTGGAGAAACTGGTTTACATGCATGCTGACCTGTACCGCTACTGGATCGGCAGACCGGATCAGTCC
>JAFZGL010000131.1 GCA_017555395.1 Oscillospiraceae bacterium | reverse complement strand
CGATGTTCTCTTCGGAGCCCCAGGTGTACTCAGTGTGCTCGGGGTTGGTGAAGGTGCCGCCCTTCAGGTTGTTAACCAGAGCGCGGGTACCCTGGTCGCCACCCTGACCGACGCAGTAGACAGCGCCGACAGTGGAACCGGTGTGAGCGTAAACCTTAGCAATAGCAGCCTCGAAGTCAGCAACGGACTTCCAGGTGTGGGTTGCCTCATCGATGTGCTCCATAGCACCGGCAGCCTCGAAGACGGTCTTGTTGATGCCCATGCAGTGAGCAGTCATGACCAGGGGGTACTCGTAAGCGGTGTTGGCATCAGCAAAGCATGCAGCCAGAGCAGCAGCATTGATCTCAGCCTTGTCGGTGTCGTCGTACAGGTCAGCGATGTTGACCATCTTGCCCTTGGCGCCCCAGTTGGCGACCAGACGCTCGGGACCTTCCATGATCAGGTCGGGAGCAGCATTGCCTTCGATAGCGGTGTTGACCTTGTCGTCGCCGTCAGCGTAGGTCAGGTAGTCAACGTTGACCTTGATGCCGGTGTCAGCCTCGAACTTGGCCATCAGAGCATCAACGGTCTCCTGGTTGCCCCAACCGCCGATGGGGTAGGTCCACAGAGTGATTTCGGTAGCAGCAGCGGGAGCAGCAGCTTCGGTAGCAGCGGGAGCCTCAGCCTTGGGAGCCTCGGTTGCGGGTGCCTCTTCAACGGTCTCAACGGAGCATGCAGCCAGAGACAGAACCATGGCGAGGGCCAGCAGAAGTGCGATAATCTTCTTCATTATTTTTCCTCCTAATTAATTTTGTATATGCTTGACGGCATAGGCCGAAAAAGCCGAAAAACAGGACGGGATTTTGTCAAATTGAATCCTCAGAATCCAATCGCATCCTACACCATCCACTGTGGTTATTTTAGTCCAATCCGACAGCAAAGTCAACCGCTGCAGGAAATTATTTTCCGTTTCAAACAGGATTTGTAAATTGCTTACAAATCCAACGCTTCCATTTTTTGTATTATGACGAAGGGAAAAAATATGACTTTTACCAATTTCTATGATATACTTATTCTAATCAACATTTCACTGAAAACAGGAGGTTTACCCTATGAAAAAACACATTGTCTGTCTGGGCGATTCCAACACCCACGGCTACTGCGCCGACCCCGCCGACTGCGCCGACGGCGGCATCCGCTTCACCGAAGAGCAGCGCTGGACCCGGCTTCTGCAGAAGCATCTGGGCGAGGATTATCTTGTCATCGAAGAGGGTCTCTCCGGCCGCACCACCTGCTTCGAGGATCCCATCCACGAAGGCCTCAGCGCCCTGAACTACATCTACCCCTGTCTGAAGAGCCATGAAGCTGTGGATCTTCTTGTGATCATGCTGGGCACCAATGATACCAAGGACCGTTTCTACGCCAGCGCTGCCTGCATCGGCATCGGCATGGCCCGTCTGGTAAAGAAGGCCCAGGCCACCGAATGCTGGGGCGGCAAAAAGCCCAACATTCTGGTCATTGCGCCTCCCCACATCGGCGAAGGCATGCTCAGCAGTGACGTAGCCGCCACTATGGGCACCGGTTGTGTTGTCAAATCCCAGGAACTGGCCAAATATTATAAGGAACAGTGCGATCTGATCGGCGCGCACTTCCTGGATGCCCAGGAAATGGGCTGCGAGTTCAACATCGTTGACTACATGCACCTGACCAGCCGCGGCCATGCCACCCTGGCACAGAAGCTGGCGGAAGCCATCCCCGGTCTGCTGAACTAAAAAAAGATGCCGCTTATGCGGCATCTTCCTCAGGCATATAGGGCTTGAACATGGGCTCGATGAACATCGTGGAGATCAGTGCTGTCAGGGCAGGCAGGAAAAACAGCGGGAACACATAGCGGATGCACAGAAGCACGGTGACTGCGTTCAGCAGGCCCAGCGCCGCTGTCCGGGGCAGATTGGCCATCGCCAGAAAAACCGTATTCTTCAGAAGACCCGCAAAACTGTTTTCAAACCGGGACAGCACCGGGAACAGAAGGCTCAGGATGCCCAGGATCAGGATCCCAACAAAGGCTCCGCCGGAAAACAGCATCCAGGAGATATTTCCCGCCACAGCGCTGTTCCACAGGCCGATCAGAACCTTTCCCAGAACCGCAGACACTGCCAGAAACACAGCCGTGGGAGCAATGCCTGCCTTCCAGTTTCCCCGGAAGGTATGCGCAAACCGCTGCCAGGAATTCTTGTTTCCCTTCCGGAAGCCATGGTACACCGCGTCATACAGCGCAGCAAAGGATGTGCCGGCCGTGACCACCGGGAAACAGCCAAGCAGCCAGAACAGGCTGAGAAAAATGCAGTCCGTGATCTGGGTGACAGTAATCATCAGCGGGGTGTCGGGATGAAAGATGCCTCGTGCCATGGTATTACCTCCGGTTCGTTTCTTTTCCCCAGTATAGCATATTATTTTCACTTTGTCACTCTTTTGAAAAAAACTATCTTTTCGCCTTCTCTTGCAATTCTCTTCCTGTATATGGTAAGATATACGAATTCTACAAAACTTTAATCGTATGTTTTTACAGAAAGGAGCCGACGGGATGAACGACCAGTACATCAATATTCTAGAACGGATCCACGCCTCCTATTATCAGCTCTCCGCCGCGGAGCGGAAGGTTGCCGACTATGTGCTGTCCCAGCACGCACAGGTGCAGTTCATGTCCATCACCCAGCTGGCAGACGAATGCAATGTGGCCGAAGCCACAGTATCCCGGTTCTGCCGGAGCCTTGCCCTGAAGGGCTTCAATGCCTTCAAGCTGGAAATGGCGCGCCATGTGGCCACTGCCAATGCAGGTCTCCTGCTGGACCGCCACACCAATGCCAATACTCTGGAAGGCCGCTGCATGGAAATCGGCCGTCTTTCCCAGGAAGCCATCCAGCAGACGGTGGAAATGGTGAATCCCCGGGAAATCGAAGCCGCTGTTGACCTGCTGGAAAAGGCCGGAAAGGTCATCTGCATCGGCTCCGGCGGCAGTATGATCATCGCCTCGGAACTGGCCCACCTGTTCTCCACGGTCTGCAACAAATTCTTCGCCGTCTCCGATTCCCATATGCAGATGTCTGCCGCCGCCACCATGGAGCTGACGGATGTTATCGTCCTCTTCTCCTACTCCGGCGCCACCCACAACGGCATCGCCGTGCTGGAACTGGCCAAGGCACGGGGAATCCCCACCATTCTCATCACCCGGTTCCCCAAATCTCCTGCTGCCCAGCTGGCGGATGTGGTTCTGCGCTGCGGCTCCAATGAGACCCCCTTCCAGTTCGGCTCCGTGCCGGCGAAGGTGGCGCAGCTGGTTCTGCAGGATATGCTGTTCCAGGAATACTTCCGCAGAAACCAGAAGGAATGTGAAGATAACCTTGAAAAAATCGGCATTGCGCTGACAGGAAAGCATCTATGAAATATTTATCTCAGTTCTGCATCATTCTCGGCTTCACCATGGCCGGCGAAGCCCTGCAGCGGCTGCTGCCGCTGCCCATCCCCGGCTCCGTCTGGGGACTGGCGCTTTTGTTCCTCGCCCTTTGTCTGGGCATCGTAAAAACAGAGCAGGTAAAGGATGTCTCATCCTTCCTGATTTCCGTCATGCCTCTGATGTTCGTGGCCCCTGCCGTGGGCATCGTGGAAAACTGGTCCCTCATCAGTGATCAGCTGCTGCCCATCTTCCTGCTGCTGGCTGCCACCACCTTCCTGGTTTTCGGTATCAGCGGCTGTCTGACCCAGCTGCTCATGAAGAAAGGAGGCGGCAGGCATGACTGATCTTCTTGCCATCAGTGTCCTCCCGGTTTCCCTGACACTGATCACCTTCCTGGCAGGACAGAAGCTCCAGAAAAAATTCCGTTCTCCCCTTCTGAACCCCATTCTGATTTCCGTGATTCTGGTGCTGATCTTCCTGTCCTTCACCGGACTGCCGGTAGCGGATTACAAAGCCGGCATGGGCACATTGTCCTGGCTGCTGACCCCCGCCACCATCTGTCTGGCGGTTCCCATGTATGAGCAGTTCCAGATCCTGAAGAAAAATCTCCCCATGATCCTGGCCGGTGTGGCAGCGGGCGCTGTCTCCTGCCTGATCATGGTTGCCGGATTCGGCATTCTGGTGAATTTTGAATCCATCCTCACTATCTCTCTGATGCCCAAGTCCATCACCACCGCCATCGGCGTTGCCCTGAGCGAAATGATGGGCGGCATGCCTGGTGTCACCACCGCTGCCATCGTCTTTACCGGCATCTTCGCCAGCATCATGGGTCCTGCCTTCTGCCGGCTCTTCCGTCTGACGGACGAAGTAGCCCGGGGCGTGGCCTTCGGCACCGCCGGACACGTCATCGGCACCTCCAAGGCCAACGAACTGAGCCCCCTGACCGGTGCTGTCAGCAGCCTGTCCCTTGTGGTGGCCGGCCTGCTTACCGCTGTGGTGCTCCCCCTGTTCTCCAATTTTATCTAACCGTCAGCCTGCCGCCTCCGCGGCAGGCTTTTCTCGTTTCTTTGCCTCGGATTTCCCCATATATTGTGTTTCACTTGTCCGGGCTCACAAGATATGCTACAATCGTTGAAGACAGAAACAAATATTGGGAGTTGTTTTTATGATATCCCATCTCACCAGACAGCTGTTGTCTCTGCTGATCTGTACAATACTCTTGATCTCCAGCATTCCGGTCGGAGTGCTCGCTGAAACGGAGAATCCAGCGCCCCGTGAAAGCCAGCCCACAGAATCCCTTCCGGAACCATCGGAGCCTCCGGCCTCTGAACCGACGGAGTCTGAACCGACCGAATCCATACCCGCCGAATCCGATCCGACAGAACCAGAGGAACCAGCACCCTCCGAGCCGGTGCCTTCTGCGTCCGAGCCGTCTGAGCCTGAACCTTCCGAACCGGCGGCCTCGGAGCCTGCTCCCATTCAGGATCTGCCGAAAGCGTCTGTACCTTCCGGTCCGGGCCTGTATTTTGGTCATCTCCATGCCCATTCCGGTATTTCCGATGAAGCAGAAACCCTTGACGGCGTTTTTCAGACTGCCACCGCTGCCGGTCTGGATTTCTTTGCCCTGACCGATCACAGCGATTCCTTTGACGGCCATTTATCCGCCGCCATCGGTGCCGACGGCAGCGCTGTCAGCACTGACTGGGCGGCCGGAAAAGCCGCGGCAGCCACCGCATCTACCGGCTCCTTCGTGGGCTTATTCGGCTACGAAATGAGCTGGCCCGCCCAGATGAAAATCGGCCACATCAGCACCTTCGGCACACCGGGTTTTCAAAGCTGGATGCAGGAGCCCTACAGCCGCTACAGCGGCGCACTGGATGCTTACTACGACGCACTTTCCACGGTTCCCGGCGCTGTCGGTCAGTTCAATCACCCCGGCAGCCAATACGGTACCTTCAACAATTTCGCATACTCTGCCGCAGCCGACCAAAGGATCCAGCTGATGGAACTGGACTTCACCGCCGACGATCCCTGCCGGTACTACACCGAGGCTCTGAACAACGGCTGGCATCTGTCTCCCACCGGCAGCCGGGAATCCTCCGACTCCGTCCGAACTGCCGTCCATGCCCAGGCACTGACAGAACGTGCCATTCTGGACGCCCTG
>JAFZGL010000130.1 GCA_017555395.1 Oscillospiraceae bacterium | reverse complement strand
GTCGGGGGTGTAGGCATCGGCACCCACCTGCTGGCAGAAGGCCTCGGTCACAGGGGCGCCGCCGATCATGATCTTCACCTTGTCACGGATACCGGCCTCTTCCGCAGCCTTTACCACGTCAGCCATGACACCCATGGTGGTGGTCAGCAGGGCAGAACAGCAGATAATCTGACAGTTCTCCTCAATGGCCGTCCGGACATAGGTCTCAGGAGCCACATCGGTGCCCAGGTCGATGACTTCCAGGCCCTTGCCTTCCATCATCATCTTCACCAGGTTCTTGCCGATGTCGTGGAGGTCACCCTGAACGGTACCAATACAGACCTTGCCACTGGTCTTGACACCGCTCTCCATCAGCAGAGGCTTCAGCAGATTGGCACCCTGGTTCATGGCACGGGCTGCCACCAGAACCTCAGGCACGAACACTTCATTGTTCTTGAACTTGACACCCACCACATTCATGCCGGCCAGCAGACCTTCTTCCAGAATTTTCTGGGCAGGAATGCCTTCGTCAATTGCCTGCTGCACCAGTGTCTTTACGATCTTTGCCTTTCCGGCCTGCAGCTGCAGGGAAATTTCCTGTAAATCCATAAGAGTTCCTCCTGTTGTGTTTTGATCCTGTTTTGTGTTTTGATTCTGTTTATAGTATAATACAGTTGCAAGTTTCAAGTATTGTCATTTTATACGATTTGTAGCAAGAACAAACGAAAGAAAGCCACCCAATGGGGGTGGCTTTCTTATCATCGGGTATCCGCCGTTATTCTGCCCTCTGCTGTTTTTCCCGTAGCAGGGTGTTCACCCGATCTGTATTCCTCTTTGTGATAGCATAAATAACTGCCCAGATCATGAGATAACCCAAAGCAAAGACGCCGGTAAATACCAGCATGGGTGTACGTCCCCATTCCAGCCAGCCGTTGACCAGATATGTTCCCAGATAGCTGATATACAGTACTCCGCCATGGATCAGAATCGCCACCATCAGAGGCAGACGTTCGATCTGATAGACCGCATTCATGCCCCCTGCCACAAAAGCCAGCACAGACAGGGATACAATTCCCACACTGACTTCATCCACTGTCAGATTCTCCAGGCCAGTGCTGTGCTTCAAAATCAGATACAGCACCACCAGGATAAGAGGACCAAATCCGCAGGCTACCATCCCCCGGCGAAGAACCTCCAAAACGAATTTTTTCATACCCTTTCATACCTCCTTCTGATCTCTGCAAAACACCGCCTGGACACATACTCCCGATAGCCGCACCGGAACACGGCATCCACACCGCCGCTGAAAACAGCATCAAACCGGACGATCCGGTGTTCATTCGCCAGAGCAGATTTGTTAATACGGATAAAATAGGAAGGCATGATCTCTTCCAGATCCCGGAGCCGCTCCTGAAGACGGTAACGCCTGCCATTCCCATCCATGGCAATCACCTTTCTGTCCAGAACGGTAATACATTCGATTTCCTCAAAGGTCAGTTTCCGCATCTCATCTTCCCGGCAGGCCAGAATGCTGTCCGGACCCGAAAAGTTCCGGACAAGATTCTCAATCTGCTGTGTCAGTTCCGATGGCGCATGAACAACTGCTACAATCTCTTCCTGCGCGTTTTTATCGATAACGAGTCTGTATTTCATCATCTCAGATCCTTACTGTTTTTTCATCTGTCCCAGGAAGCAGCAGACTGCAATCACAGTGATCAGTCCGGCATACAGCCAAACCGGCAGCATATGCGCTGCCGCCTGAGCAAAGTCTCCCCGAACCAGTGCTTTTTCCATTTCTGCTGCATGGACAAAGGGAAGCACATTGGCCGTCTTCTCAAAAAATCCTCCCACAAGGTTCAGATCAAACCATACGCCGGAAAGCCAGGCGGACAGATTGGTCAGCAATGCCCCGCAGATGCCGCCCACCTGCTTCACCCCCAGAACACTGCCGCAGAGCAGCCCCAGCGCAATATTGAAAACAGCCATAGGAATGATCCCGACAATAGCATATACAATGTTCACGCTGACCGTCAAGCCCAAAGGGATCGCAAACAGGTAACAAATCACCGTCTGTCCCACGGCGATGGGAAGCAACGGAAGCATATAGCCCAGAATAAAATCCAGACCCGTCAGGGGTGTTGTATAGAGTCTGTGCAGCAGGGCGCTTTCCCTGTCTCTGGAAATCAGAGTTGCGGAAAAAAGGGTCAGAAAGGACAGGCCGAAAACGGCCATACCCGGCGCCAGGTTATCGATCTCAAACAAATGCACCGGGATATTGGCCTGCAGGGCGCTGAGAAGCAGCAGAAGCACCAGCGGAAATCCCAGACCGAAACCCAGATTCACAGGATCCCGCAGGATCTCTTTGGCGCATCTTTTTGCAAACGTAAATGTCCTCATACTTACGCCTCCTTTATGATGGAAACAAACGCTGTTTCAAAATCATGAGCCCCTGCCCGATCCATCAATTCCTCCGCTGTGCCCACCGCAAGCAGGTGTCCGTCTTTCAGAATACCGATGCGGTCAGAAAGGGACTGTGCCTCCTCCATATAATGTGTTGTCAGGACCACCGTGATCCTGCCTTTCAGGGAGCGGATCACGTCCCAGAGATCATGCCTTGCAATGACATCCAAGCCAAGGGTGGGTTCATCCAGAAACAGGATCCGGGGCTGGCTGATGAGTGCCATGGCGATGCTGACCCGGCGCTGCCAGCCGCCGGAGAGTTTTCCGGCCTTTCTG
>JAFZGL010000129.1 GCA_017555395.1 Oscillospiraceae bacterium | reverse complement strand
CGGCCTGTATGCCAAAGATTCCCGTCAGTCTACCCTGGTGGATGAAGTTCTCTGCGGCATGGTGGTTGAAATTCTGGATGAAGTATCTCCCGGCTGGCTGAAGATTAAAACCCACTACCGCTATGAGGGCATCGTCTGTGATGAAGATTTGCTGCTGGATGATGAAGCGGTGGAGGCCTGGGAGGCCATGCCCAAAAAGGTGATCCTGAACAAGAATTTCTGTGATATTCTGTCCACTCCTAAGGTTCAGGGCTGGATCAAAAAGACGCTGCCGCTGGGTGCTCTGGTGGCACCTGTCGGCGAACCGGAGGATGGCTGGGTGGAAGTTCAGCTGCCCGATGGGGAGACCGGCTACGTGAAGGAATGCATTTTGGGTGAGTATCACACAGAGCCCGTTTCCGATGACGAAGATACCCTGAGAGCGGAGCTGGTGAAGGCCTGCCTTCGCTATAAAAATACCCACTACCGCTGGGGCGGCAAGTCTACCCACGGTATTGACTGCTCCGGACTCTGCTCCATGGCTTATATGCTCTGCGGCATTCTCATCTACCGGGATGCGAATATTGAGGAAGGCTTCCCAATGTATCCCATTGAACTGAAGGATGCAAAGCCCGGTGATCTGCTGTTCTTCCCCGGTCATGTGGCCATGTATCTGGGTGACAACCGCTACTGCCATTCCACCGCAAAAAGCAGCGGTTTTGACATCAACAGCCTGAATCCTTCTGATCCTGACTACCGGGAGGATCTGCACCGGAAGATAACCGGTGTTGCATCCTATTTCTAATATAGAAAGGAACACTGATATGAAAGTCTTTTTGAGTGCCGATATGGAAGGTACCTGCGGTATCGTCAGCTGGCCTGAGACCGATCGGAGCACATCCTTTGACTATTCTCCCTACTGCAAGCAGATGAGCGCCGAAGTGGCAGCAGCCTGCCGGGGTGCCCTCAGTGCCGGTGCGGAAGAAGTGCTGGTAAAGGATGCCCATGATTCCGCACGGAATATTGATCCCAACATTCTGCCCCGGAAGATCCGCATGAACCGCAGCTGGTCCGGTGACCTGCTCAGCATGATGAGCGGACTGGACCAGGAGAAGTTTGACGCAGTGTTCTTCACCGGCTACCATGCATGGGCAGGCTGCCCCGGCAATGCCCTGAGCCACACCATGAACGGCCGGAACAATCAGGTCTGGCTGAACGGTGTGCTCTGCAGCGAATTTCTCATCAATGCCTATACCGCAGGATATTTCGGTGTTCCCGTGGCCATGATCACCGGTGATGCGGCCATCTGTGAGTTTGCCAAGCAGCTGATTCCCGCCATCACCACTGTTCCTGTGAACGTTGGCAGGGGAGGCGGCGTAACCTCTATGCATCCCGCGGAGGCGGTGGAGCGGATCGAGGCGGCTGCTCAGGAGGCTGTGAAGCACGCCCGGGAGTGTGTGGTTCCTATGCCGGAACAGTTCCATATGGAGATCGACTTTGTAAAGCATCATGTGGCCTATTCCAAGCATTTCTATCCCGGCGCTTACCTGAAAGACAACAAGGTGGTTTGTTTCGACAGCAATGACTGGTATGAGATCCTGCGGTTCTGCCACTTCGTGCTAAGCAACGCATAAGGAGGAAAGTCTATGAGACCTCTGATCGGTATTTCCTGCTCCATGGGTCAGGCCATTTACTCCATGATCCAGGACAATGTTCCCCAGCTGCAGCACCGTTTGGGCGACAATTATGTGAAGGCCATCGTTCAGGCAGGCGGCGTGCCTGTGCTGCTGCCTAATAATGTGGATCTCAGCTCCGTGGAGGAGATTGTGGCAGGTCTGGACGGATTTGTGCTGTCCGGCGGCGGTGATGTGGATCCTGCCCTCTTCGGTCAGCGGGCCACCGGCGCTTTGGGTGCGGTGACACCCCGTCGGGATGACTTTGAACTGGCCCTGACCCGGTATATCATGCAGGAGACGGACAAGCCTGTTCTGGGCATCTGCCGAGGCATTCAGGTGATGAATGTGGCCATGGGCGGTACGTTGCACATTGATCTCCCCAGCGACGGAAAGCTTTGCCACAGCCTGACCATGTATCCCA
This sequence comes from Oscillospiraceae bacterium, assembly GCA_017555395.1. GTDB lineage: Bacteria > Bacillota > Clostridia > Oscillospirales > Oscillospiraceae > Faecousia. The sequence continues at coordinate 9,554 of JAFZGL010000129.1, read as the reverse complement.
GAAATGTCAGGAGCCACGATGTGAAGATCCTGCCCGGAACCCGTCTGGAAGCCATCATGGAAGGAACCAGGGGAAGGGTAAATTCCTTCCACCATCAGGCCATCCGGCAGCTGGCGGACTCCTTCGCGGTCAGCGCTGTATCGGCTGAAGATGATGTGGTGGAGGCAGTGGAGATGCCCGGCGAGCGGTTCGCGGTGGGTGTCCAGTGGCATCCCGAGGAACTGACGGAATTTAAGGAAGCAAAAGCATTGTTCCGCAGCTTTGTGGAAGCCGCAGCGAAGAAATAACAAAACCGGCCAAATTGGCCGGTTTTTCTTCATTTATAAAGGATTTGTAAATCATAGCGCGTATGTCTTTACCCTTACACGGATCCGTGATATTATAATTGTATAAAACCAAAGGAGGGATGGATATGAAAAAGTTAACGTACGCCCGTCAGATATTATTGGGTCTGATCCTGTTATCTCTGGGACATCTGCTGTCCTGGGTCACCGGATGGCAGTATTTTCAGAATCTGGGCTGGATTGCCTACGGTTTGCTGTTTCTTGTCCATCCCGTCTGGCTGGAGTCGGCCACTCAAAATCCTCATATCAAAACCTATGTCCGCATCGCCGGTGCTGTGGTAATCCTCATCGGTCTGATGCTGCGCGTCGGGGGAGAGGATGATTACCTGCAGCGGCACATCTCAGAAGCCATTGGGGTGGATGTGTCCGCCGGTACAGTGGAAAGCCACTACGATGATCATGGCGGTTTCCAGGGGGAAGGAACCGGCTACGCTGTACTGGCCTTTAACGATGAGGATCTGGAGCAGGGGATTGCCAGCCCCGGCGGATGGAAGAAGCTGCCGCTGACAGATAACCTTCAGACCCTGATTTACGGCACCAGAACCGAGACCACAGCAACCGGCCCTTTTATCGGAGTTACATTCCCAAAAGTGGAAGAGGGATACTGGTATTTCTATGACCGGCAGGGTCAGACGGACAGTGATGAGCAGGTGCTGAGCAGAAACTCCTACAATTATACCTTTGCCATCTATGACTCGGTAAATAACAGGCTTTATTTCTGCGAATATGACACCTGATGGTAAACTGAAAAAATTTGAAAAAAAGAAAAAATAATGCTTGACATTTTGGGGTGTATCGTGTATTATATCGAAGTCGGCAAGAGCTGAGCACTTATGGAGAAGTCGCGTAGCTGGCCGAGCGCGCACGATTGGAAATCGTGTATACCCCAAAAGGGTATCGAGGGTTCAAATCCCTCCTTCTCCGCCATAAAAACAAACCCCATCCAGATGGATGGGGTTTTGTTTTTATCAAGGTAAGAGGGATTTGAAAGACTGAATGCAACATGCCGGTGGCATGTTGCGGCCGTCAGTTCAAATACTGGTGGCGACAATACTTTAACAAATCCCTCCTTCTCCGCCAAAGAAAGCGGAGGAGAAGGGGAGGACATCGATTACTGTTCACCAGTTCAAAAACTGGTTGCGACAATACTCTAACAAATCCCTCCTTCTCCGAGATATAAAAGACCCACCTGTCAGTCGACAGGTGGGTCAAACTATTTCTCTTACAGCAGCCGGATTCCTGCCTGCTCACAGGCATCCACAGTGTCCTGATCCCAGACGGAGGCCTGGACCTCGCCAATGTGGCAGCAGCCCATCATCAGCATGCACAGTCGGCTCTGGCCGATACCGCCGCCGATGGTCAGGGGCAGTTCGTCATTGAGCAGCATCTGATGGAAGGGGAGAGATCTGCGGTCATCACAGCCGGATTCTGTCAGCTGACGGTCCAGAGCTTCAGCATCCACACGGATACCCATGGAGGAGATCTCCAGGGCTCTGCCCAGAACTTCATCCCAGAAGAAGATATCGCAGTTCAGATTCCAGTCGTCATAGTCAGGTGCTCTGCCGTCATGGGGCTTGCCGGAGCGGAGCTTCCGGCCAATCTGCATGATACAGGCGGTGTGATGCTCCTTGACGTAGGCCTTTTCACGCTCAGAACCGGTCTTCAGATCGGGATACAGATCCTCCAGTGCCTGAGAGGTGATGAAAGAGACTTCAGGGTCCAGCTCGGTACGAAGCTGGGGGAACCGGACATGGAGCCGGTCATTGGTATCGCAGATAGCCCGGACAATGGCCCGGACAATGAGCTTCAGATACTCAGAGTTACGGTTTTCCCGGGTAATGACCTTTTCCCAGTCCCACTGGTCAACGTAGATGGAGTGGATGTTGTCCAAAGACTCATCCCGGCGGATTGCATTCATATCGGTGTACAGGCCGTTGCCCAGGGTGAAGTGATACCGCTTCAGAGCAAGGCGCTTCCACTTTGCCAGGGAATGAACCACCTGGGCATCCATGCCCACAGCGGGGATATCAAAGGAAACAGGACGCTCCACGCCGCTCAGGTTATCGTTCAGACCGGAGCTCTGGGTGACAAACAGGGGAGCGGAGACACGCTTTAAGTTCAGTGCCTTGGCAAATTCCTCCTGGAAGGTCTCTTTGATGTAGGCAATGGCCCGCTGGGTGTCATAGGCATCCAGAATGGGCGTATAGTCCTTGGGGATGTAGATTTTGTTCATGGGATCCCGCCTTTTCATTTCAATAATAGTCCTATTGTAGTCTATTTTATCGTAAAATCAAGTCATGGAATGTATTTTCGGAAATGTGCTGCACTCCCGGGCAGAATTATCAGAAAATTTTTCTACATTGCAAAAACGAATGTCCGCCTGTGGGGAATGAAAAGGATCCCGCCTGACTTTGGCGGGATCCTGTGGTTACAGAACGTTCTTCATGAAGGCTTTTACAATGGCTTTGTATCGGGGCGTATCCACCATATAATTGAGAACATGGTAGGCGCCGGGGAAGGTATGCCGTTCTATCAGGGCGGGATTTGCCTGCTGTACCCTAAAGCTCATCTCCGGAGGAACAAATGTATCCTCTTCTCCATGGATGATGAGGATAGGGATCTGGGCGTGTTTCACGGCCTCCTCGGCAGAGGTTTCCAGTACATCAAAGCCGCCGTAGAGTTTTGCACCCAGAATTACAAATGGCCTGATCAGCCGGACAGGGTAGCCCCGCTGTCTGCCCACGGAGAGAATCACATCCAGGGGGGAGGAATAGGGACTGTCCGCCACGATTCCCTTTACGTTGTCGGGAAGATCCTCACCGGAGGCCATCAGCACCGTGGCACCGCCCATGGAGACACCGTAGAGAAGGATTCTGGTGTCGGCACCAAACCGGTCAAGGGCATAGTCGATCCAGCACAGAAGATCCAGCCGCTCCTTGATGCCGAAGGTGATGGTTCTGCCCTGGCTTTTTCCGTGGGCACGCTCATCCACCAGCAGAATGTTCTGACCCATCTGGGCAGCAATATCGGCACCGCCGCAGAAATCTGTAAGCCAGCAGCTCTTGTAGCCGTGGAAACAGATGGCCAGGGGTGCACCGTCGGCGGTGTGGTAGTATCTTCCGCTTAAGGTCAGTCCGTCCCGGGATTCTATCGTTACAAATTCGCAGGGCTTGTTTTCCAGGGCGTGGAACAGATCCCGGATCATCTCCTTGAAGGGTGTATAGTGGGGATCGTTGACTTCGGGGATCTTTTCCCTGTCCTCTGTGGGGGAATAGAAGGCGATGCGGTAGGCATAGTAGCTACCGCCGAAGACAACCGCGAGAACGAGACAGGCAAGAATATAAAGCGTCATATCAAAGCTCCCGGATGAAGGTCATGAGCTCCTGGAAATCGCCATGAGGGAACCGGGAAATGTCCTCGCCGGTGCGGTTGATCATGCAGGGTGTCAGCAGGAATACCTGCATGCCCACGGTTTCCGCCACCATATCCTCCTGGACATCATTTCCCACCATCAGGCAGTTTTCAGGATTTACATCCAGTGTAGCCAGAATATCCCGGTAATAATCCGGATTGGGCTTGCTGTGCCGGGAATTTTCGTAGGTGGTGATGAGGGCAAAGTCATCAGGGTCAAGGCCCGCCCACTTTGCCCGGCTTTGGGTGGCGATGGCAGGGAACAGGGGATTGGTGGCAAGGACAGGGGTCATGCCTTTTTCCTTCAGCAGTGTGATAACCTGGGATGCTGCGGGATCAAAGCCGCAGTCCTGGGCAACCAGCTGAAATTCGTTGCGGTAGTAGTCCAGGAAGAGCTCTTCATCCTGCTGACAGTCTCTGCCCATGGCCTTGTTGAAAACTGACCAGAACAGAGGCTCATTGGTCTGGGCGCCATCATTTTTCACCATGGCGCCGGTGCCCAGCCAGATGCCTTTGGTCAGAGCCTCCGGATCATAGCCGTGGGGAGCCAGCTTTTTAGCCATACGGCCGATATACGCCTTGATAAATCTCTTCTGATCCATAGGAAGCAAAGTGCCGTCCAGATCAAATAAAACTGTGGTGATCATTGAAATTACCTCGCATCAAATCAATCTGATGCTATTATACCGATGTGGTTCGGTCAATGCAATAAAAATATCAGTATAGCACTATAAAATAATTGACACTGTTTTGAGGCTTTGTTATACTGTTTGTCGGATTTTGAAACAACTGGATTTGACAGGAGTATCTGTATGCTGACAAATATCAAGGAATTTATCAAAAAGGAATATGTACTGTGTATTGCCGCCCTTTGTGCCGCGGCAACCATGTTTGCTGTACCTCCCAGTGCAGCCTACTGGCATTACATCGATTTCCGGGTGCTGTGTCTGCTGCTTTGTCTGATGGCAGTGGTTGCGGGTTTTAAAAGTGTGGGTGCATTCCAGTGGCTGACCTTTCAGCTTCTGCGTCGGATCAGGAGCGGCCGGATCCTGGGTGTGACCTTGGTGATGCTGCCCTTTTTCTCCTCCATGCTGGTGACCAATGATGTGGCGCTGCTGATCTTCATTCCCTTTACCCTGGAACTGCTGGCACAGCTGGGCTTCAAAAAAGCCATGATTCCCATCATTGTGCTGCAGACTGTGGCTGCCAACCTGGGCTCCATGGCTACTCCTGTGGGCAATCCCCAGAATCTCTTCCTTTATGCCGCCTTCAATCTGGCTGCCGGAGAGTTTTTCTCCGTGACCCTGCCCCTGACGGCCGTGAGCCTGATCTGCCTTGCTGCGGCTGCCCTGCCTGTGCTGCCCCGGGAGCTGAAGGAGCAGGAGCTGGAGCAGGCAGATATCAGCAGTGTCAGAAACCTGCTGATCTATTGCGCGCTGTTTGTGCTGTGCCTGCTGACTGTGTTCCGGGTGGTATCTTACATCATCACCACAGCTGTGATCGTGATCCTTCTGCTGATCCTTAACAAAAAGCTGCTGAAGGAAATCGACTACATGCTGCTTCTGACCTTTGTGTGCTTTTTCATCGTCTCTGAAAATCTGGGTCAGGTCAATGCGGTCCGGGTTTTCCTGCAGGATCTGCTGGGCAGAAGCACCCTGCTGACCTCCGTAGGTGCCAGTCAGATTATCAGCAATGTACCCGCAGCGGTTCTGCTGTCCGGTTTTACAGATCAGTGGCGTGAACTGCTGGCAGGTGTGAACATCGGCGGTCTGGGCACGCCCATCGCGTCCCTGGCAAGCCTCATCACTCTGAAACTTTACATGCGCTGGCCCGGTGCAAAGGTGGGTGCCTTTATCGGGGTGTTCCTGGCAGCCAATGTCATCGGCCTTGTGATCCTGCTGGGATTTTCCATGCTGGCATAACGTTAAAGATTCAGTAAAAAGAGGAACGGTATGAAATACCGTTCCTCCTATTCTTATGCCTAAATATTTACTTTTTTTATATTTCTGCTATAATAAATATATAATCTTTGAGGAGATGCTGCCATGGAAGAGAATAGAAAGATATGGATGCAGCGGCGCAGACGAGTCTGGGAGATTATTGAGCCCGGCACCGCGGATGATTTTGTCAGCCGGTGCTACGATGTTTTTACAACACTGATGACTGTTGTAAATGTGTTGGTTACAGTGCTTTACACCTTTGATCAGATGGAACTGAATCACGGAAGTACACTGCTGCTTCTGGAATCGGTCACAGTGGCTTTCTTTGCAATCGAATACGGCCTGAGGATCTGGACAGCCCTGTTTACCTATCCCAATTTATCCGATGCCAGAGCAATCAAAAAGTATGTTACTTCTTTCAGCGGTCTGATCGATTTCCTCTCCTTCTTTCCCTATTATCTTCCGATTTTCTTTCCCTCCGGTGCGGCGGTGTTCCGGATGTTCCGGGTGATCCGTATTTTCCGGCTGTTTCAGATCAATGCCTACTATGACTCCATCAATGTCATTGCGGAGGTCATTTCCAGCAAGCGACAGCAGCTGCTTTCCTCCGTTTTTACCATTGCACTTCTGATGCTGGCTTCCAGTCTGTGCATGTATTCGCTGGAGCACGAAGCCCAGCCGGAGGTTTTCACCAATGCCTTCTCCGGTATGTGGTGGTCGGTATCCACGCTTCTCACTGTTGGATACGGTGATATTTATCCCGTCACCACGTTGGGTAAGATCTTCAGTATTTTTATCACCTTCCTGGGTGTGGGCATGGTTGCTATTCCCACCGGTATTATTTCCGCAGGCTTCGTTGATCAGTATTCCCGTCTGAAAAAGCTCAGTGAATACGCCCACGAAGAGGACGTACATTTTATCAAGGTGAATCTGAACCGTCAGGATGGATGGGTCGGCAGGCAGATCATGGACCTGGGGCTGCCTCACGGTATTCTGGTGGCGATGATTCGCCGCGGCGGTGAAAATATTGTTCCCAGAGGCAATGTTGTGCTGAAGCCCAATGATACTCTGGTGCTGGGCGCCGGGGCTCTGAAAGACAACACCCACATCGACCTGAAGGAAATTGTTCTGCTGAAGCACAATCCCTGGAACGGCATGCGAATTCGGGATTTGGACATCTCCCGGCAGACAATCATCGTTATGGTTAAGCGCAACGGTGTTATGATTGTTCCCAAGGGTGAGCTAATGCTGCTGGAAGGGGATCGGGTCATCCTGTATACCCAGGAGAGGTTCTCAAATGCCAGCAAGATTGAAATCTAAAGAGCAAAAAGGAGCGGAAATTTCCGCTCCTTTTCTTATTTTTCGTAATCCAGAATTTCTTTTGCGATGTAGATGGGCCGGTCCTTGCTCTGTTCAAAGGTTCTGCCTACATACTCACCGATGATGCCGATGCAGAACAGCTGTACAGCACCCAGCAGCAGTGTCAGAACAATGGTGGTGGCGTAGCCGGGAACGGCGATGCCCCATACAAGTTTCTCGATGATTACCCAGAGAAGGTATAACACAGAGGCAATTCCGGTGAGAATACCCAGGAAGGTGGCCAGACGCAGGGGAGCGGTGGAATAGCCGATGATACCTTCAATGGCATAGTTCACCAGCTTCCAGAAACTCCACTTAGTGGTTCCTGCTGCGCGCTCGCAGGCGGTGTAGGGAATGAACTTGGTGTTGTAGCCTACCCAGGCAAAGATGCCCTTGGAGAACCGGTGATATTCATTCAGCTCCACGATGCTGTCCCGGACGCTTCGGCGGAAGGTACGGAAATCACTGGCATCCGGCTGCAGTGTTACAGAGGACAGCATATTGATGATCTTATAAAAGCTCTTCTTGAAGAAAGAGAGAACCTTGCCTTCACCACGGCGGTCCTGATAGGCAGCAACCACATCGTAATCAGGCTCATGATCCAGAATGTCCACCATATCCCGGACGATCTCCGGCCGCTGCTGCAGGTCGGCATCGATCAGGGAGATGTAGTCACCGGAGGCGTGCTGCAGTCCTGCGAAAAGACCGGCTTCCTTGCCGAAGTTACGGGAGAAGGAGATGACCTTTACCGGGCATTTCTGAGCGGCATGGAGCTTTTTTAAGTTGTGCAGAGTGGCATCCCGGCTGCCGTCGTTGACAAAGATGATTTCATATTCATAACCGCAGCCCTCAAAGGCTCCGATAACGGCATCCTGAAAAGCTGCTACGTTTTCTGCTTCGTTATAGCAGGGGACAACAAGAGATAGTTTCATGACGTAATCCTCAATAAAATAGATTTTAAATCATTATACAGGATGAAAAGTCCTTCGTCAACGGGAAAAACCGGTTGACAGACGGAGTTATTTGTGATAATTTAATCCTTGTTACAGGCGAAGATGGGGAGTTTCCCGCAAAAATCCTTCTCAGAGAGCAGCCGGCCGGTGAAAGGCTGCAGGGATCTGCGTGATTGTCGCCCCGGAGCTGTTTTCCTGAAAGCAAAGTAGGGAAGACCGGGTAAACCCGTTACAGTTTATGAGTGCCCGCAAGGGAATTCAGGTGGTACCGCGGAAAAATGTAATTTTTCGCCCTGAGAGTGCATACTCTCGGGGCGTTTCTTTTTTGATTAAAAGGAGTGTAGAAAAATGGCAAGAGAATTACCCAAGGTCTATGAGCCTCAGCAGGTTGAGTCTCGGATCTACAACATGTGGCAGGAGGGCGGCTACTTCCACGCAGAAGCCGATGAGAGCAAGAAGCCCTTCACCATCGTCATGCCTCCCCCGAACGTCACCGGTCAGCTGCACATGGGTCACGCAATGGACGCCACTCTGCAGGATACCCTGATCCGCTTCAAGCGTATGCAGGGCTACAATGCGCTGTGGGTTCCCGGTGTTGACCATGCAGGCATTGCCACCCAGATTAAGGTGGAAGAGGAGCTGCGTGTCAAGGAAGGTCTGACCCGTTATGATCTGGGCCGTGAAAAGTTCCTGGAGCGTGTCTGGGCCTGGAAGCATCAGTACGGCAACCGCATCGTGGAACAGCAGAAGAAGCTGGGCGCTTCCTGCGACTGGGACCGCGCACGCTTTACCATGGACGAAGGCTGCTCCAAGGCCGTCCGCGAAGTGTTCGTCTCCCTGTATGAGAAGGGCCTGATTTACAAGGGCAGCCGTATCATCAACTGGTGCCCCAACTGTGTCACCGCTCTGTCCGATGCCGAGGTTGAGTACATGGACAAGCCCGGCCATCTGTGGCACATCCGCTATCCTCTGGCTGACGGCACCGGTGAAGTGGTTGTTGCCACCACCCGTCCCGAGACCATGCTGGGCGATACCGGTGTCTGTGTCAACCCCAACGACGAACGTTATAAGGACATCGTGGGCAAGAAAGTCATTCTGCCCCTGGTGAACAAGGAGATTCCCGTTGTTGCCGATGACTATGCCGAGATGGAATTCGGTACCGGCTGCGTCAAGATGACTCCCGCCCATGACCCCAACGACTTTGAGGTCGGTCTACGTCACAATCTGGAAGTCATCCGTGTCCTGAATGACAACGGTATCGTCAATGAGTTCGGCGGCAAGTATGAAGGCATGGACCGTTACGATGCCCGTAAGGCCATCGTTGCCGATCTGGAAGAGCAGGGCTACCTGGTGAAGATCGAAGACCATGCCCACAACGTTGGTACCTGCTACCGCTGCCACAAGGATGTGGAGCCCATCATCTCTGCCCAGTGGTTTGTCAAGATGAAGCCCCTGGCTGAGGAAGCCATCCGCGTTGTGAAGGAAGGCGAAACCAAGTTCGTTCCCGACCGTTTCTCCAAGACCTATATGAACTGGATGGAAAACGT
>JAFZGL010000128.1 GCA_017555395.1 Oscillospiraceae bacterium | reverse complement strand
GCCTGCTTCTTTTGGTTCTTTTCTTGCAGGAGCAAGAAAAGAATTAAGAACCAATAGAATGATAAACGATCATTTACAACACAGGTGATGTTATGAAAAAATACATCTATGCCCTGGGATTCTTTGACGGTGTCCATCTGGGCCATCAGAAGCTGCTGTCCGAGTGCGTACGCCTTTCAAAAGAATATGGCTGCGCCGCCGCAGCCATCACCTTTGACCGTCATCCCAAGTCCCTCTTCACCGAAAAACCCACCGTCCTCATCAGCACCATTCCCGACCGGAAGCTGCTGCTGCACCGCTACGGCATGGAGCTTGTCCGGGTTCTGCCTGTCACCCGGGAGACCATGTCCCAGCCCTGGCAGGATTTTCTGCAGGATCTGCTGAAAGACGGCGCCGCCGGTTTTGTCTGCGGCGATGATTTCCGCTTCGGCCATCGGGGCGAGGGAAATCACGAAAAACTGGCCCAGTTCTGCGTTCAGCAGGGTCTTCCCTGCACCGTGGTGCCGGAACAGGCTATGGGTGACATCCGGATTTCCAGCACCTATATCCGCCGCCAGATTGAGACCGGCGACATGGCCACCGCAGTCCGGTTCATGGGTCATCCCTATACACTGACAGGCACCGTGGTCCACGGACAGAAGCTGGGCCGTCGCCTGGGCATTCCCACCGCAAATCTCCGCCTTCCGGAGGGTCTGGGCATTCCCAGATTCGGTGTCTATGCCTGCTGTGTCCTGATTGACGGTGTCCGCTATCCCGCAGTTACCAATATCGGCACCCGTCCCACTGTGGAAGGTCAGGGAATCACTGTGGAACCTTGGATCCTGGACTATTCCGGTGACCTCTATAACCGGGAGATCACCATTGAATTTTACAAATTCCTCCGTCCGGAACAGAAATTCCCCTCCCTGGAAGCTCTCCAGGCAGAGATCCGTCTTAACGCGGAGCAGACCCGTGAACTGGTTTCCAAAGAGTTCACATAATCCCACTTGTTTTACGCCGAAAAATAAGATATAATGAATTACCATCAAAAAAAGAAGGAGGCGCAATAATGTCCCACCGTGATGATGAAATGAATAGACGCCGTCAGCGGCGGGAAGAAATGCGCCAAAAGCAGGAAAACGAGCAGAAGAGGCTGAAAGCCGGTCTGATCGCAGCTGCCATTTTGCTGGTGATCTGTGCGGTTGGTATGATCTCCATCATCCGGGATACCGGTATGGAGCTTGAAATCCCCACCAAGGAAACGGAAGCTCCCACCAAACCCACGGAAGCCACCCAGCCCCAGAGTCTGGCGGAGCAGAACAAAACCTCCACCATCCACATCCGGGCCGCCGGCGACCTGAATGTCACCGACAGTGTGGTTGCCTCCGGTCTGTCCGTTGTGGAAGGCTATGAATTTACAAAGACCTTTATCGATGTAGCTCCCCTGCTGTCGGAAGCGGATCTGACGGTTCTGAATCTGGAGGGAAACATTGTGGGCGAACCCTACGGCACAGAACGCACCTCCGCCCCCAATCAGCTGCTGCAGGCACTGCGCAGCGCCGGTGTGGACCTGATCCAGATGGCCAATTCCTGCTCCATCAACAACGGCCTCATCGGTCTGAAATCCACCATTCAGGCCATTCACAATGCGGGTATGGAGCCTCTGGGTGCCTATGCATCCAAAGACGATTTCCAGCGTGCCAAGGGCTACACCATCTGTGAAGCTCAGGGCATCAAAATCGCCTTTGTTGCCTTCACAAAGGGCCTCAGCGGTATGGGTCTTCCCTCCGGCAGTGAGGACTGCGTCAACATCCTCTATGAGGACTATGACTCCACCTACAAGACCGTGGCAACGGACAAGATCACAAAAATTCTGAAAAATGTGGCCTCTGAAAAGCCGGACATCACCATCGCCATGCTCCACTGGGGCAGCGAAGGCACCGACAGCCACTCTGATACCCAGGAGCGAATCGTCAACCTGATGATGAAGAACGGCGTGGATGTGATCATCGGAAGCCATCCCCACCGTGTTCACAAGATTGATTTTGATAAGGCAGCCGGCACCCTGATCGCCTATTCCCTGGGCGACTTCTTCGGCGATGCCACCGCCGGCGGCAGTAACTACTCCATCATTCTGGACATCGAGATCACCAAGGACAATCACGCCGGTGTGACCCGTGTCACGGATTATGACTATACCCCCATCTACACTGTCAAGGAGACTGACTGCGTGGATGAGGATCGCCGTGTGGTCCGTATCCATCAGGCCATGCAGGCCTACGAAGGAAACTTTGTGGACAGCGTGACCAAGGCCTGCTATGAGGATATGAAATATTCTCTGGGCCGTATCACCGACCGTATCAAGGGCAACTACAACGGAACATCCGAAAAATAATAAAAACCGGAAGCAGAAGCTTCCGGTTTTCTTTTTTATTCAGTGAATGATCGTTTGAGTTCGTTATTCTTTTCTTGCTCCTGCAAGAAAAGAACCAAAAGAAGCAGGTGCAAGGGGCGCTGTATGTCTTGCTCAGCTCCGCACTAAGAGCCGCCTTCGGCGGTTGCGCTCTGCACGCGCCTGCGGGCGCAGCCGCAATCCAAGGCGCCCCCTTGGGCTGAGTTCTTTGGTTACTTTCTTGTTCAGTGACAAGAAAGTAACATCGTCCTGCTAAGATAAACGATCATTTATATGACGATCCGAACTCT
>JAFZGL010000127.1 GCA_017555395.1 Oscillospiraceae bacterium | reverse complement strand
TGTGATAGTCCTGACCCCGGTAATGGCCGTCAATGGTAAAGCCGTTCTCAACGTCATGGCGTACCGTTGCCTTACCCAGAGGGATAAACCGGTAGCACCGGGGGAAGGAATAGACCTCCAGCTCCTCCTCGTAGCGGTATTCGCCCCGCAGGATCTCCTGCCGGACCTGTTCTCTCTGCCACTCGAACCAGTCAGGAATATGGGAAAATTCCGTCTGACCTTCTGTGGCCCGCAGCTGACCGTTTTCCTGCAGGAACCAGCGCTTGCCGCAATGATTGCAGAAAATCTCCGCACCCTTGGTTCCCATTTGGAATTCCGTATGGCAGTGGGAACACTGGTAGAGCACCTTCTGCAGTCCCTCGGCCCGGTAAGGCTCCGTAATCAGGATGTTGTTTTCCAGCTGATAGCGGTACTCATCGTAGCGCATGGCCTCCTGGATCACCTGATTGATCTGTTCGGCAGACATCTCCTGCACCTGCTGTGCCGTCAGTACCTGGCGGAACACCGTATGCATGGGCACCTTGCGCTTGTTTTTATAGGCCCAGAAGGGAGAATACAGATGATTTCCGTGGTGGGTCACCACCACCAGGGGCACCTTGTTCATCTTCACCACCTTGCCCAGAGAAGCGGGCAGGAAGGATGTGGTGCCGATGGGGGTATACCGGGCTTCCGGATACATGCACAGAATATCGCCGTTCTGGATAACCCGGCGGATGGATTTCACCAGATGCAGGTCATTGGTAAACTTCCGGGTGCAGATGGAGCCGATCCAGGTCAGCAGCCAGGGCATCATGTGATAGCCGTCGATGTTCACCACATTGTTTACCTTCCGGGGATGGGTCACCATGGCGGCCAGCTCGAAATCAATGAAGGCCATATGATTGCTGAAGATGATGTAGGGCGGCTCCAGTCCCTCCATATCGATGGTCTCCAGGGTGTATTTCTTGCCGATGAGGCAGATTTTGGAGAGGACCCAGATGATCCAGGTCCACATCTTGGGCTGCTGGATGGGATATTTCGCTGTTTTGTAGGATTTTTTGTACCGGTAGTTTACTTCCATACCTTCTTTTCTCCCAAATATTAAAATTTGCCGTTTCTTAACCGGATTATAACCGATATACGGGAAAATGGCAACAAAAAACGCAAAAATTTACGAAAAAACAAAGAAGACCGCCGAAAAGGCGGTCTTTATCTCAGGATATGGGTGCAAAGAACGAGGATACTTCCTCTACGTATTCGGTTGGAGCCACAGGATAACTCAGGCCGTGACCGGCACCTGGGATCAGAATCAGCTTCTTTTCGGTCGGGCAGGCATCATAGTTGACCCGGCTCATATGGCTGGGTACATAATCATCCGTAAGGCCGTGGAAGAAGATCACCGGAAGGTTGCAGGTCTGCATGGCCTCCACCGGAGAATAGGCATCCGGATCAAATCCTCCAAAGAGCTTTGCCCCCAGTTTCACCAGAGGGTACAACACCCGGCCCGGCAGATGCACCGATTCGGCAACGGTGATGATGATCTCCTTTGCTGAGCTGAAGCCGCAGTCCGCCAGAACACCGATGACATTTTGGGGCAGTTCCCTGCCGGCGGCCATCAGCACGGTGGCGGCGCCCATGGAGACACCGGTGAGAATGATCCGCACATCGGGGCCGAAATATGTAATCATGTGGTCGATCCAACAAAGGCAGTCCCGGTGCTCTTTGATGCCGAAGGTGATCACATTGCCGTCGCTTCTGCCGCTGCACCGCTGATCCACCAGCAGCACATTGTGTCCCACTTCCCGGCAGCGGCGGACACCGCCGGACAGATCCCGCTCCGCGTTTCCCCGGTATCCGTGGAACATCAGCTCGATGGGTGCTCCCGGAAAAAGCTCATAGTATCTGCCGTACAGCGTCAGACCGTCAAAGGATGTGATCTGCATCTGCACACAGAGAAGCTCCCGGGTTTCCAGAACCCATTTGCGCATATCTTCCCAGAAGGGTTCGTAGATTTTGCCGGGGGGCAGCTGAATTTCTTCAGAGGGCTCCTTTTTTCTGAAGGGCACACAGAACACCGTCAGAAACAGAAGAAACGACAGGGCCAGAAGAAAGATCCCGGCTCCAAGCAGAATTTTTAATACAATCAGCAGAACTGATATCGTCATGACTGGTTCTCCAATCTTCGAAGGAATATCCCGATTATAGCACGTTGGAGCCCATCCTACAAGTCCCATCCGCATCTGCTCCCCTTGCATTCGAGGATCCTTCGTGGTACACTGAGAAAAATATGAAAAGGAAGGATGCACATATGACCAATGTCAAGGATATGACCCGGGGCTCTCCCCTGTCCCTGATCCTTACCTTTGCCTTCCCGCTGATGATCGGCAATGTGTTCCAGCAGTTCTACACCGTGGTGGATACCATGGTGGTGGGAAAAGCCCTGGGCGTGGATGCTCTGGCAGCCCTGGGCGCCACAGACTGGCTGTACTGGCTTGTGCTGGGTATGATCCAGGGCATCACCCAGGGTTTCGGCATTCTCATGGCCCGGGAATTCGGCGCCAAGCAGTTTCAGGGGCTCCGGAAGGCCGTTGGCGGCAGCGTGGTGCTATCCTGCTTCTGCGCCGGTCTCTTCCTGATCCTGGGACAGCTGACCGCCAAGCCCATGCTGGTTTGGATGGGCACTCCGGCTGAAATTCTTCCCTGGTCGCTGCAATATCTGCGGCTGCTGCTGTGGGGCATTCCCATTGTCATGGCCTATAACCTTCTTGCCACGGTTCTGCGTTCCCTGGGTGATGGAAAGTCGCCGCTCTATGCCATGATCATCGCGGCCTTCCTCAACATCGGCCTGGATCTGGTGTTCGTTCTGGTGTTTCACTGGGGCGTTGCCGGTGCGGCTGGCGCCACCCTCATCGCCCAGGCGGTCTCCGGCCTCTACTGTCTGGGAAAGATCCGGAAAATCGACTTCATGACCCTGGATCAGCATGATTTCGCCCTGACCGGGGCGCTGAGCCGGCGGCTCCTGGGGCTGGGTTCCCCCATCGCTGCCCAAAATGCCATCATCGCCCTGGGCGGTATGATCATCCAGACAGTTGTCAATGGCTACGGTGTTGCCTTCATCGGCGGCTTCACGGCCACCAACAAGCTCTACGGCATTCTGGAAATCGCGGCTACCTCCTACGGCTATGCCATGATCACCTATGTGGGACAGAATCTGGGTGCCGGAAACCACCGGCGGATCAGGACAGGCATCTGTGTGGCATCTGTGGTTGCCCTGATCACCTCGGCGGTCATTGCGGCAGTGATGCTGGTTTTCGGAAGAACCATTATCGCTTCCTTCCTATCGGGCACACCGGAGGAAGTCTCCCAGGCGCTGGAGGTGGGCTACCGGTATCTGACCTATATGAGTCTGATGCTGCCGGTGCTCTATATCCTCCATGTGAGCCGAAGTGCCCTGCAGGGCATGGAAAACACGGTTCTGCCCATGGTCTCCGGCATTGCGGAATTCATCATGCGCACCGGCGGTGTTTTGCTGCTG
>JAFZGL010000126.1 GCA_017555395.1 Oscillospiraceae bacterium | reverse complement strand
GACAGGCAGGCAGACAGTCGCCCAGACCGTCGCAGTAGTCCTCCCGCAGAAGCTTTGCCTTGCCGTCCACCATGCCGATGGCGCCTTCATGGCAGGCAGCTGCGCAAAGGCCGCAGCCGATGCAGGCTTCTTCGTCAATTTTGATGATTTTCCGGATCATAACACAGACCTCCCAGTTTGGATTTTCTGTATCCTATCATAAATTCCGGCATACTTCCGTGCGTTTATCACGGAGTCGCGGAAATCACTGCGGTATCCAGCCAGGCCGGGCAGTTCGTTTCATCGATCACACCCTCATCCTTCACAAGGACGATCCCGATGTCGGCACAGACCAGCTTTTTCATGTAAAAACCGGCATGCGCCGTCACAAGCCCCTGCTTCACATAGCCGATGGTCACCGTCAGATCGGAGCGGACAGCGATCTCGCAGAGACCGGTGTCGCCGTTCATTCCGCTGTTGATGTCCACGCTGAGGACGAAGGAACAGGATGCGTTGATCTCTTCGATGGCGCAGCGGTAATTCTCCCGGACGCCGCCCTGAAAGCCGGTGCCCAGCAGACAGTCCACAACCGTATCAAAGCCCCGAAGGCAGCCCGGTTCAAAGGCTGTGACGGAAACACCCAGCCGCTCTGCTTCGGCGGCGTAATGGGCACTGTCGGCGCTGAGCCGGGTACTCAGGGTAAATACACAGCAGTCAAATCCCTTTTCCTTCAGGATACAGGCAAGGGCAAAGCCGTCGCCACCGTTGTTGCCGGAGCCTGCCACCACGGCAGTTCTTCCCTTCCAGCTGTGAGCCAGGAAAACACCGTAAGCCGCCCGGTGCATCAGCTCCAGGCTGGGTACCAGGTTGGCAATGGTGTATTCATCGCTGCGGCGCATATTGTCCACACTGATACAGGGGATCATCTCATCAGCTCCTTTGCAAGGGCATCGGCGAAGACTTCCTGAGCTGCCTGGGTGAAGTGTACGCCGTCAAAGGCCAGGGGGATATTCCACGCATCGGCATTGAGAAACCGGATGCCCAGACGGATACTGAGGGCCTCGTAGAGCTGCGCCAGACGGCGGGAGTCCGCAATCAGCTCCTCATCCTGAACCCATTCTCCCCAGACCATGGCAGGAGGTGCCACCAGAACCACTTTCCGGGGATTGGCGGAGGAAAGGAATCCCTCCATCCGCTCTGCGGCGGCTTCAGGGGTGTCCAGCTGCAGCAGATCATTGGTGCCCAGCATCACCAGGAACAGATCCGCATCAGTGGGGATGTCGGCAGACTCATCGGGCACTTCCCTGCCGTTGACACCCTCATTGATGACCTGCCAGCTGGTCTTTTCCGCCAGAATATCTGTCCAGCGGCGGCTGTAGGCCTGGCCGAACTTGTCCGCGGGGTCATAGCCCCAGGTATTGGAATCGCCAAAGCAAATCAGTTTCATAAATATTACCTCTTTTCCAGCCAATTCAGAATCAGAGTACGGGCAGTTTCCGCAGCACCGGAGGCCTCCTCGTGGAGCACATCGTGCCGGGCTCCGGGAATCAGGTGAAATTCCGTATTCAGTCCGGCAGCATCCGCCATTTTCAGGACCTTCTTTGCGCCGGCGCCCATATCGCCCACCGGATCACGGTCACCGGAGATCAGCAGAACCGGAAGCTCCGGATCCCAGAGAGCAAAGGATGCCTGCTTTCCGGTGCGCTCCATGGCGCTCAGCATCTGCAGGAACAGACCGGCTGAGAAATTCTCCCGGCAGTGAGGATCCGCCAGAAACAGATCCAGCTGGGTTTCGTCGCTGCAAAGCCAGTCCTTTTCCGTGCGCAGGGGCTTGAATTTTTGATTGTAGGTGCCGAAGGACAGCTGCCGCACCAGGCTGCTGTATCCGTCAAAGCCGACTTCGCGAATCTCCCGGTTCACAACGGCCATGATGATCCGCAGAAGCCAGCCGGGCTGACAGCCGGTTCCGATGATCACCGCGCCGGAAATGCCCTCCGGCCGGGACTGGAGATATTCCCGCAGCAGGAAGGAACCCAGGGAAAAGCCGTGAAGCACCAGTTTCCTTCCGGGGAATCGGTCCTGCAGATACCCGGAAAACCGGACCATAGCCTCAAGCGCTGCCTCCCAGCCGTCCTGTCCGAAGGTTGCGATCCCATCAGGTCCGGGGTTGCGGCCATGGCCCGGCAGGTCAAAGCCGGCCACCGCCCATCCGGCGGCAGTCAGCGTCCGCGCCAGGGCATCATACCGGCCGGAATGCTCGGTCATGCCATGGGTCAGCTGCAAAACGCCCTTTACGTCTCCCTCCGGCAGCCACAGGACGCAGCAAAGCGGCAGAGGACCCGGGGCATCCAGTATCCATTCTTCTTTGAACATGGAGATCCCTCCCATTGATTTTGTTCTATCATATCAGCCTCCGGGCAAAAGCGCAAGAAAAATCAGTGCTCTGCCGTCAGGCTCCGGTAAAAGGCCAGATTGCCGGCGGCTTTTTCCCGGCGCAGGCTCTCTCCGTCGAAGCACACCGGCAGGCAGCGCTCCAGCAGCCGGTCGTAGATCCGGTGATCAGCCATGGTTTTGGGATTTTTCAGCTCCCGGATGCTGAGATTGGTGGTGACCACGGTTGGAGAAACGGACAGATACCTGCCGTTGATGATGTTGAACACCTGCTCCCGGGCAAAGTCCGTCTGCCGTTCCATGCCGAAATCATCCAGGATCAGCAGTTTGCAGGTGAGCAGTTTGGTCATGAAATCCTCCCGGTCCTGGGGATTCAAGGCAACCAGACGGCGCAGGATCACACCGAAGGTGGTCATCACCACCGATGGCGCAAAGGGATCCCGGGATTCCAGGAAATGGTTGGCAATGCAGGCCGCGGCGAAGGTCTTTCCGGTACCGGGCGGCCCCCAGAACAGCATTCCCAGTCCCTTCTGCTGCAGATCCGGCCAGTGCTGAACAAAGGTTCTGGCATGGCACAGAGCCTCCACCATACCGCTGTCACGTTCAAACCGGCACTCCGTCAAACCGGATAACCCGTCAAAGCATACCTCCCGTCTGCCATAGAGATCAGCCGGAAAGAAAAAAGAGGAAACATAACTCATAAACTCTCTCCTTCCTCATGTTGATATAGGTTGCTTATATCCTGTTGTTCTTTCCTGTTGCTACGGTGAACATTACTTCCTGTCCTGAAGCCAATAAACTTCCCGTCGGAGGGAACACTGCTTCCTGTCCCGGTTCCTGTCCCGGTTCCGGTCATGCAGTCATCGGGCAGCAGAAGAAAATACCGGTTTGCCTGCTTTCGGGAAGGGCGGATTATGCGGATAAGACCGGCTTTTTCCAGGCACCGGATGTGATTGCCCACCATTTTGGTGCTGATGGAGAGTTTATCGGCCAGCTCCTCCCGGGTATAAACCACATACAGATTTCCAAAATCATCCATATATCCGTTTTTCCGGGACAGGGTTCCCCGATCCAGCAAAATGGCATAAATCAGAACTGCGGTAGCAGGAAGATTCAGTTCCAGTAACGATCTGGGTACAGGATAAAAGTCCGTGATCCGGGTATCCCGGGTGTAAGGTTTCAGCTGCAATGACATCAGCTCCTTTCACCCATAGCCGAAACATGCCCTGTTGTTGCACGAAAACGTGCAACAGAAAAGATCAGCCACATTTCGTTTCTAATTCTAATAAACGTTTATATGTCAACTATCGGTTGCATATTGTGTTTTATGCAATAATTATCCATACGAATTTTCTTTTTCGCAGTTTCCTGAAATCTTATTCCGACCGACGCGCCTCGCTCCCCTCCCCTGTCAAAAGAAAAGACCCGGAGAATAATCTCCGGGTCTTAATCTATTAAAATCAGTCCTGCTCTTCCACACTGAGCAGCAGCTTATGCAGCAGCTGATACAGCTGCAGAAGCTCCTCACGCTCCAGGTTGATGCGTTTTTCCATTTCATAAGGAATCACCATCGCCTGATCCTTCAGCGCTCTTCCTTCTTCGGTAAGGGTGATGATCAGATTCCGTTCATCGGCTTCAGAGCGTCTGCGGGTCAGAAGATTCTTACCCTCCAGTTTTTTCAGCAGAGGTGTCAGGGTGCCGGAATCCAGATACAGCAGCCGTCCCAGTTCCTTGGCAGTCAGAGAGTTCTGCTCCCACAGCACCATCATGGTGATGTACTGGGTGTAGGTCAGTCCGATCTTTTCCAGATGGGGCGTATAGAGCTTGATGGTCTCCCTGGCGCAGGCGTACAGCGGGAAGCAAAGCTGGCCGCTCAGCTTCAGACAATCATACTTATTTTCATCCATGACGGTACCTCCGGTCACATTCCTTGTTTATTTATATAATTTAGCACATTTTAATTGAATAAACAAGATGTATGAAAAAAAGTTTTCAGATAAACAGGCTCCTTTGAAACAAACTGTCAGATAGATTCCTCAGTCCTCGATGATGTAAGCCTTCAGGATCTGGCCGTAGTAGCAGATGTGGTAGTCACGGTCGCTGCCGGGATGCAGGGTATCATCCTCCACGGGATAGTACCGGTCCAGGATCTTCTGGGGAATGGCGCTGAGATCCTGCTGCTGCTTATAGAGCACCTTGCACTCCAGCGTCAGGGGCAGCTCCTTGATGCCGGGAACGGAAACAGACATGGGTTCTTCCAGATGCAGACCCAGTTCCTCGATTTTATTCATATCCCGGCCGGATTTGGTACCGCAGATGCTCAGGATGTTCTTGTCCACTTCACCCATGGGCACATTGATGGTGAACTCTCCGTTTTCCTCCAGCAGCTGCTTGGTGTAGCGGCTTTCCCGGACGTAAACGATGAACATGGGCAGGCTCCAGTCTACACCCATGGTTCCCCAGCCGATGGTCATGGAATTGATTTCCTCTCCCCGCTTGGTGGTCAGCAGGATGCCCTTGGGCAGCGCCTTGCAGATATCGCCGGCATAGTCAAAAGGATTGATCTGTCGTTTCATGGTTATTTCCTCCCAATTCAATTGTATGGTACCATTTTATCGGAAACCCTTACCATTGTCAACGAAATCTCCGTTGATTTCATACTGCAATTGTGGTAAAATTCAAATAAAAGGAGGCTGATTTTTTATGGAACAGTCAACCGTCCTGGAATTCAAATGCCCCTGCTGCAATGCCACCCTCCCCTTCCACGGAGAGCTGCAGCAGATGAAATGCGAATACTGCGACAATGTTTTCGATATCGACACCCTTCGCACCCTGGCAGAAGAGGAGATCCCAAAGGAATCCCCGGAGATCGGCTGGGAAGAGGAAGAAAAAGAAACCTGGGATGAGACCCAGCAGAATGCGCTGCGCACCTTCTGCTGCCAGGCCTGCGGCGGTACCCTCATCACTGACGATCACACCGCTGCCACGTTCTGCCCTTACTGCGGCAATGCCGCCATTCTGCCCCAGCGGCTTACCGGCGGACTGAAACCCGAGGGTGTGATTCCCTTTAAAACCACCAAGGAAGATGCCAAAGCCGCTTTTCTGAAGCTCTGCCAGGGAAAGCCCCTGCTGCCCAAATTCTTTACCTCCCGGCAGCAGGTGGAAAAGATCACCGGCCTCTATGTCCCCTTCTGGCTCTATGACTGCAGTGCCGATATTTCCGGCAGCTATCAGGCCACCCGGGTCCACACCTGGTCTGACCGGGACTATATTTACACAAAAACCGACCATTATCTGCTGCGACGCCAGGCCCGGAGTGCCTATTCCGGCATCCCCATGGATGGATCCAGCAAAATGGATGACAGCTTTATGGAGTCCATCGAGCCCTATGACTACAGTCAGATCACTGACTTCGACATGGCTTATCTCTCCGGTTTCCTGGCAGATAAGTATGATGTGGAAGCCAAATCCGGCGAAGACCGGATCCGTCAGCGGGTTGAAACATCTCTGGATGATCACCTGCAGTCCACTTTTCTGGGCTTCACCACGGTGCTTCCCACTTCCCGGCAGGTGGCCATCCACCACAGCAAGGCAAAATATGTGCTGCTTCCGGTGTGGGTGCTGAACACCAGATACAACGGCAAGACCTACACCTTCGCCATGAACGGCCAGACCGGCAAAATGACCGGCCGGTTCCCCATCTGCCCCAAGCGGTCGGCAGCCTGGTTCTGCGGCCTCTGGGCGGCTGCCACGGCTCTTGTGAGCCTGGTGCAGCTGGCACTGTAAGGAGGTGGCATCATGAAACGAAAATTCGCAATTTGCCTTATCTGTCTGCTTCTGGCCGCGCTGATGGTACTTCCGGTCAGTGCAAAATCTTCCCGGATTCAGGACTTCGCCAATCTGATGACCAGCGAGGAAGACCAGTATCTGGAGCAGTGGTGCAATCAGTTCGATATCCAATACACCATGGACGTGGTCATTTTAACCGTCCCCAATACCATGGATTTCTCCCCTCAGGATTTTGCCGACAATTTCTATGAAAACAACGGCTACGCGGATGACGGTCTGATCTTCCTGCTAGATATGGGTTCCCGCCGGTGGCATATTTCCACCTCCGGCACCGCCATCGAGGCCCTTTCTGACCGGGATCTGGAAAAAATCGAACAGAAGATCATCCCCTATTTTTCTGAAGGAACATATTTTGACGGTTTCTGTAAGTTCCTGGATATCCTGCCGAACTATCTGGAGGAAGACAGCGGTGGGAATCTGCTCCTGGCGGCGCTTATCGGCGCCGGTATCGCCGGAATCGTTCTTCTGATCATGCGTTCCTCCATGAACACCAAACGCCCTCAGCGCAGCGCCGATACCTACGAGATTGACGGCAGCTACCACCTGAACACCCATCAGGATCTGTTCCTCTATTCGAGACTTTCCAAGCAGGCGAAACCCAAGGAAACCTCATCCGGCAGTACCACCCACCGTTCCTCCTCCGGCAGAAGCCACGGCGGCCGGGGCGGCAGTTTTTAAGTGATTTTCATTGAAAAGGAGATAAATTATGGGTCTGATCAAAGCAGCACTGGGCGCCGCTGGCTCCGTCCTGGCCGACCAGTGGAGAGAATATTTTTACTGTGACTCCATGAGCGACGATGTGCTCATGTGCAAGGCACAAAAGCGCACCGGAAAGCGCAGCAGCAACACAAAGGGCAGTGATAACGTCATCACCAACGGCTCCGTCATCGTGGTCAACGAAGGCCAGGCCATGATGATCGTGGATCAGGGCCGGATCGTGGAATTCTCCGCGGAAGCCGGTGCCTTTACCTGGGATGCCTCCACCGAGGGTTCCATTTTCTACGGAGGTCTCGGCAAGGGACTGAAGGATTCCTGGGAGAATTTCAAGGCACGTTTTACCTTCGGTGCCGACACCGGCAAGGATCAGAGAGTCTACTACTTCAACACCAAGGAGATCCTGGGCAACAAGTACGGCACGCCCACCCCTGTGCCCTTCCATATCTACGACAAGAACCTGAACTTTGATCTGGATACTTCCGTCCGCTGCAACGGCGAATTTACCTACCGGATCACCGATCCCATTGCCTTCTACAAAAAACTGGCCTCCAATGTCCCCGGTGACTACACCCGTGACAAGCTGGACAGCCAGCTGAAGGGCCAGTTCCTGACCTGTCTGCAGCCTGCCTTTGCCAGGATCTCCGCTCTGGGCATCCGCTATTACGAACTGCCCGGCCATACCATGGAATTGTCCAAGGCTATGGACGATGCCCTGACCAAGGCCTGGTCCGGTGAGCGGGGCATCACCATTGTATCCGTGTCCGTCAATTCCGTCACTATCCCTCCCGAGGATGCAGCAACCCTGAAGGAACTGCAGAAGACCGCTGTTTTCCGCAATACCAGCATGGCTGCTGCCTATTCCACCATGTCCCACGGTGAGGCTATGAAGACCGCTGCCGGCAACAGTGCCGGCGCCATGACCGGCTTCATGGGTATGGGAATGGCTCAGCAGGCCGGCGGTATCGATGCCGCCCAGCTCTATCAGATGGCCGCCCGGCAGGAAGCCGAAAAGCCCGCTCCTGCGGCGCCCGCAGCACCTGCTGCCACCACCTGGAAGTGCGGCTGCGGCGCGGAAAACACCGGCAAATTCTGCATCGAGTGCGGTGCCAAAAAGCCTGAGGCCACCGGCTGGACCTGTGCCTGCGGCAGTGTCAACAAGGGTAAGTTCTGCCCCGAGTGCGGCGCCAGAAAGCCCGCCGCCGCTCCCCTGTACCGCTGCGACAAGTGCGGCTGGGAGCCGGAAGATCCCAGAAATCCCCCCAGATTCTGCCCCGAATGCGGTGATAAGTTCACCGATGAGGACATTCGGTAAATCATGCAAAACCCCGGACTGATAATCAGTCCGGGGTATTTTTTATAGGGAATAGACCGGTTTGCCTGCCAGGAATGTTGCCAGAATCGGGATGTCCTTCAGATGCTCCGGGGTTGTTTCAAAGGGATTTTCTCCCAGAATCACGAAATCCGCCAGCATGCCCGGCTTGATCTGACCCTTGGTCTCCTCCTCAAAACTGGCATAGGCGCCTTCTTTCGTAAAGCTGTCCAGTGCCTCCTGCACACAGAACGCCTGCTCCGGCAGATAGGGGCCAAAGCCCTTCAGATCCCGGCGGGTCACGGCGCACTGGATGCCGCCCATGACATTGGGCAGCTCCACCGGGCAGTCACTGCCGTTGCTCACGCGGCAGCCCCTGTCCTTCAGCCATTTCCAGCTGTAGCTGCTGGCCGCCAGTTCTGTTCCAACCCGATCCTCCACCATATGGACGTCGTAGTCCAGGAAAATACTCTGGGCGTAGATGTGAAGACCCAATTCTGCCATCTTTTCCAGCTGATCCGGGCGGGTGATCTGGCAGTGAACGATGCCATGACGGTGATCTGTCCGGGGATGCTCCCGAAGTGCCTTTTCATAGGCACCCAGCATCAGATCCAGGCAGGCATCTCCGATGCAGTGCACCGCCGCCTGCATTCCGTTTTCATTGGCATAGCCGATGAGGGATTCAAATTCTTCCTTCGTAAACACGCTGAGTCCCCGGGTATCCGGGGCATCGGCATAGGGACGGCTGAGAAAGGCCGTTCTGGCACCCAGCGCGCCGTCACCCAGCATTTTCAGCGGCCCCATCCGGAAAAGATCCGTACCCGCACCGGTGTTGTGACCGGACTGTACGAATTCGCGCAGTGCGTTCAGATTCGTAAAGTTTGCCTGTTCATAGACCCGTACAGTCAGTTCCCCGGCTTCCTCCAGCTCCCGAAAGGCCTTGTTCACGGTTTCCCAGGAAATGTTATGGAACACACAGTAGTCATCGCTCTGGCAGCTGGTGATGCCGTAGCGGTTCAGAGCTCTGCAGCCAAGACGGATCATCTGCTTCAGTTCTTCCTTATCCGGTGCCGGAATCTTCGGAAGCACCAGATCCATGGCATTGTCGAAGAAAATGCCGTTGGGCTGTCCATGTTCCATCACGATCTCGCCGCCTTCCATCTGGGGCGTATCCCCGGTGATGCCCAGCAGTTCCAGCGCTTTGGAATTGACGCTCAGGGCATGGCCGCAGGCCCGGATGGCGCAGACCGGATGCACTTGCGATACCCGGTCCAGATCATACCGGGTGGGCATCTTCTTTTCCTCCGTGAAAAAGTCCTGATTCCAGCCCCGTCCCAGGATCCAGCCGCCCCGTCCGGGGGCAGTTTCTTTCAGACACCGGATCAGTTCCTCCAGGGAGCCGGTATGCGCATGCAGGGGTGCCACTGTCAGCGCCTGACCGTAGTTGAGAAGATGCATGTGGCTGTCATTAAAACCGGCACAGACGAATTTGCCCTGCAGATCAATCCGTTCCTCTGCCATGGGCGCGTCGGCTTCATTTCCTGCAAAGCAGAATCTTCCGTCCTCCACAGCAAAGCAGCTGACCAGAGGCAGTGTTCCGGTGTAGATTTTTCCGTTATAATACAGTGTTTTCATGGAAATCACCCTTTCTTCCATCATTGTAACGAAGAAAACCCCAATAAGCAAGAAAAATCCCCCGGATTTCCGGGGGATCGATGGTTTCTTACACTTCCTGAATGGTCAGGCTGGTTTCCCGGCGCAGCAGGCGGCGGAAATCCTGGGCGGTGCCGCCCTGAATGGTGGACAGGTCAATGATATGTGCTCTGCCCTCATGGAACACCAGGATCATATAGCCCTGGGATTCCACCATCATGAAGATGTTCTTGTAGGAATAGTCGCTCTCACCGGCCTCGGTGTCGCTGAAATAACCGTCATCACGGAACAGCCAGCGGCCGGTGCGCATCTTTGCAGGCAGCTTCTTCATGGCAAAATAAGCGTTGACCTGATCCTGCCAGATGAGATAAGCCGCAAACAGGGTGATGAGGATGCAGGCAGCGATCTGCATCCAGCCGAAGGTGCTGGAGAACAGCAGGATCAGAACGGTCAGCGCCACAAAGCCCCAGCCAATGATCTTGCTTTTCTTGTTTTGCTCTTCCTGCAGACCCACGCGGATGGCTCTGGCCATGGCAGTCATGGCCTTGAGATCATAGTTCAAATCAAATGTAAATTCCATATGTACCTCCTGATTGTTAAACCCGTCTGTCCGTCAGACTCTTTGCCAGAGCGACAACATAGTCGGTGTCTTCAAAAACAGACAGGGCATCGATGGCATACTGGGTATAGCTCTGCACCAGCTCTTCGCAGCGCTCCAGGCCGTAGAGCCGGACAAAGGTATTCTTCACCGCGTCAGTGCCCACGCCCTTGCCCATTTCCTCCTGGGTGCCGATGACATCCAGCATGTCATCCCGGATCTGGAATGCCATACCCAGACCTGCGGCAAATTTTGCAGCAGCATCGATCTGCTCTTCGCTGCCGCCGCCGGCAATGGCACCCAGCACACAGGCTGCGTTGATCAGAGCACCGGTCTTCCGGGTCTGGATGTCGATGACCTCCTGCTCCGTCAGTTCCCGCTGCTCACTGCCGATATCCAGCACCTGACCGCCCACCATGCCCATAGAACCGGCGCACTCCGCCAGGGTTCCGATGGCGAAAGCCATATCCTTGGGATCTGCCAGCTGGGCAGTGGAAGCCAACATAAAGGCATCGGTCAGCAGGGCGTCACCGGCCAGAATGGCCATGGCTTCGCCGTAGACCTTGTGATTGGTGGGTCTGCCCCGGCGGAAATCGTCATTGTCCATGCTGGGCAGGTCGTCGTGGATCAGGCTGTAGGTGTGGATCATCTCCACAGCCGCCGCAAAGGGTGCCGCCTGATGGGGATCGCCGCCGCAGAGGCGGCAGAATTCCATGGCCAGAATGGGTCTGAGCCGTTTGCCGCCGGCCAACAGGCTGTACTCCATGGCATCAAACAGGGCATTCTGGGGCAGATCATGGAGCTCGCCGTAAAAATTTTTCAGATAGGTTTCAATGTAATCCTTGTACTGTGCGCTGCGGTTAGTCATGGTCAAAAACCTCCTCCACAGGGCTGCCGTCAGGGGCAGTCATGATCTTTTTCACCTGAAGCTCCGCTTCTTCCAAAAGCTTTCCGCAGCTGCGAACCAGCTCGGTGCCCTCCTGAAACAGCTTCAGGCTCTCCTCCAGAGGGGCATCGCCCCGCTCCATGGTGCGCACGATCTGTTCCAGGCGCTGCATGGAGGCTTCAAAGGTCATATTTTCGGGATTCATGGGGTCAGCTCCTTTGTATCACGGACGGTGGTTTCCACTGTGCCGTCTGAAAATCGTACATTCAGTTTGTCGCCGGTCTTTACCTGACGGACGCTCCGGATCAGGTCACCGGTCTCATTTTCCGCCATGGCGTAGCCTCTGGTCAGAACCTTCAGCGGACTCATGGCATCCAGCTTGGCCACATTCTGCACAAAACGCTGCTGTTTCTGGCTGAGATTCCGGTTCTGGGCGGAAATAAGCCGGTTTTTCAGGTAATCCAGCTGTTTTTCCTTCTGTTCCAGGTAACCTGTAGGACTCTGCAGGGCTGCGGAACCAGAAAGCACCGTCAGATGCTGCCGTGCTCCCTTCAGCTGCCGCTGCAGCGCTGCTGCCATGGCGCTGGACTTTTCGTCCAGATTCTGCAGCAGTGTCTGCATATCAGGGACAACCAGTTCCGCCGCATTGGAGGGAGTGGCTGCCCGGAGGTCGGCCACATAGTCGGAAATGGTCACATCCGGCTCGTGTCCCACAGCGGAGATCACCGGGATCCGGGATTCATAGATGGCCCAGGCCACCGCTTCTTCGTTAAAGGCCCAGAGATCCTCCATACTGCCGCCGCCCCGTCCCACAATCAGCACATCGCACAGATTGTGATAATTGGCGTAGCGGATGGCCGCGGCGATCTCACCGGGGGCTTCGGCGCCCTGTACCCGGACAGGAAGCAGCTTCACCCGGGTCAGCGGATACCGCTTGCGCAGGATCCGCAGCATATCATGGACAGCGGCACCGGCGCTGCTGGTGACGATGCCGATGGTGCCGGGAAATTGAGGGATGGGCTTTTTGTGGGCGGGATCGAAAAGACCCTGGGCGGCCAGCTTCTGCTTCATCTGCTCAAAGGCCGCATGGAGATCACCCACGCCGTCCACCGCCATAGCGGTGCAGTAAAGCTGGTAAGCGCCGTCTCTGGGATAGACGGATACCTTGCCCATGGCAATGACCTTCATACCGTTTTCCGGCCGGAACCTGAGCCGCATGGCATTGCCCTTGAACATGACGCACTTCAGTGCGCCGCCCTCGTCTTTTAGGGTAAAATAATGATGACCCGAGGGGTACATCTTGTAATTGCTGATCTCACCCCGGACGGCCACCTGGGAAAGCAGGCTGTCGGCGTCCAGTTTTCGCTGAATATATTCGTTCAGCGCGGTGATGGAAAGAACGGTCTGAGCCATATCATGCCTCCCGGTGGGCAAGCACCGCAACACCCATGGCATTGTCTGTGGAGAATTCCGGCTGGGAGAAGATGGGCTTCAATGGTTTGATGACCTCTCTCAGCATGGAATTGGAAGCAACACCGCCGGAAAATACGATAGACAGACCGGGATAGGCCTTCAGCGCCTGTTCAGAAGCCAGGTACACCGCCTTGGCCACGCAACGCAGAGCGTAGGCTGCCGTCTCGGCAGGAGCTTCATGGGCTGCATGGAACTGCTGCACCTTATTCTGAACACCGGAGAGAGAAAATTCCATGTTGCTGCACTTGACCTTGAAGGTCTCCTTCAGGACCGCTTCCTTGCTCAGTGCATCGATGTGTTTTCCGCTGGGGAACGGCAGCTGCAGCAGCTGACCGGTACGGTCGATGAGCTGACCGGCGGAAATATCGCTGGTGCCGCCGATACGGGTGCATTTCACATTCTTCCCTTCCGGCTCCACCAGCAGCAGCTCGGTGGTGCCGCCGGACAGATGCCAGGCCAGATGAGGCTCGTCCATCAGTTCCAGGTGACCGGCGCTCCAGAGAGAGGCGGCCACATGACCCTGCTGATGGCTCACTTCAATCAGCGGCACCTTCAGGGCATCGGACAGCATTTTGGCGTGGGAATAGCCCACCATAAAGCAGGGCATATAGCTGCCCTCCACTGCCCGGGGACGGGTGGAGACACCGATCGCTGTGATCTCCTCTGCCCGGACATGGGAAAACAGCCTGCCGGAAAGCTCCGGCAGGCTTTTGATATGGGCAAATACAGCGTCGGACTGACGCAGACCAAGCTCTCCCTGTTTTACAGGCAGCAGCCTGGAGCAATTGACACCGTCCGCACCGTCAAAGAAGGCAATGGATGTGGTGTAATTGCTGGTATCAATGCCAATGACGCTCATTTAAGCTTCCTCGGCAGGTGCTTCCACAGGAGCTTCCTCAGCAGCAGGCTCTTCCGCAGCAGCTTCCTCAGCGGCAGGCGCATTCAGGCTGCGGGCGAAGCTGCCCAAGATTCCGTTGACGAAGGAACCGGTCTCAGGAGCATCATACTTCTTGGCCAGGCGCACCGCCTCAGAGATGGCAACGCCGGTGGGGACATCCTCCATGTAGAGGATCTCATAGATGGCCAGCTGCATGATGCAGCGGGTCAGCTTGGAAATACGGCTCACATCCCAGCCAATGGAGAACTTCTGAATGCTTTCATTCAGCATATCCACCCGGTTGGCAACACCGGACACCACAGTGTCCAGATAGCGGACCTGTGCCTTGCTGGGACGCTCTGCGTAGATCTCGTTTTCGGTCTCCAGCTGGGGATAGTACTCCTTGTCCAGTCTGGTGGAAACCACCTTTTCAGGCTCTTCGCCGGTGAATTCCCGGCCATAGATCAGATGTACAGCCAGTTCTCTGGCATTTCCTCTTGTCATGGGAGACCTCTTCTTACTTGGCGATGCCGCAGATGTTGACGTTGACTTCAGAGACCTTTACGCCGGTGCGGTTTTCCACGGAAGCAGAAACAGCCTTCTGGGCTGCAGCGGCGACCTCCACAACGCTGTGGCCGAAGGTCACAGTGATGTTCATGCTGATGGCAACAGAATTGTCCTCAGCGATCAGGATCTTGATGCCCTTGTTCCAGTTCTTGATATCACGCAGCAGAGCGGCGCCTTCCACCTCATTCAGAGCATGCTCAGCGATGGCGGCAACCACATCTTCAGAAATCATCACATTGCCATTTTCCTGGGTGTGGGTGATGTAACGCTTATAGTCTGCCATAGGTAAATCCTCCTAAATCTTTATCGGCCGGTGGGCACGACATACTTTTGGTTATTGTACCACGGCTTTCCGGATTTTACAACTGTTTTCTGCTGCGCAAATATATGAAATGGAAGCAAAACCCCCGGAGGATACCCTCCGGGGACTGATTTACTGCACTTCCACCACCCGGATGGTATCCAGGCCGTAATCCGACTGCTGCATAACAATATCCGCAATTACTGCCACATCTGTCTGCTGCAGACCTCCCTCGGGAGAAGAAACTGCCACGCTGATCCCTTCCGGAGTCATGTAGGCAACGCAGTCGGTGTAGCCCTTGGCGATCACCAGACTCTCGATCTGAGCCTCACTGAGGGCAGTCTCCACAATATCCTCCAGCTCCATGGCGGATTCCTGATCCTTGGTGCCGGACTCCGCTTCGGAATAGGCCATGGCCTCCTGCAGAAGATTTAAAGCAGAGTCCCTGGCCTCCTGCCGGGACAGCCGCACTGCCGCGAAATAATCACCGGCTGTGGTCTGAACTTCCTCTCCGGCAGAGATTGCAGCCAGATCCCCTTCCAGCATCAGTGTCTCCTCCCCCATCACCTTTTCGGCGTCCAGGGTCTGGGTCAGATTCATGACGGACATATCCTCGGTATAGAGCCAGTTTACATAAATTCCCGCACAGACCGTCACCAGCACCGCGGCAGCCACCAGATTTTTCTTCCAGATCTTCATAAAAATGCCTCCATTCATTTCATTTTCAAAACAGAAATCCTGTCCGAGGTCAGCCCCGTGGCAGCTGTCACCGCCTCCACAACAGCCAGCCGCACCGCAGCACTGTCCGCCCCCTGACACAGCACCACCGCCCCCTGCCAGACCGGCGGATCCGTCCTCAGGACAAGTCCCGCCTGGGCTCTGTCGGATCCGGTGATCACCACTGTCTTAAGATGCAGGTCCTCCCGGGGACCATCCTGATCCGTCTGGTAATGGATCTGCTCTCCGGTTCGCTCCGTCAGCAGAACCCTTACCGTGCCTGCACCCTGCAGATTTGTCAGCAGTGTTTCCAGCTGCTGCCCGAGTCCCGGCTGCATCAATACCGTCTGCGGTTGCTCCGAAACCTCTTCCTGCCCCTGGGGCAGCGCCATAAGAACCAGACCGGAGAGTACCACTGCCGCCGCCCACCGGTATTTTTTGAAGAATGCCATCAGGGCCTGTTTTCCTTCCTCGTGATCCATTCCTGAGCCTCCCCGGGGATCCCCAGATCATTGGTGATAATGGTTTGAATCCTCTGCCGCATTCCCGAAGAGGTCTCCCCTTCCAGTCGGACAGAAACCGGTATTCCCGATTCATCCAGGAAAACCCTCGGTGTAATCTCCAGCCCCAGTTCAGCGGCTTTGTCCAAGATATATGCTTCCAGATCGTTGCGTATGCCTTCCTGGGCTTCCAGCCGGGCCATTTCCTGTCCCGTGACCACGGCAGCTTCCGCCTGCTGCCTGTATTCCCCGGTCAGTGCATCCAGATCGGGAAGCCGCAGCTGTCTCAGAGGCTTCAGAGCCGTCACGGTGATCAGAATACCGCAGACCAGGCGAAGTATTTTCCGTGAACTCCCCTCCGGAACACAGGACAGCAAAATCCCGCCCAGAAGCGCCGCCGCTGTCAGTGACAGCACATATTGCCGGAAAGGCGCCATCAGACCGCTCCTTTCAGAAAACACACGGTGCTGATGAGCACCAGCACACAGCCGCAGGCGGTCATGCCCAGCAGAAGCCCCATAGCAGAGGCAAAGGCATCCACCGTCCGGGTGATCTCCCTGACGCCGAACACGGCGCAGACTGCCCCTGTGAGCTTCAGAATCAGATAATGCAGACCGATTCTCAAAAAGGGATGGAGAAAAATGGCCAGCACCGCCAGGATCCCATAGATCCCCGCCGCATTTTTAAGCAATTGAGCGCTGACCAGCACCGCCTCCGAAGCATCCGACAGGGCACCTCCCACCACCGGCACAAAGGTGGACATTCCCACCTTTGCCGCTTTCAGCGCCGCCGCATCGGTGGTGCCGCTGACCACGCCGGTCAGGCTCAGATAGGTTGTAAATACCGTCACCAGGATCTTCATGCTCCAGCTGAGAACTCCCTTCAGCATTCCGGCAAGCCTGCTCAGCAGTTCCTCTCCCGTGGCGCAGCTTCCGATGCCCAGCGCCAGATAAAGATAGGTTCCAGGCACCATCCAGTTTGTAAGCACAGTTTGCAGCACGGAGGAAAACAGCGCCGTACCGGCGCAGAGAGCTGCCGAAGCAGTGACCCCTCCCTGGGCCGCCAGAGCCGCCGTCATCACCGGCAGCAGCAGCTTTCCGTAGGCGCCGATCTCAAGAATGGTATCCGTTGCCAGACGGATCAGGGAATCCGTGCTCAGAAGCAATGCAGAGGCCACAGCCACCACCCCGGCAAGCACCGCTGTTTTCCCTCCGTAAGATGCTGCATCCAGGACTGACATCAGAACCGCAGCCGCCAGAATCCCCAGTGATACTCTGGCAGCTTCCTGAAGATCCGGATGCAGGCCGGAAACCGCATTTATGACCACCTCCCGGAGTCCTGTCTCCAGAGAGGACGACTCCTCCGGCATCCGCTCAAGGGCAGCGCCCGGTGGTGCCGGTGCCTGAATCTCCAGTGCGGATACAGGCAGAAGAAACAAGGAGCCAACCAGCAAAAGGGAAAGTAACCTCATAATCCTCCCAAAACAGATTCCATCAGGTCCAGCAGGATCTCCAGAACCGGCAGCGAAAGGTTCAGCATCAGCGCTGTGGCCGCCATCCGCAGGCCCTTTGCCAAGGATGCATTACCGCTGTCTGTCAGGATAGCCGAGGAGAGTTCTCCCGTCAGGCCGATGCCTGTGATCTTCAGCAGAATACCCAGAACACCGTTGTGCAGATCCCCCATCGTTTCCAGCTTCTGCAAAAATTCCAGCACCGGCTCCAGGATGGCAAGTCCCGCAGCAGCTGTCATGACACAGGCCGCCATTCCCAGGATCAGGGCAAGATCTCTGTCCTGTTTCATAAGCATCAGCACCAGCACGCCTGTAATCAGAGCGCCGCCGCAGAGCTTCCAGAACAGGGCCGTCAAAACTGAAACAGCCGCTTCACCAGATCGAACAGCTCCGCGATCTTCTGGGTCAGCATCATCAGAACCACAACAAGCCCCGCCAGGGTGGTCATGGTGGCCTGT
>JAFZGL010000125.1 GCA_017555395.1 Oscillospiraceae bacterium | reverse complement strand
GCGCCCGCCGCTTCTTTTTATCTGTTTACGGATGCATCCCTGGAAAAGCCATCAGGATAGCGCTCCTTCAGTTTTGCAAGGTTGGCCTTCAGAATGTCCTCCAGAGGGATCTCCAGGGCGTAGGCGGTCTCTGCCAGGTACCAGGCAATATCCCCCAGTTCCTTGGCTAATGCCTGCCTGTCCAGCGCATGGCCCTGGTGCAGGTGCTTCTTTACCAGGTCGATGGCCTCACCGGCTTCGCCGCACAGACCCATCACACCGTTGATCAGCATATCCTTCCTGGAAAGGGCAGGATTCAGGGTAGTCATGGCCTGGCGCTGATAATCGTTGGCGGAAAAACCCTGCACATTGGGATTGCGGATCTCATAAACCTCCACATCCCACAGCTTGCTGTGCTTGCTGTACTTTCCCTGTTCGGTGCCGATGTGGGTCATGCCCGCCTTGCGCATCACCGCGCCGGAGGCAGGGTTCTGAACCATATGATCTGCCACAATCCGCTGGATCTCCAGTTCCTCAAAGGCAAACCGGATCACCGCCTGCAGGGCCTCCGTTCCGTAGCCCCGGTTCCAGTAGTCGCAGCCCAGCAGATAGGCAAAACTGCAGGTATTCGTCTGCTCATCGATCCGCACCAGACCGATGACACCGATGAGGCTGTCATCGCCTTTTTCTGTGATGCCCCAGCGGTAGAAGTTTCCTTCCTCATATTTCTCCAGGATCTCCTGAATGCTCTGCAGACTTTCTCCGATATCCTGGTGGGGATCGAACAGCAGATACCGGCAGACGTCACCGTCGCCGTAGAGCCGCTCGTAGTATTCCTGAATGTCCTCCATCCGGATGTCCCGGAGAATCAGACGGTCTGTTTCAAGGTGTCTGAAATCAGCATATCGCATTTACAGTTCCTCCTGTTCGTGATTCAGCAGCCACCGCTTCCGGTCAAGACCGGAGGCATAGCCGGTAAGGTTTCCTCCCGCACCCACAAGCCGGTGGCAGGGAATGATAATGGCAATGGGATTGCGGTGGGCTGCCTGCCCCACCGCCTGGGCAGACATTTTTTCTCTGCCCAGCTCAGCCGCGGCACGCCGGGCCAGTTCTCCGTAGGTAGCAGTCTCTCCATAAGGGATCTCCATCAGCAAGTTCCAGATCAGCTTCTGAAAAGCGGTTCCCTTTGGGGACATGGGAAACGCAATTTCCCGGGAAATTCCCTGAAAATAGTCATCCAGCCAGTGTTTGGCCGCATCAAAGCTGCCAGGTGCATAGTCCCCACCGGGGTGAGAAAAGGAAAGTCCGGTCAGGATCCCCTCTGTGCCGGTGAGCCAGAGGGTTCCCATGGGAGATTCATATCGATCAACAGTTTCCACAGGCATCCTCCTTCCCGTTTCTTCCATTATAATCCTTCCGGATCCGGATGTCCATACCGGAAAACCGTGCTTCTTCACATTGACACCATCTTCCGGGTCCGATATAATGCAGAAAAAGGAGTGATCAGAATGGATCAAAAGGAAAAATGGCTGGAATGGGCTGTGGAGCTGCAGGCACTGGCCCAGGCAGGACTGACCTACGGAAAAGACATCTATGACCGGGAGCGGTATCAGCGGATCCGGGAGATCGCAGCGGAGATGGTTGCGCTGAAATCCGGCATTTCAACCGATCTGGTGCGTGGTCTGTTCTGTGAGGAAGCCGGCTATCAGACCCCCAAGCTGGACACACGGGCAGCGGTATTTCAGGGGGATAAGATCCTTCTGGTTCATGAAAATGACGGAACCTGGTGCCTTCCCGGCGGCTGGTGCGATGTAAACATCTCCGCCGCTGAAAATGTGGTCAAGGAAGTAAAAGAGGAAGCCGGACTGGATGTGAGTGCCGATCTTGTAATCGCTGTCCAGGACCGAGAAAAGCACAACCGGCCTGTCTACGCCAACAAGATCTGCAAGATCTTTTTTCTGTGCACCTGCCATGGCGGTGAGTTTATACCCAATTCCGAAACCACGGAAACCGGGTATTTCGGAATTGACGAACTTCCTGTTCTTGCCACAGCCAAGGTGACAAAAGAACAGATCAAACTGTGTTTTGATGCCAGGAATGCGGAGCATTGGGTGACGGTGTTTGATTAACCGCGCCACTGTTGCGGTGACCCCGAACTGGTCCCGCAGTCGCACGACCCTGAACGGACTCGCCGTCGCACGACCCCGAACGGACTCGTTAAATTATGGAGTCGCGCCCGTCCAGCCGGGCGCGAGCAAGAGTCCACCGGACTCTTGCATTGAAGTGGTTCGAGTCCGTTCTTTCCGTATCTTCAAAAAGAAAAACGCCCTTCCCTTTTGGGAAGAGCGTTTTCTTTTTGGCGACCCCGAACGGACTCGAACCGTCGACCTCCAGCGTGACAGGCTGGCGTGCTAACCGACTGCACCACAGGGCCAGAACACGATGGATTATAACGGATAAACTCCGATTTGTCAATACTGTTTTTCAAAAAAATTCGATTTTTTGCACATTGAGAATTATAATCCTGCATGATACAATGGTTTTACCAATCAATCCAAGGAGGAAATGAACATGATCCGTGTAGGAATTGCAGGAATCGGATATATCGCGGAGGAATACATCAAGCTTTTCACCCAGGGAAAGATCCCCGGTGCCGCCGTCACCGCCCTCTCCAGCCGCAACCGGGCGCATATGGAATCTGTCCGGGATCGCTATCATCTGGAAGCTTCCCTCTTTACGGAGTACGAAGCCATGCTGGACAGCGGCTGCATCGATATGGTCATGATCTGCACCCCCCATTTTTACCATCCAGGCATGGCTGTGAAGGCCATTTCCCGGGGAATCCACACTATGATTGAAAAGCCGGTGGGTGTCTTCCCGGAGGAACTGGAAGAACTGATGACCTGCGTCAGCGCCCATCCGGAGGTGAAATCCGGTGTCCTCTACTGCCGTCGGGCAAACCCGGTCTTCGCCAGAATCAAACAGCTTCTGACAGAAAATGCCATCGGCAGCCTGAAGCGGGTCACCTGGATCATCACCGACATGTACCGGCCCCAGTGCTATTTCGACGCAGTGGACTGGAGAGGCACCTACAGCGGCGAGGGCGGCGGAATGCTGATGAACCAGGTTTCCCATCACATTGATCTGCTCACCTGGCTCTGCGGCCTTCCGAAGGCCATGCAGGCCCATTGCTATACCGCCCGGGAACGAAACATTGAAGTGGAAAATGAAGTCTCCGTCGCCATGGAGTATCCCGGCAATGCCATCGGTCAGTTCATTGCCTCCACCCGGGAATGTCCCGGCACCAGCCGTCTGGAGCTCAGCGGCAGCAAGGGACAGATCATTCTGGACAACGAAAAAACACTGACCATCCGCAAACTGGAAACGGATGAAACAGAGTTCGCTGTCACAACAAGGATCCCCTTCTCCACGATCCCCTACACCGAGGAAATTCTGAAGTTTGACGCAGCGGACAATCCCACAGTACAGGCCATGATCATCAATAACTTCATCTCCGCCCTCTCCGGCGAAGCAACGGTTCTTTGCCCTGTGGAGGAAGCCGTGAAGGCACAGCAGTTTATCCAGGGTGCTTATCTCTCCAGCTGGCAGGGAAAGAAGCTGGGTCTGCCTGTGGATGCACAGGCTTATAGGGAAGCGCTGAAGAAAAGGATGAAGTAATAAAGCGGACAGATCGTTATACTTGAATTTGACGAAGGAGTGTGATTGTATAAAAAAGTTGTTGTTAATATTATCAATCGCTTTTAATATTCTGGCAATTGTGGGGGCTATCTATGTCCTAACATCCAATGGAACGGCAAATGCTGGATATGCAGTCATTCCTATGGTAATTGGTTTATCCTGCTTAACAGGGCATAACGCATACACCAATAAAAAGAAGTGAGTAAATTCCATTTTGACGATCATATATCATCAGGGACACGGCAAGCTCCTGCATCCCTGGAGGTACTGGCCAGATTTGTTACAGTACTGAGGTCTACCAGTTTTTGAACTGGTAGACCGAAACAGTCCACCGGACTGTTTCATTTAGTCATTCAAATCCGGCCCGAACAAAGCAAAAAAGAAGCACACCCAAAGGTGTGCTTCTTTTTTGGAGGTACTGGCCAGATTTGAACTGGCGAATAACGGTTTTGCAGACCGGGGCCTTACCACTTGGCTACAGTACCATATGAAACAAGGAACGTCGAAACGTTCCTTGCTTTGGAGCGGGTGACGAGGCTCGAACTCGCTACCTCCACCTTGGCAAGGTGGCGCTCTACCGGATGAGCTACACCCGCAAATTTGGTGCCTCCGGTCGGAATCGAACCAACGACACGCGGATTTTCAGTCCGCTGCTCTACCTACTGAGCTACAGAGGCATATGAGGAAGAAAAACTTCCTCAATGCGCAAATTTGCGACTTTATGGCGACCCCGAACGGACTCGAACCGTCGACCTCCAGCGTGACAGGCTGGCGTGCTAACCGACTGCACCACAGGGCCATGTTATGGTGGGAACAACAGGGCTCGAACCTGTGACCTCCTGCTTGTAAGGCAGATGCTCTCCCAGCTGAGCTATGCTCCCGTTTCGTTGCCTCAGTGCTGTGCACCTCAGCGACGTAGATGATTATATACTACGAACCCCAAAATGTCAAGAACTTTTTTCAAATTTTTTCAAGAAATTTTTCAGATTCAAATAACCGCCATTTCCCACCATATTCAGGATAAAATCAAATCTTCTTCAGAATTTCGTCAATGTCCGCAGGGCTGAATTCATAAACGGTATCACAGAACTGGCACTCCACGTTGAAAATTTTTCCTTCGTCGCGGATCTCCTCCAGTTCCTTTCTGCCCAGGCTGATCAGAACACTTTCCACCCGTTCCTGACTGCAGTAGCACTTGTATTCCACTTCCTGAGGCTCGAAGAACAGCACGCCCAGGTCACCGCAGACCTGACCCAGAATGTCCTCAGGGGTCATGCCTTCATCCAGCATTTTGGTGACAGCGCCGGCGCGACGGATGCCCTCCTCCAGCTTGTCGATGATCTCATCGGGCGCGCCGGGCAGCAGCTGAACCAGATAGCCGCCGGCCACACGGACAGATTCATCTCCGTTGAGCAGCACACCCAGGGCGCAGGCTGTGGGGGTCTGCTCACTCTGGGCAAAGTAGGCAGTGACATCGTCGCCGATCTCACCGGAGATCAGGGGGGTGGAACCGATGTAGGGCTCCTTCATCTGCAGATCACGGATCACGGTAATGGTGCCGTCCGTACCCACGGTGGCGCCCACATCCAGCTTTCCGGGATGTTTGGTCTCATGGGGAACCTTGGGCTCCGTCATGGTACCGCGCACATTGCCCTCGGCATCAGACACCACGGTAATGGTGCCGATGGGGCCGCCGCCCCGGATCTGCAGGGTCATGGAGCCGTTCTCCACCTTCTGCATGTTGCCCATCATGGATGCAGCGGTCAGGGTGCGGCCGAAAGCGGCAGTTGCATTCCGGGTGGTTCCGTGGATCTTTGCGCCTCTTGTTACAAGTTCAGTCGAACGGATGGCCACGCACTTTACAAAACCATCCATGGTCATTCCGCGTACCAGATAGTCTTTCATCTTATTTTTCCCTTTCTTGCTTTGAAATAAATGCGCTGCTCCCCTTCCCGGGGTGCTTCAAATCTGCGGTCGGCATATACCTCGATATGGGTAAAGCCCGCCGCTTTTAAGTAGCCGGTCAGCTGCTGCTGAGAATAGGCATATTCCCGGTGCTCCTCAAAAGAGCGCACCCAGGTTTCGCCCCGGCGCTGGAACAGATCCATGCCGTAGGAGCAGATGTTGGTCTGCTCATCAAACTCGCCCCGCCAGACGCAGTAGACATCGTCATCCTCATCCAGGAAGACCTGGCCGTCCATGGCCCGGAGCTTTTCCGGCGTATTCACGTCAAAAATAAAGATACCGCCGGGATTCAGGGCTTTGTAAGCCCGCCGGATGGCCTCTGCGCAGTCTTTGGGATCTGTGACATAGTCCAGGCTGTCCAGAGCGCACACCGCCAGATCCACGCCTCTGGGCAGCCACAGCCGCTCCAGGCGCTGGCAGACGAACCGGGGCATATTGTCAAGGTCCGCGCACTTGTCCATGGCCACGGTGAGCATCTCCTCACTCATGTCCACGCCGGTAATCTGAATCCCCTGCTTTGCCAGCAGCTTCGTCACGGAGCCGGTGCCGCAGGCCAGATCCACCGCGGTTCTGGGGCGCAGACCCTCCCGTTTCAGGATTTCATTGTAAAAGGCCACGGTGGCCTCATAGTCCACATCGCTGGTCAGGCGGTCATAGCTCACCGCCAGATTTTCATAGGCAGCCATAGGTTCCTCCTTTGGATGCAGTAAGAATCCCGGCCCGTGTGGGGCCGGGATACAAAAGCAAGGCTTAGCGCTTGAAGATGCTGAAGATCTCGTCGATGTCGGTCATGTCAGCAGGCTTGGTGGGCTTTGCTGCAGCGGCAACGGGAGTATCAATGTCCTCGGGAACAAAGCTGGGAGCTGCGGGTGCCTTGGGAGCGGCAGCGGCGGCAGCGGGAGCAGCCTTGGGTGCAAATGCCTCGGGCTTCATCTCGAAGCCGGTAGCGATAACGGTAACACGCATCTCATCGCCGAAGTCCTCGGAGAAGGTGGCGCCGAAGATGATGTTGGCATCAGGATTTGCAGCTTCCTGAACGATACCTGCAGCGGTCTCCACATCGTCCAGAGTCATCTCGGTGGAACCGGTGACGTTCACCAGAACGCCGGTAGCGCCGTTGATGGAGGTCTCCAGCAGGGGGCTGGACACAGCGGTGGTGGCAGCCTGCTCAGCCTTCTCGCGGCCGGTAGCGGTGCCGACACCCATGTGAGCGCGGCCTGCATCCTTCATGACAGCGGAGACGTCAGCGAAGTCCAGGTTGATGATGACATTCTTGGAGAAGCCAACCAGCTCGGAGATGGAGGTAACAGCCTGCTTCAGAACATCGTCAGCAATGCCGAATGCGTTGGCAAAGGTGATCTTCTGATCGGTGACATACTTCAGGCGGTCGTTGGGGATGATGATCAGGGAGTCCACCTTGGCG
>JAFZGL010000124.1 GCA_017555395.1 Oscillospiraceae bacterium | reverse complement strand
TATAGTGCAACGGTAAGGTCATATGTGTGTTCCAATCACACACAACACTACAAAAATAAGAAAGAAGGATTATTTCCAATGAAGAGAATCATCTCCCTGCTGCTGGTTCTGGTCATGGCTTTTGGTCTGGTTGCATGCGGCGCTGCTGAAGCTCCCGCTGCCACCGAGGCTCCCAAGGCTGAGGCTCCCGCAGCTACCGAAGCTCCCGCAGCTACCGAGGCTCCTGCTGAAGTAAAGGACACCATTGTCTACTCCCAGTTCTCCGACTGCGGCAACGTTCTGAACTACCTGACCGCTGACAGCCGCGAAGCTATGTCTCTGGCTGCCTACATCAACGACGGCCTGTTCGTCCTGATGCCCGACGGCAGCTACCGTTTCAAGATCGCTGAGTCTTTCGAGCCCAGCGCTGACGGCCTGACCTACACCGCCAAGATCAAGTCCGGCCTGAAGTGGTCCGACGGCACCGATCTGACCATCGATGACGTCATCTACTCCTTCGAGACCTATATGGCAAACTCTCCCTCTCTGTCCGTCAACGGCCAGAATGCTGTGATCAACAAGATTGACGACACCACCATCGAGTTCGTCCTGGCCGGCGCTCTGGCTTCCTTCCCCGAAAGCGTTGCCGATGTTCCCATGCTGGCAAAGCACCTGTTTGAGGGCAAGGATTCCTTCGACATGGATCTGACCGACGCTGCCAATGTTGTTGGCTGCGGCCCCTACAAGCTGGCTGAGTACAAGACCGGCGAATATGTCAAGCTGGTTCGCAACGAGCACTATGCCGGTGAGCAGGCTATCGTTGAGAACTTCTTTATGCCCTTCATCTCCAACGATGACACCGCTAAGGCTGCCCTGCTGAAGGGCGACATCGACCTGTGGGTCGGTCTGGCTTCCCTGCTGGAAGGTCTGGAAAAGTTCAACGTCGTTCCCTACTCCGAGGGCCGCGTTGCTTACACCCGTATCAACCGCGTTTCCCCCAACCTGCAGGACAAGGATGTCCGTAAGGCTATCTTCTACGCCATCAACCGTAACGATATGCTGACTGCCGGTTACTCCTCCCTGGACTACGCTACTCCCTCTGTTTCCTTCCTGCCCAAGACCAACGGCTACTACACCGAGGATCTGGAGCAGTACAACCAGGATATCGAGAAGGCCAAGGAACTGCTGGCCGGCAAGACTGTCCCCACTCTGAAGA
Organism: Oscillospiraceae bacterium; assembly: GCA_017555395.1. Classification (GTDB taxonomy): domain Bacteria; phylum Bacillota; class Clostridia; order Oscillospirales; family Oscillospiraceae; genus Faecousia. The sequence continues at coordinate 8,284 of JAFZGL010000124.1, read as the reverse complement.
TCTGCTACATCGGCGGCAACTACGAGCAGACCGCTATGGCTACCGTCATGCAGGCTCAGCTGGCTCAGGTCGGCATCAACCTGGAGCTGTGCGGCGTTGACCAGGCTGCTTACATGGCTGCTGCGTACGACTGCGAGAACGCCGAGTACGATATGTACATGGGCGGCTACATCATGACCATCGATCCCGCTGGTTATGACGGCATGTTCGCTACCGGCAACATGATCAACTACGCTTCCGCTGAGATCGACGCTCTGTTCGAGCAGGGCAAGGCTACCACCGATCCCGCTGAACGTCAGGCTATCTACACCAAAATTCAGCAGCTGGTTGCTGATGAGGCTCTGTTCTACCCTCTGGGCACCAACCTGCGCCTGCTGGTTGTCAACCCCGAGCTGAAGGGTCTGGACGAGGCTGGTCTGGTCTCCATCGTCACCTTCGACGATATCGGCCGTCTGCACTTCTAATTTTTCAAAAAGTGAAAGGGGACTGCTTGCAGTCCCCTTTTTGCACATCCAGCATATCCTCAGAAAAGGAGAATCTCTATGCTGAAATATCTTATCAAGCGACTTTTGCAGGCTGTTCCTCTTTTGCTTCTGATCACCATTCTCTGTTTTGTACTGATTGATCTGGCACCTTACGATGCCATGGATGCCAAAGTCACCGACAAGATGACGCCCGCCATGATTGAGCAGATGCGCGAAGAGGCGGGCCTGAACGATCCTCTGCCGGTGCAGTACCTGCGCTGGCTGAAGAATCTGTTAAAAGGCGATCTGGGTCAGTCCCTGATCAACAAAACAGATATTGCCACTGACTTGAAGGAAAAGATTCCCAATACCATAAAGCTGGTATTGCCTTCCTATATCACTGCGTTCCTGCTGGCCATCGGTCTGGGTCTGCTGGCTGGCCGGTATAAAAATACCTGGGTGGACAAGCTGATCAACTCCCTGGCTTCCATCGGTCTTGCGGTTCCCACCTTCTTCGTGGCGCTGCTGTTCATTTACTACTTCGGACTGAAACTGGACCTGTTTCCTGTCATGGGCATGAACAGTCTGGGTGAGGATTCCTTTGAGGACTTCCTGCACCATCTGGTTATGCCGTATTCTGTTCTGGTTATCGGATTCCTGCCTGATTTGACCCGCTATGTCCGCAGCTCCACCATCACCCAGTTTGATGAGGACTATGTCACTGTCCAGAAAGCCTTCGGCTCCAGTGCCGGCACCATTCTGCTGCGCCATGTGTCCAAGAATGTACTGCTGCCTATGATTACCAAGTTGGGCATGGCTCTGCCCATGCTGGTCACCGGTGCGGTTATTACGGAAACGGTTTTTGCATGGCCCGGTATCGGCGTATATTTTACCAACGCCATCCGGAGTCTTGACTATCCCATCGTGATGGCGGTTCTGGTGCTCTCCGGCACTCTGGTCATTCTGGGCAATCTGATTTCGGACATCCTCTGCGCCGTCATTGATCCCCGGATCCGCGTAGGGAGGTAAGGACAGATGAAAAACAGAAGAATTGAGCTTGTAAAACGGAAATTTATCAGCGATAAGGGAATGTGGCTTGCGGTTGCTTACCTGCTGTTTATCATTGTAATTGCTGTAGGCATTCAGTTTACGGATCTTGATCCCAATGCCATGAACCTGCAGAAGATGCTGGCTGCCCCTGACGAAGTCAATATTTTTGGCACCGACGAACTGGGACGTGACTATCTGACCCGTGTGATTTACGGTGCCAGAGTCTCTCTGCTGGTTGGTGTGCTAGCCATGATCACCTCTGTCACCATCGGTGTGATGGTGGGCATGATCGCCGGTTACTTCGGCGGCATTATCGACAGCATTCTCATGCGGCTGGTGGATGTGTTCTGCGCCGTTCCCTGGATCATCATGGTCACCGTGGTGAGCCTGCTCTTTAAGAAGGGCCTTGCCTCCATCGTCATTGTCATCGGCTGCTTTGGCTGGATGGAAATTTCCCGCCTGGTCCGTACGGAAACGATGGCCGCGAAAAACCGGGAATATGTCCATTATGCAGAACTGATCGGTGTGCCCAAATGGAAGATTATGCTGCTGCATATCCTGCCTGCCATTTTTCCCACCATTATCACCGCGGCCACCGGTGCCATTGCCAATGCGATCATGGTGGAAAGCTCCATGAGTTTCCTGGGCATTGGCATTCAGGCTCCCATGTCCAGCTGGGGCACCCTGCTGCAGATGGCTCAGAAAACCCTGGGCAAAGCACCCCACATGGCAATCCTGCCCGGTGTGCTGATCATCTGTACCATTTGCGCTTTCAATAAGCTGGGCGATCTGCTGCGGCTGTTTGTGGAGCCCCGAGCCATGCAGGAGGGCAAATAAATGAGCAATTTATTGGAAATTAAAAATCTGCGCACCACATTTTCCACCATGCAGGGCAAGGCAGATGCCATTCGCGGTGTCGATCTTCAGGTGAAAGAGAATGAGATCCTGGGTATCGTGGGTGAGTCCGGCTCCGGCAAGTCCGTCACCATGAAGAGCGTTATGGGCTTGCTGCCCCGCTCTGCAAAGGTCACCGCAGATGCGCTGATCTACAAGGGCGAGGATCTCACGAAGAAAAAAGAAAAGGAACTCAGATCGTTCCGGGGCAGGGAAATGGCTATGATTTTCCAGGATCCCATGACGGCTCTGAATCCTCTGAGGACCATCGGTTACCATCTGACGGAAGTCATTTGCCGCTACCGGAAGGTCAGCAAAAAGGAAGCAGAGGCCATCGCTATTGAAATGCTGCGGCAGGTGGGCATTCCATCCCCCGAGGAACGGATGAAGCAATATCCCCATGAGTTCTCCGGCGGTATGCGCCAGCGAGTCATCATCTCCATGGCGCTGTGCTGTGAGCCTTCCCTGTTGATTGCCGATGAACCCACCACCGCTCTGGATGTCACCATCCAGGCTCAGATTCTGGACCTTTTGAAGCAGCTGAAACAGGATCGGGGTATGTCTGTGGTGCTGATCAGCCATGACATGGGTGTCATGGCCAATATGTGCGACCGGATTGCAGTCATGTACGGCGGTGTTCTGGTGGAGGAAGGCAAGGTGGATGAGATCTTCTACCAGCCCAAACACCCCTACACCAAGGACCTGCTGCGGTCCATTCCCCGTCCGGAAGTCACCAGAGGTGCCCGCCTCCAGGCCATTGACGGCGCCCCTCCCACCCTGCACAATATGCCCAAGGGCTGCCCGTTTGCTACCCGGTGTCAGTACGCAACAGAAAAGTGTTTTGAGATTATGCCAGAAACCAGGGTGTTTTCTGACACACAGAATGCCAAATGCCATCTGCTGACCGGAAAGGAGGAATGATTCATGGAACAGGAAGTTTTGCTGGAAGTTAAGAATCTGAAGAAATACTTCCCCATGAAGAATTTCTTCGGTGCCAAAATCGGAGATCTGAAGGCTGTGGACGATGTGTCCTTCGTGATCTACAAGGGTGAGACCTTCGGCCTGGTGGGTGAATCCGGCTGTGGTAAATCCACTCTGGGCCGTACCATTCTGCAGATGCTGGAAGCCGATTCCGGCAGTGTCATCTTCAAGGATAAGGATATTGCAAACCTGCCCAAAGACAAGTGGAAGGAACTGCGCAGCAAGCTGCAGATCATCTTCCAGGATCCCTACTCCGCCCTGAATCCCAACTGGACGGTGAAGGAACTGATCCAGGAGCCTCTGAAAAATGCAGGCATGTCCCGGAAGCAGTGTGACGAGCGTGTCAGGGAACTGCTGAAGATGGTGAATATGAATGAGGAGGACATGCACAAATTCTCCTATGAGTTCTCCGGCGGCCAGCGCCAGCGCATCGGCATTGCCCGCGCTGTGGCCAGCTATCCTGAGTTTATCTTCTGCGATGAGCCGATCTCCGCTCTGGACGTCTCCGTTCAGGCCCAGGTGGTGAACATGCTGAAAGACCTGCAGCAGGAGCTGGGCCTGACCTATCTGTTCACTGCCCATGATCTTTCCATGGTGCATCATATCTCTGACCGTATCGGTGTCATGTATCTGGGCAGCATGGTGGAGCTGGGTACCAGTGAGGAGGTCTTTGAGAATCCCCTGCATCCCTACACCAAAGCTCTGATTTCTGCGATTCCCATTGCGGATCCTGAACTGGGCCGCAAGAGTCAGCGGATTCCCATTCAGGGCGAGCTTCCCAGCCCCATGAATGCGCCCAAGGGCTGCCGGTTCTGTACCCGCTGCCCCTATGCAACGGATAAGTGTCGGGAAGAACGCCCCGAATTCCGGGAAATCCGGCCCGGCCACTTTGCCCGGTGCCACATGCTGTAATTCTGCATACAGCGGAGCCAAAGTACAAAAACCGCATTGCACAAACACATTACAGTCATACCCCAAAATAGAGGTATCCATTTGGATACCTCTTATTTTTATGCATGGAATGGGGTTTGAGCAATCTCAACGCAGAAAACCGGGATCCGGCACTGATTCTTGTCAAGAACAATTCCCTGTGATATATTATCATCAGAAGGAAACATAAAGGAGCGGAACGTATGCTGAGAATTGCGCTTGTCATGATTTTGACACTGATATTATTTCTTGCCATCATTCTTCTGCTGGCCGCCAAACCCAGGTATGCCGGCAGAATCACCCGTACATTTATCGTTGCTGCAGGTCTTGGCGGTCTGTTCTTCTATGGATATGGTTTTGCCGTAACGGTGGATCATTTCGGACTGGCCACGATTCAGGCACTGCTGGCCGTTTGCGGTATGTATGTGGGAAAAATGGACTGGAACAGCATCAAAGCCGCTCCGCTGATGCAGTTGAGCGCCATGCAGTTGCTGTTCTGGGTCGTCCATCTGCTGGCACTGTATGCCACTGCCAGTACGGCCATCACAACAGTCGGTGCCGAAGCTCTGCGCAAACTCCGGTTATGGCTGGTGCGCCGCGGCACGCTGCATCTGATTTACGGTGTCAGTGATGACACACTGGATCTGGCCCGGGAAATTCTGCAGCAAAAGCGCGGTTCTGTGGTATTTGTCGATACCAAAGCCGATCCCGGCAATGCTGCGGCTATCGCAGGCATCGGATGTGTTCTCCGTTCCGATAACAGTGCCCTCCAGGCAGAGCCTGCCTTTGTCAGAGCCATCGGAGCCGGACGCAAAAACCGCAGCATCCATGTGTATGCGATGGAGGGACTCGCTGCCGACAACCTCAACTACGCCAGGCTGCTTCTGAATACCTTAAAAGAGCACTCCGTCACACCGGATCAGACCAGTTTGGTAATCCGTGCCGGTGAGAATGCAGACGCAGCCTCGCTGCAGTCGCTGGATGATCACTATGGTTACGGAACTGTGTCCGTCGTGCAGGAAGCCGCACTGGCAGCACGTACCCTGATCCGACAGTTTCCTCCCTGCAATTACATGGATTTTGATGAAAACGGCGGTGCTTCCGGCGATTTTGAGGCAATGGTCATCGGCTTTGGCCAGATGGGTCAAAGTGTATTGCGGCACCTGATCATGAACGGTCAGTTTGAAGGAAGCCACTTCCGGGCGGCGGTATTTGCGCCGAACTGCGGCAGTGTTATGGGACATTTCTCCAGAAGCTATCCCCAGGTGCTGAAACAATACAACATCCAATTCCATGCCTGTGATGCCCGCAGCGAACAGTTTTACAATTACCTGTCAGAACATGCAGAGGCACTGCGGTATATCGCTGTCTGCACCGGCAGCGAAGCAATGAACCTGGAAATCGCTGAAAATCTGACAGATTATTTCCTGCGCAGCAATCTGAAGATTCCTGTATTTCTGTGCAGCCACCGGGATGTCCGGTATTTTAACGGGGATGCTCAGGAAAACAGGCGGTTTTCTCTGTACCGGCCGGAAATCTTGTCTATGGAAGAAATGGACGAACTGGCCATGCTGTACAACAGTCACTATCAGGCCGATGAAACGAAATCTCCCAGAGAACACTGGCGCAATTGCGATTACTTCAGCCGTATGAGCTGCCGGGCCGCAGCGGACTTTGTGCCGGCTGTGCTTCATATGGCGGGATGCACCGAAAATCAGGTGCGGGAAGAGGGCTGGCGTCTGTCAGAGGATCAGCTGGAAACCATGAGCCGTACCGAGCACCTTCGCTGGTGTGCATTCCACTTCTGCATGGGGTTCTCACCCATGACGGCAGAAGAATACAGTGCCAGAGCCGCCATCTATCTTCAGCAGACTGCAGCCGGAGAGAAACCGATTCGGATCGGCAAGGATGTGCGCCGGCGGATCCATGTCTGTCTGACTGACTGGGAGAATCTGGATGAGCTGTCTGCGCAGGAGAGCCATCTTACCGGGCGGACAGTCAACTACAAAGCCATGGATACGGAAAACATCCGTCTGATTCCTGAACTTCTTCAGGCCAAGAGACAAACAGAGGTGTGATATGAATTCTTCTCCCTGTAAAAACCGAAAATGGCTGCTTGCGTTTGTGGCGGCTTATCTGGCGGTCTTATGCCTGCTGACGCTAACGGAGCGCAGTGCCTCCGAGGCCTCTATCCGCACCTTTGGAGATGCCCTCTGGTACTCACTGGTCACCATGTCCACCGTCGGCTACGGTGATTTGTATCCCGTCACGCCCCTGGGAAGATTTCTGGGTGCGGTATTCATTCTGCTCAGTCTGGGATTATTCGCTTTTCTGATGGGCCTGCTGATCCGGATTGTCACAGGAAGCCTTCTGCCCGCCATTCGGCTGTGGAGGGTCCGCGGCAAAACCTGGTATATCTTCTCCTGCCGGAACAGTGCGGCCCTGGCACTGGCAAAGCATCTGGCACATCAGGAACCTGACTGTGTTCTGCTGTTTCCTGCAGATCAGGGGGATGTCCTGACAGAACAGATTCCCCATCTGCTTTACACCGGATCCCCGGAAACGGTTGCTGCGAAGAAAAAGGAAGGCTGCGTGATCTGCTTCATGGATGACGAAGATCCCTATGAGCAGGCGGTATCGGCGCTTCAGACCGGACATCCGGTATACTGCCGTACCGTGTTTTCGCCGGATGTATGCCCTGAAAATCTGACGCTGTTCAACCCCTACGACTGCTGTGCCCAGCGCTACTGGCAGGATCACGGACTGAAGCAGAAAGAGCGGACAATCCTTCTGATCGGTGACGGCAAGTACGCCGAAGATCTGCTGACCCGAGGACTGCTGCTGAACATATACGGACCGGATCGAAAGATTTCCTATCATGTCTTCGGCAACTGGGATCATTATCAGAGGAATCATCACCGCCTGTCGGAAATCCTGCGTCCGGAGGGCAGTGATTCGGATGAGGACTGTCTGCATTTCCATCAGACCGACTGGAATGACGACCGCATGCTCCTTGCCATGGCAGACCGCATCATCCTCTGCGGGGACAATTGGCAGGAGAATATGGATATTCTGGGACAGCTCCACCGGTATTTCCCGGTCGGCGCAGAGATCCATTTTCTGTGCGGCAGTGAGATCCCCGGTCTCGCCGTTTTTGGAACCCAGGATACCATTTATACCCCGCAGCTGGTGCTTCAGTCCCAGATGAACCGGGCGGCCCGGATGCTGCACAGAATCTACAGCGAGGCTTACGGTGCAGACGCACCCGGCTGGGAACAGCTTACGGAATTCCAGCGCCAATCCAATATTGCAGCTGCCGGGCATCTGCTGACGAAGCTTCGGATCCTTCTGGAGGATGATACCATCTGCTGCATTACACCGGACAATTGCCGGGCAGCCTATGAGCGGTATCGCAGCTGCAGCAATGCACAGAAGGAGTCATTCCGTCTCATCGAACACCGGCGTTGGATGCGCTTTCACAGCATGTACAACTGGAGTTATGCTCCGGTTCGGAACAATTCCGCCAGAGAGCATCCCCTGATGCTTCCTTATGGGGATCTTACCCCTGAGGAACAGGCCAAGGACGATTTTGCCTGGGAGCTGCTGAACAGGCTGGCGGGTCAAACCGAAAACAACGGATGATTCTTCCGCAAACAGTACAATGCCCCCTGAGAGAAGCTTCTCTCAGGGGGCTCTTTTTGGATAAGGGATTTATCTTAGTCCACGTCCAGATGGAAGTTCCGTTCATGTCCATCCAGGCTGCGGACGGCCATTTCCGGACGGTCCCAGATGTGAACGTAATTCAGGTTAGGCAGTTCCAGCAAGGGGGTCAGATCAGAAATCTGATAGCCTCTTTCAATGTTCACTTCATTGAGTTCCGGATGCTGCTGCACAAACTGCCGCAGCATCTCGTCATTGCCCAGAGGACCGCAGTAGCTGTTGATGCGGGCATCCGCTACATAGTT
>JAFZGL010000123.1 GCA_017555395.1 Oscillospiraceae bacterium | reverse complement strand
TATGGATTTCAAGGCTCCCGAAGAAGTGGTGGAGGCGGTGACGGAACGTGCTGCCCACGGTGTCTACGGTTACATCATCAACCGTACCGACAGCTTTGTGGATTCCATCCAGGACTGGATCCGGCGCCGCTACGGCTGGGAGGTAAAGAAGGAGTGGATCCTCTTTACCCCCGGTGTAATTCCCGGCTTCAACATCACCTATCAGAATTTCACTGTTCCCGGTGACGGTGTCATTGTTCAGACCCCCATCTACTATCCCTTTATGGACGGTGTCCGCAACAACGGCCGCACCATGGTGGTCAATCAGCTGCTGGAAAATGAGGGTTACTATACCATGAATTTTGAGGAGCTGGAGCAGCAGGTGAAGGATCCTGCCAACAAGATCCTCATCATGGCCAATCCCCACAACCCCACCGGCCGCTGCTGGACGGCAGAAGAACTGACCCGTCTGGGTGAGCTCTGCGCTGACAACGATGTGCTGCTGATCTGTGACGAGATCCACGCAGACCTCGTCATGGCCGGAACCAAGTACTGCTCCATGGGTACCCTGTCGGACAAGATCCGCCAGAATACCATCTTCCACTATGCCCCCAGCAAGACCTTCAACCTGGCAGGTCTGCAGACCGCTTTTGTGGTCATTCCCAACGACGACATCCGGTCCAAATTCGAGCAGGGCCTCACTGCCAACCGGATCTTCAACATGAACTGGTTCGGTCAGGTGGCGCTGGAGGTGGCATACAACCGGTGCGAAGACTATGTCACCGGCCTGTGCGAATACGTCAACGCCAACATGGACTACATGGCAGCCTATCTGAAAGAGCATCTGCCTCAGCTGAAGATGCGCAAGTCCGAGGGCACCTATATGGCCTGGGTGGACTTCCGGGGCACCGGTATGACCACTGAGGAAATTGAGCATTTTATCGCCCACAAAGCCCACATCGGCGTGGACATGGGCACCTGGTTCGGCCCCGGCGGCGAAGGCTGGCTGCGGTTCAACCTGGCCTGTCCCCGTATCCTTCTGGAGAAAGCCCTGCAGATGCTGACCGAAGCGATGAATAACATTGTATAAATATGCATTCCGCCGCAGCATCGCTGTGGCGGAATGTTTTTCTGCATCCATATGTGCAATTATCTGAACTTTGATGCAAATATATATGATTTATATTGATTTTTCAGGATACATTGGATTTTATCGTATTAAAAAGTTATGTATTTGAAATACGTATAAATAAGCCTCATCTATAGGGAATCGGTATAACCGGACTGATTTACAAGAAAAGTTAAATGTGCTATTATTCAATAGAACTGAATTTAACAAATTCGCAACAAATTGCAATACATAGAAAAGAGGATGTATGTAATGAACGGAACAAGCATCAAAAACCTCTCCTTTTCTTACCCCGGTGACACCAGACTGATCCTGAAGGATATTGACCTTGAGGTAGAGGCTGGTGAATTTGTCTGCCTGCTGGGTCAGTCCGGCTGTGGCAAGAGTACCCTGCTTCGTTTGCTGGCCGGTCTGGAGAAGCCTACTGTTGGTGAGATTGCCCAGGATGGTAAACCCATTGAAGGTGCCGGCCTGGACCGCGGCGTTGTGTTCCAGAGCTATGGTCTGTTCCCCTGGATGACCGCTGGTAATAATATTATGCTGGCTCTGAAGCAGAGATATACGAATATGACCAAACAGCAGCACAAAGAGATTGCCATGAAGGCCCTCCGTGCTGTCGGCCTGAAGGACGATGTGTTCAACAAGCTGCCCAAAGAGCTGTCCGGCGGTATGAAGCAGCGCTGTGCCATTGCCCAGGCATTTGCCATCAACCCCGCTGTGCTGCTGATGGACGAGCCTTTCGGTGCTCTGGACGCCGTTACCCGTGCCAGACTGCAGGATATGGTTCTGGAGCTGTGGGCAAGTCAGGAAAAGAAGAAGACCGTCTTCTTCGTCACTCACGATGTGGATGAAGCACTGCTGCTGTCCAGCCGAATCTGTGTGATGGGTCAGGCACCTTCCAAGATCATCTACGATGTTAAGATCCCTGCCGACCGCAAGCCTACCCGAGACACACTCTTCGATGATATCGAGATGATGAAGCTGCGCAACGAGCTGATCCGCTACATCAACCGGGACGTTGCTTCCCATATTGAATAAAGCTGTACCAGAAGAAATTCTGATAGGCATATATTATTTTTAGAGGAGAAATACCATCATGAACAAGCGCATTATTTCCCTGCTGCTGGTCATCGTTATGGCTCTGTCTCTGGTCGCCTGCGGCGCTCCCGCTGCTCCTGCTGCCACCGAGGCTCCCGCTGCCGATAACGTCCCCATGCAGTACATCAAGCACGACGAAGCCAAGGAACTGCTGGAGAGCGACGAGTACGTCTTCTTCGACATTCGTAAGGCTGCTGACTCTTCCGCAAACTCCATCCCCGGCGCACAGGCCTGGGACATGGACGCTGCCAAGGAAGGCGACGCTGAGGCCGGCAAGGCTACCATGACCGAGGCTACCAAGGGCCTGGACAAGAAGATCATCCTGGTCTGCTACTCCGGCAAGCGTTACGCACAGGCTGCTACCAACGCTCTGTCCGCTATCGGCTACGATATGTCCAAGGTTTACACCCTGGAAGGCGGCTTCACCAACTGGTCCGAAGTTCTGCCCGAGCTGACCACTGCTGCTCCCAAGGCTGACGCTCCTGAGCTGAGCAAGGTCCGTCTGAACTGGGGCGGTTCCGGCAACATCCTGGTCGCTCTGGCTCTGGAGAAGGGCTACCTGGCTGACGAAGGCATCGAAATCGAGTTCGTTCCCGCTACCAACAACAACGACATGCTGACCCTGCTGCAGAGCGGTCAGGTCGACATCTGCACCAACGCAGGTACTGCTGACCCCCTGGCATTCATTGCTGCTGGCGCTGACTTCACCATCTTCGGCGGTCATATGCTGCAGGGCTGCATGCCCATCATCGCAAAGCCCGGCACCGAGTGGAACGGTGTTGAGTCCCTGGTCGGCGAGAAGCTGGGTATCAAGCCCAACTACTTTGCAATCACCGGCGCTCTGATGGAGGCTGGCTACGAGGATCCCCTGTCCGTTGCTGACTTCCAGCCCCTGAGCTACAACGATGCTGTTGCTGCTCTGATGCGTGACGAAATCAAGTACGCTCTGGTTGGTACCAGCCAGAACTACCCCGTTCAGCAGCTGGTCGAAGAAGGCCAGGTTGAGATCGTTTCCTGGCACGGCGATGTTATGCCCTACTACTCCTGCTGCCGTATGGAAGCTACCACCGAGTTCGTCAAGAACAACCCCAACACCGTTAAGGCTATCCTGAGAGCTCTGCTGCGTGCACAGTGCTACTTCGAGGCCAACAAGGAAGAGTGCCCCCCCATCCTGGCTGGCATTCAGGGCGTCGACAACGCAGTTGTTGAAGCATTCATGCTGAACGAGCACTACATGCCCACCCTGGATCCCCTGCGCAACGGTATCGTCCGTGCATGGGACATCCTGGACAAGACCGGTTTCCTGGATGAGAATGCCAAGACCATCAACATCGAGGACCACATCAACACCGACCTGTACGAGCAGGCACTGGCAGAGTGCACCGAGCTGTACGGCGCAGAAGATCCTGACTTCTATGCCCGCGCTCTGGAGTTCTACAACGAGTGGAACAAGTAATCTGACTTTCGTTTAAGTCCGTTTCAGACGCTGAAAGGCGTGTAATATAAAGGGAGTAACGTCAATGAATATGATAAAGGCTGTTGTAAAGAAATATTGGGCCGCAACCATGATTTTTGTGGGTTTGGGCCTGTGGTACTATTATGCTACGGAGACAGGTAACGCACTTTCTTACCTGTTCCCCAACGTTAGTTCCATTTGGAAGGCCTTTCAGGCGGATAAGGGTCTGCTGATCCCCAATATGATTTCTTCTTTTGAAATCATGATTCCGTCTGTCATCATTGCACTGGCCATTGCCCTCAGCGTTGGTACCGTTCTGGGTATGAACAAGAAGGCAAGAGAGGCACTGCATCCCGTTATTTATACCTTCAGCGTTGTTCCTGCCATTCTGTTGGCTCCCTTCGTTCTGATGATGGCCCCTACCATGCGTTCGGCATCCATCATTCTGATCGTCTACAGCACCGTGTGGGCAACTCTGTTTGCTACCATCACCGGTATTCAGACCATTGACAAGACCTATCTTGACAAGGCTGCCACCCTGGAGCTGAAGGGCCTGGAGAAGTTCTTCAAGGTCATTCTGCCCGCTGCCAGCCCTACCATCCTGGGCGGTTTCGTGAACGCTCTGCGTAATACCTTCATCATGCTGGTTTATGCCGAGATGTACGGCGCCACTTCCGGTATGGGCTACTATGTCAAGCTCTACTCTGACTTTGGCCTGTTCAATAAGGTGTGGATGGGCTTCATCTTCATGGTCATCATCCTTGTTGTGGTCATGACCCTGTTTGAAAAGCTGAAAACCCGTCTGCTGCGCTGGACCATCAGCTAAGGGAAACGCAAAAAATGAGAAGAAGGCCGCCCGTAAGGGCGGCCTTTTTACGGCATTCTCAATTTGATTTTTTGCACGGATATGCTATAATAATGCATTATTGTAAAAAGAAGGAAGAAATCATGAACCGTGGACAAATGGTAAAAGGCTATCTGCTGGTGATCTTCAGTGCCGTGATTTTCGGCTGTATGCCTCTGATGGTGAAAAACATCTACGCAGACGGAGTCAACTCCCTCAGTGTGGTTCTGCTGCGGAATATGCTTTCCTTCCCTGTGGTGGGCCTGCTGGCCTGGCGGCAGGAGGGCAGCCTGAAAATCCCGCTGAAAGCTCTGCCCAGTGTGGCGATGACCGGTGTCGTGGGCTGCTGCCTGTCCCCGCTGCTGCTGTTCAGCGCCTATGCCTTTATGGACTCCGGCACAGCCATGGTGCTGCATTTTGTGTATCCCGCGGCGGTTCTTGCCGGCGGTCTTCTGTTCTACCGGGAGCGGATCACGGTGGGTGCGGTGCTGAGCATCGTCATCTGCGTTGCGGGCATGTCTTTGTTTTACACGCCGGGCGCCCCTCTGGACTGGCGGGGAAGTGTTCTGGCGGTGGTTTCCGGCTTTGCCTATGCCGCCTATATTCTGATGCTGTCCCATTTCCGGTTCCCAGAAGTCAAAGGCTTTCTGCTGAATTTCTACATTTTCCTCATCAACAGCATCGTAATGCTGATTGTGTGCGGCGTGACGGACATGCTGGTATTCCCCACAACTTTCCGGGGATGGGCTTTCAGCCTGCTGATCGCGGTGGCTGTGAATGCGGGTGCCGTTGCCATGTTCCAGAGAGGCACCCAGATCATCGGCGGCCAGCGGGCAGCCATCTTAAGCACCATGGAGCCCATCACCGGTGTGTTTATGGGCATTCTGGTGTTCCGGGAAGTCATGACCCTCCGTACAGGCATCGGCACCGTTCTGGTGCTGTTTGCCAGTGTGCTGATTGTTCTGTTTGACAGAAAGGAAGCACCTGCGGCATAAGGAATGCCCTTGCACTTGCCTTGCCTGTGTGATATGATATTGAAAGACTGATTCCCAACATAGACCATATATAAAGGAGTACATGTTCCATGAGCAGAAGTTCCGGCGTTTTGCTTAGCGTTACCAGCCTGCCCTCCAAGTACGGCATCGGCTGTTTTTCCAAGGAAGCCTATGATTTTGTGGACTGGCTGGCAAAGGCCGGTCAGACCTGGTGGCAGATCCTGCCTCTGGGCCCCACCTGCTACGGTCCTTCCGATGACTCTCCCTACCAGTCCTATTCTGCCTTTGCGGGCAATCCCTACCTGATCTCTCTGGAAGCCCTGATCAAGGAAGGCGTTCTGACCCGCAAGGAGTGCGATGCCCTGGACTTTGGTGACAATCCCCGGAAGGTGGACTATGACAAGCTCCATGACCATCGCCTGAAGCTGCTGCACAAGGCCTATGAGCGCAGCAACATCAGCCAGAATCCCGACTATCAGAAATTCCTGAAGGAGAACAACTGGTGGCTCCAGGACTATGCCCTGTTCATGGCGCTGAAGGATTTCTTCGGCGGCGTCTGCTGGACTGCATGGCCTGAGGACATCCGGCTGCACTGGGGCTTTGCTCTGGATTACTACCGGGAGAAGCTGTATTTCGACATCGAATTCCAGCAGTATCTGCAGTTCAAGTTCTTCCAGCAGTGGCTGAAGCTGAAGGAATATGCCAACGACAAGGGTATTCAGATCATCGGTGATATGCCCATCTATGTCTCCCTGGATTCCTCCGATGTCTGGGCCCATCCCGAGCTGTTCCAGCTGGATGAGAACAATACCCCTACAGCCATTGCAGGCTGTCCTCCCGATGGTTTCTCTGCCGACGGCCAGGTCTGGGGCAACCCCCTGTACCGCTGGGACTACCACAAGCAGACCGGCTACGAGTGGTGGGTCTCCCGCCTGTACCAGAGCTTCAAGCTCTTCGATTCCGTCCGTATCGACCATTTCCGGGGCATGGACGAATACTTCTCCATTCCCTACGGTGCTGAGACTGCCAAGGACGGCCACTGGGAACCCGGTCCCGGCATGAGTCTGTTTGAGACTGTGGAAAAGAAGCTGGGCAAGAAGCAGCTGATCGCGGAAGATCTGGGTCTCATGACCGATACTGTCCGCAAGCTGGTGAAGGATTCCACCTTCCCTAACATGAAGGTCATCCAGTTCGGTTTCGACATCAATGACGGCGGCAAGACCAATGACTATCTGCCCCATAACTATGACCGCAACTGCATCGTCTATACTGGCACCCACGACAATGAGACTGTTGCCGGCTGGTACAAGAGCCTGAAGAAGAAGGAAAAGCTGCTGCTGCGGGAGTATCTGGACGATTACCATACCGATGATGAAGTGTTCTACCGCTCCATCAACCGGATGGCCATGGCCTCCGTTGCCGACACCTGCATCCTGCCCCTGCAGGACGTTCTGGGTCTGGACAATTCTGCCAGAATGAACCAGCCCTCCACCGTCAAGACCAACTGGCGCTGGAGAATGGATGCTGAGATGCTGACCAAGGAAGCCCAGAAGGAACTGCTGGAAGTCACCAAGCGCTACGGCCGCTTCAACTGGTTCGCCAAAAAGTAAGATAAAAGCTCTCCGTGTAAGCGGAGAGCTTTTTTGTTGCAATGTGGGTATACTGATTGTATAATAGTAATTACAAAACCAAAGAAAGGCGTGTATAGTATGAGTATTTTCCAGGAAGCACAATCTCTGAAGGAGACCATCATTGCCCATCGCCGGCATCTGCACCAGATTCCGGAGCTGGGACTGAACCTGCCCCAGACCTCTGCCTATGTGGAGGAACAGCTGCACAAGCTGGGTTATGAGACACAGCGCATCGGCAGCAGCGGCATCGTTGCCCTGGCCGGTAAGAAGGAGGGCAAGTGCTTCCTTCTCCGCGCGGATATGGACGCTCTGCCTGTGCAGGAGCGCGCTGAGGTGGATTACAAGTCCACCAACGACAACATGCATGCCTGCGGCCATGACTGCCATACCGCCGTCCTGCTGGGCGCCGCGCAGCTGCTGAAGGCCCACGAAGATGAGATCGAAGGCCAGATCAAACTGATGTTCCAGCCTGCCGAAGAGACCATGGAAGGCGGCCTGGAGATGGTGGAGGGCGGCGTGCTGGAGAATCCCCATGTGGATGCCGCCATGGCCGGCCATGTGCTGACCGCAACCCCCATGCCCGTAGGATCTCTGATCCTCATGGGCTCCAAGACCAAGATGGCCGCTGTGGACTGGTTCACCGTCCACATCACCGGCAAGGGCTGCCACGGCGCCATGCCCAACACCGGCGTGGATCCTCTGAATGTCATGAGCCACATCTATCTGGCGCTGCAGACCATCAACGCCCGTGAGATCGACCCCATGGACAACCTGGTGCTCACCATTGGTAAGATGCAGGGCGGCGATGTCAACAATGTCATCCCCAACGAGGCAGAGATGCGGGGCACCATCCGCACATTGTCCAATGAGACCCGTGCCATGGTCAAGAGCCGCATGGAGGCCATTGTATCCTCCATCGGTACCGCCTTCGGTGCGCAGGCTACTGTGGAATGGTGCAACGGCTGTCCCGTTCTGATGCAGGATCCTGCAGTTTATAAGGAAGCTGCGGGCTATCTGAAACAGATGAAGGAACTGCCCATCATCGATATCGATGAAGTCGGTGCCGGCGGTGTGGGCGGCATGGGTTCCGAGGACTTTGCCCATGTGGCAAACCGGGTTCCCAGCGTTTTCGTGGGTATTCCCGCGGGCCAGCCCAAGGACGGTTATGTCAATCCCCAGCATCATCCCAAGGCCATTTTCCAGGAGGACGGCCTGCCCGGCGCGGCAGCTGCCTTTGTCCATGTGGCAATGCAGTGGCTGAAGGACCACAAGTAATTCACAACAGGAAAAGCCCGGCTGCGTTTGCAGCCGGGCTTGAATCCTTTTTACTTGGTGCCGAAGATACGGTCGCCGGCATCGCCCAGACCGGGAACGATGTAAGCGTGGTCGTTCAGTCTTTCGTCACAGGCAGCCAGATACATCTCCACATCGGGGTGTGCCTCCTGAACGCGCTTGATGCCCTCGGGGCAGCCGATGACGTTCATCATGATGATGTTCTTGCAGCCATGCTTCTTCAGGAAGTCGATGGCAGCCACAGCGCTGCCGCCGGTGGCCAGCATGGGGTCAACCACGAAGGTAACGCGGTTGCCGATGTCATCGGGCAGCTTGCAGTAGTATTCCACAGGCTCATGGGTCTCGGGGTCGCGGTACAGACCGATATGACCGATCTTGGCGGAGGGAATCAGATCAACCAGAGCATCCACCATGCCCAGACCGGCTCTCAGAATGGGAACAATGGCCAGCTTCTTGCCTGCCAGCATCTTGCACTTTGCCACAGCCACAGGGGTCTCCACTTCCACTTCCACAGTGGGCAGGTTCCGGGTGGCCTCGTAGCACATCAGACCGGAAATTTCGTTGACCAGCTCACGGAATTCCTTGACGGGGGTTTCCTTGTTGCGCAGGACAGCCAGCTTGTGGTGGATCAGGGGATGGTCCATAATATGAACGTTTGCCATGATAATGTCTCCTTTATATCTGATTTTTTAATTATTTTTCTGTTTTTCCATACGTTCCCGTTCTGCCTGAGACAGTCTCAGATAGTTGGGGACCATGGCTGCGGCGTCACCGGGATCACCAGCGGCGATTTTTTTCGCGGCGGCCAGGGCAACACCGCTGGCTCTCTGGTGCATCCGGTGCTCCGGAGGCAGAACCAGGGCAGGAATGCTGTCCTTCAGAGTGCTGTAAGTCAGATTACTGCCGTCACCCACCAGGAAGATGGGCTCCTTCAGGGTCTTCAGCTCCCCGGCAAGGTCACTGAGGGCGATGGCCCGGTCTTCACTGACCCGTTCCAGCACACCGGAGTTGACATAAAACAGTGCGTTGTAAACCTGGCTGCGGCGGGCATCCATGACAGGGCAGACATAACCCTGATATGCACCCAGAGTCAGCGCCATGGATTCCAGGGTGGATACACCGTAGCAAGGCAGTTCTCCGCCCCAGGCAAGGCCCTTGGCGGCGGCCACGCCGATTCGTACGCCGGTGAAGGAACCGGGACCCTCGGCCACGGAAACGGCAGTTACATCGGCCATGGACTTGCCTGCGGCCTTCAGCATATCTTCTGCCATGACCATCAGGGTCTGACTGTGGGTCAGGCCGGTGTTTTGGTAGCTTTCCGCCAGCAGCCTGTTATCCTCCAGCAGGGCAACGGAGCCTGCCTTGGCAGTTGTCTCAAAGGCTAAGATCAGCAAGGTCTTCCCCTCCTTCGATGGTAATACGCCGGGACTCCTCGCCCAGCTTTTCGATGGTGATGATGATGGGATCCTCCAGAGCATCTTCCACGTTTTCGCTCCACTCCACGGCGCAGACGCCGTTTCGGTCCAGATAGTCCTCCCAGCCGATATCCCAGAGATCATCGGAAGATGCCAGCCGGTACATGTCAAAGTGGAACAGAGGCATCCGTCCGCCCAGGTATTCATTGACGATGGTGTAGGTGGGGCTGGTGACCATCTCACTGCTGCCCAGTCCCCGGGCCAATCCCCGGGTGAAGGCAGTCTTGCCGGCACCCAGGTCACCCCGGTAGGCAATGACGGTGCCCGGCTTTATGATGTTTCCCAGCGCGGCACCGATCTTCTCGGTCTCCACCGGGGAATTTGTCAGAAATTCCATAGGTATTTCCTCTTTTACTGGGAATTTTTGAGTTTTTCAGCCTGATCGGCGGTGGCCAGGGCGTTGATGATCTCATCAATATCGCCGTTCATGATGGAATCGATCCGGTACAGGGTCAGACCCACCCGATGGTCGGTGACACGGCCCTGGGGGAAATTGTAGGTGCGGATGCGC
>JAFZGL010000015.1 GCA_017555395.1 Oscillospiraceae bacterium | reverse complement strand
TGGAGGTGTAACACCATGCTGAAGATTGGTATTCAGTTCTTCGCTCACCACAAGGGCGGCGGTTCCACCAAGAACGGCCGTGACTCCGAGGCTAAGCGCCTGGGCGTCAAGCGTGCAGACGGTCAGTTCGTTCTGGCTGGCAACATTCTGGTTCGCCAGAGAGGCACCCACATCCATCCCGGTGTCAACGTTGGTATCGGCAAGGATGACACCCTGTTCGCTCTGGTTGACGGTACCGTCAAGTTCGAGCGCAAGGGCAAGGATCGCCGTCAGTGCTCCGTTTACGCTGAGCAGTAATTGCGAATAACCTACGAAAGCTGCCGCACTCCTGTTGCGGCAGCTTTTTTAGGCGTTTGTGCTGTGATGACTGGGGATAGAATATCCGTGGTCATGACAGTATAAACCACCCACCCTCACAAAAGGAGGATTTTGAAGATGTTTGTAGATAAGGTTCGAATCACAGTCATCGGCGGCCGCGGCGGCGACGGCGCGGTGGCTTTCCACAGAGAAAAGTATATTGCTTCCGGCGGCCCTGACGGCGGCGACGGCGGCCACGGCGGCAGCGTCATCCTGCGGGTCAATGACAATATGTCCACTCTGCTGGATTTTCGTTACAAGAGAAAGTATGCAGCCCAGTGCGGTGCCAACGGTGCTGGCCGCAACATGAGCGGCAAGCGCGGTGAACCCCTGATCATTGAAGTGCCCCGCGGCACCGTTGTCCGGGATGCCGAGACCAATCAGATTATCGTGGATATGTCCACCGGCGAGGATTTTGTCATTGCCAAGGGTGGCCGCGGCGGCTGGGGCAATGCCCACTACGCAACCCCCACCCGTCAGGTGCCCCGTTTTGCCAAGGCCGGCCTGAAGGGTCAGGAGCGGGACATCATTATGGAACTGAAGCTGCTGGCTGACGTTGGCCTGGTTGGCTTCCCCAATGTGGGCAAATCCACTCTGCTGAGTGTGACTTCCAATGCCCGTCCCAAGATCGCCAACTATCATTTCACCACCCTGTTCCCCAATCTGGGTGTTATCTATGTTGACGAAGGCGTTTCTTTTGTCATGGCTGACATTCCCGGCATCATTGAGGGTGCTGCAGAAGGTGCCGGTCTGGGTCATGACTTCCTGCGCCACATTGACCGCTGCCGTCTGCTGATCCATGTGGTCGACGTTGCCGGCAGTGAGGCCCGTGATCCCGTGGAAGACTTCCACGCCATCTGCGCCGAACTGGAAAACTACAGCGTGGATCTGAGCAACCGTCCCATGATCGTGGCTGCCAACAAGGTGGATATCATGGATCCTGAGTCTGACAACCTGGAGCGCCTGAAGGCTGCGGTTGCGGAAGCCGGCTGCGAGTTCTACGAGATCTCCGCTGCCACCACTCAGGGCACCCGGAACCTGATGCGGATCGTGGCTGAGAAGCTGCGGACTCTGCCTCCTGTTACCATCTATGAGCCCGAGTATGTGGAGATCATTGAAGCTCCTGCGGATCCCAGCGAGTTCCAGGTGGAGCACTACGGAAATACCTGGCTCATTACCGGCGCCTGGCTGGAGCGTATGGTTCAGAACATCAACTTCGATGACTATGAATCCCGGAACCATTTCGATATGCAGCTGCGCAAGTGCGGCCTGTTTGCCCGCCTGGAAGAGATGGGAATTCAGGACGGCGATACTGTCGATATTTACGATTTTGAGTTCGAGTACCAGCGATAAAATTTTCGTATATTTTAAAATAAAACATTTGCCATTTTCGACTTTCTCGGCTATAATAACAGGGTCACCATTTTGACCCTGTTATTTTTTATTGCGGGAGGGATCCCTATGATCCGGAATTTGAATGCGATTACGTTTCGTGATTTTGGCGCAGTTCTGTCGGAACGGCCCCAAAACTCCAAAAATATAGAAAAAGAAGTTGGTACTCTGCTGAAGCTGGACGGAAAGCGTGCGGTGGTCTACCAGGCAAAGGAACAGACGCAGATCAACTGCGGCACTGCCATGATTGTGCTGTCTGTCAGCACCGATGGCGAGACCTTCTGGCACTTCTGCCTGGATAAGTCTGTCTACGTGAGGGAAGGCATCTTCTTTACGCTGAATCCCTTTGAGGGCAGTGCAGAAGTTCGTTTCTATGCAGCAGAGGAGCCTGTGATGGTGGGCAATCTGGATGCCGGCCAGCTGAAGATGGAACAGCAGCTGACGGCTGACCGGAAGCTGCGGGTGGAGGGTATCCACACCTTCTTCTATCAGGAGAAGGAGCAGGGTTTCCTGTTCTCCGGTGAAGCCCATCCCATTCTGGAGCTGACCTATGTGGATCAGGGCTCCATGCACTCTGTGGTGGAAGGCCAGGATATCCTGCTGAAGCAGGGTGATCTTGTGATCTATGGCGCCAACCAGTGGCATATGCAGTATGCGGATATTGGTGTTGCGCCCCGGTTTGTCACCATTACCTTTGATATCAGCGCCGGCGATCTGACACCTTTGCTGAACCGCAAATTTACCGCACCTCAGCATACGGTCGCTCTGCTGCAGCAGATGCTGCAGGAGCAGGAGAAGATGGACGCATTCTCCAGCAATATCATTCTCTCCCGGCTGGAACTGCTGCTGCTTCTGCTGCTGCGGGAGGATAAGGAACCCCGTGCAGGCAAGCTGCAGACCTCCAATGCAGTCCACAGTGAAAACGAGATCATCCGTCAGGCACAGCAGTACATCTCTTCCCACATCCGGGAAAAGCTCTCTGTTCCTCTGGTTGCCCGTCAGGTGGATGTGAGCCCCAGCTATCTGACAGCCCTGTTCCATAAGAATCTGCAGATCTCTCCCGGTGAATATATCCGCCGTACCAAGCTTCAGGAGAGCAAGCAGATGATCCGTGAGAACAACCTGAACTTTACGGAGATCGCCGCGGAATTGCAGTATTCCACCGTTCATCATTTTTCACGCCAGTTTAAGGAGAAATTCGGCATCACCCCCACTGAGTACGCAAAATCTGTCCGGTAACATCAAAGCCCGTGCCTTTGGCACGGGCTTTTTGCGCGCAAGGTCTAATACTTGCGAAACAGGGGAATCTATTATATAATAGAAAAAATGTTTGCATGGAGGGATCGGTATGGAATTTAAAGTTCTGGCAGTCGGCGATGTGGTGGGAACCCCCGGCCTGGAGCGGATCCGCAGAAATTTGCGGCAGCTGAAGCGGAAGATCGGTGCGGATTTCGTGGTGGTCAACGGAGAAAATGCGGCAGTGGTGGGCATCACCCCGGATCAGGCGGAGGACATTCTGGATGCCGGTGCTGACTGCATCACCATGGGAAATCACACCTGGGGAAAGCGGGAGATCGTGAACTATATGGATGACTGCCCGCAGATCATCCGCCCCGCCAATTATGCGCCTCAGGTACCTGGCCGGGGCTGGCAGATTTTTGATACCAAAGCGGGGGATGTGGCTGTGATCGACCTGATCGGCCGCTGCAACATGGATTACGGTCCGGACAACCCCTTCCTGATGATCGAGAAGATTTTAAAAGAAGTGAAAGCAAAGATCATTCTGGTGGAGATCCATGCGGAGGCTACCTCTGAAAAACTGGCGCTGGGTTATCTGCTGGACGGCCGTGTCAGCGCTGTCTGGGGTACTCATACTCATGTGCCTACAGCGGATGCCCAGGTGCTGCCCAAGGGAACCGGCTATGTGACGGATCTGGGTATGACCGGCCCGAAGCATTCTGTTCTGGGCATCAAGCCGGAACTGTCCATCCAGAAGTTCCGGGGAGACCTGACAGACCGGTATCGCTGGGCGGATGGTCCCACCAAGCTGGAAGCGGTATTGTTTACCATTGATTCCGCCACCGGAAAATGCCTGAAGGCAGAAAGGGTGGACGAATGGGAATAAAGATTCTGCACACCGCTGACTGGCATTTGGATGCTGCCTTTGCTTCCTTTTCGGATGACAGACGAAGCGTTCTTCGCCGGGAACAGCGGAAGCTGCCGGGGAAGATCGCTGAGATCTGCCGGCAGGAGCGGTGTGACCTGGTTTTGCTGGCAGGCGATGTGTTTGACGGAAAACCCTCCCGGGATGCGGTTGAGGCCGTCAGACAGGGGCTGAAAGAGTGCGGTGTTCCAGTATTCGTATCTCCGGGCAATCATGATTTCTGCGGTGTCGGTTCCCCATGGCTGGAGGAGAACTGGCCGGAGAATGTGACAGTTTTTAAGGGCAACCTGGAATCTGCGATCATCCCGGAACTGGACTGTAGAGTGTACGGTGCAGGCTATCAAAGTATGGACTGTGCGGGACTGCTGGAGAATTTCCGCGCAGAGGGGCCGGAAAAATATCAGCTTGCGGTTCTCCATGGGGATCCGGTGACAGCGCGGGCGCCTTACTGTCCCATTACTGCTGCCGAGATTCGCGATTCCGGACTGGACTATCTGGCACTGGGTCATATCCACAAAGGCGGCAGTCTTCAGGCAGGAAAGACACTGTGCGTCTGGCCGGGCTGTCCCATGGGCAGAGGCTGGGACGAGACAGGGGAGAAGGGCGTTTGCATCACCACGCTGGAGGAAGCTGCACAGACACGGTTTTATCCGCTGAACGGTATTTGGTTTTATGATCTGGAGGCAGATGTGTCCGATGGCGCGGAAACTGTCCTGGACAGAATGCTGCCGGCGGCAGATCCGGAGAATTATTATCGCGTTACCCTGACAGGCACGGCGCAGACGGATGTGGATGCGCTGCATCGCCGGTATGTGGGTGTGAACAATCTGTTCCTCCGGGACCGGACAGTCCCCGGAGAAGATCTGTGGGAGGATGTGGGTGCTGATACCTTCCGGGGCGTGTATTTCGGAATGCTGAAGGATCAGGTGGAAGCGGATCCCTCTGCAGTCCTGGCGGCTGAGATCTCCAGGAAGATCCTGTCCGGAAGGGAGGTAGTGCTGCCGTGAGAATCTACACAATGACAGCCACCTTTGGAAAACTGGAGCATCAGACGCTGGTGCTGGAGCCGGGGCTGAATATCATTGAAGCCCCCAATGAATGGGGAAAGAGCACCTGGTGCGCCTTTCTGGTTGCTATGCTCTACGGTCTGGATACCCGGCAGAAGACCACAAAGACAGCGTTGGCAGACAAGGAAAAATATGCGCCCTGGTCAGGCGCTCCCATGGCAGGCCGGATCGATCTTCGCTGGAATGGTAAGGATATTACCATAGAACGCAGCAGCAAAGGCCGCACCCCTATGGGTATCTTCCGTGCCTATGAAACCCGGTCTGGTCTGGCGGTGCCGGAACTGACCGCTTCCAACTGCGGACAGCTTCTGCTGGGTGTGGAGCAGAGCGTGTTCCGGCGGACCGGCTTCATTCGCCAGTCGGATATGCCGGTGACCCAGGATGATGCTCTGCGCCGCCGTCTGAATGAACTGGTCACCACCGGAGACGAATCCGGGGACAGTGACAGACTGGAAGAAGAACTGAAAGAACTGAGAAATAAATGCCGCTATAACCGCAGCGGCCTGCTGCCTCAGGCGGAGGCTCAGAGGAAGGAACTGGAGGACAAACTGGCGGAGCTGGATTCCATGGAGCAGCAGTGCCGCAGTCTGAAGGAGCGCCGGGGAGAGGCAAAAGCATGGCTCCGGGCACTGGAAAATCACCGGGATGCCCTGTGCTACGCTGCAGCAATGGCAGATGCCGGCCGTGTGGCCCGGGCGAAGGAAGTTCGGGATCAGGCGGAAGAGAAACTGATGCGGTTGGAACAGATTTGTTCCGGACAGCCATCCCGGGAAGAAGTGGAGCGAAAAATCACTGCGATTCAAGTTTACCGGGATGAAGTATCTGCCTACCAGGAGGAGTCTGCGAAACGGTTGACACCTCCCGAACCTCCGGTGCCGCCGGAGCGGTTCCGGGATATGAGTTTTGAACAGGCAGAGACGATGGTGCGCCGGGATCTGGAAGCCTATGAACAACTGAAGCGGAGAAAGAGATACCGTATTTTTCTGATAATCGGCTGGATACTGCTGATCTTTTCTGTGCTGGCCGTGCTGATGAAAGACTTTATCATTGCCGGCGCAGCGGGTGTTTTGGGTCTGCTGTTTCTGATCATGGGTGCCCAACGGAAACAGGAGCAGCGGCGAAACGCAAAACAGCTGGAAGAAAAATACGGCTCACCCTATCCGGAAGCCTGGATGATGCAGCTTCAGCGCTATGAAGCGGAAAAAGCAGCATACGATCAGGCTTTGCTGGATTACCGCATTGCAGAAGGCGATCTGGATATCCGCAGGACATTTTTGCAGAAACAGCGGGAATCTCTCTTTGGCACTCAGAATCCGGAAAAGGTTCTGGAAATCTGGAAGAGAATGTCAGATCAGTGGCAGCAATATGAAACCGCCCGCCGGGAATATCAGCAATCCGAGCAGCACTGGAAAACCCTGCGGGAGATGGCAACTCCTCTGGCAACGCCTCCGGCCATGGAGGATACACTGGCCTATTCCCCTTCGGAGACACAGCGGCTGTTGACAGACACTGCCGTCCGGCTGAGCCATCTTGAAAACCGGCTGAGCCAGTATCAGGGCCGGATGGAGGCGATTGGAGATGCTGCAGCGCTGCATGCACAGCTTCAGACTGTTGATCAGCGGATCGGGAAACTGGAGCAAGTCTACAGGGCAGTGACACTGGCACTGGAGACCCTGACCCGGGCAAGACAGGAACTGCAGCGGAAATTCGCACCCCGTATTGCGGCCCGTGCCCAGGAGTTGATGAGCCGTCTGACTGCGGGACGGTATGACCGGCTGACACTGCAGGAGGATCTCTCCCTTCTGGCAGCTGCCCGGCAGCAGGATACGCTCCGGGCGCTTCCCTGGTACAGCGACGGAACCATGGATCAGCTGTATCTGGCTCTGCGTCTGGCGGTGGCGGAAGAAGTGACACCGGAAGCACCTCTGGTGCTGGATGATGCCTTTGTCCGGTTTGATGACAGCCGGCTGGAGGCGGCGCTGGAAATCCTGCAGGAGGAAGCATCCAGCAAGCAGGTGATCCTCTTCACCTGCCAGAGTCGGGAAAAAGATCTCTTGAATTGAGAAAATGACAGGCTGTTTTGCGGCCTGTCATTTTTTAATTTTTTCTTAGGCTTCTTGACAAAACAGGTTTAATGCATTAAACTATATACATAAGGTTTAATGCGTTAAACTCGCGGCCATTCCCGGGGAGACGTCTCCGGTGATGCCGCACCACAAGGAGGTAATCAAATGGAAACACCCAAGATTTTTGAAAGCGAATACCGTTTCTGTCTGCTTCTGTGGGACAGTGAACCCATCAATTCCACAAAGCTTGCGGCACTGTGCAAGGAGCAGCTTGGATGGAGCAAGGCTACCACCTACACCGTCATCCGCCGTCTGGCAGAACGGGGTGTGGTGAAAAATGAGAATACCATTGTCACCACGCTGATTTCCAAGGAGGAGGCTCAGAAATCCAGACTGGAGGAAATGGTGGAGGAGACCTTTGAAGGCTCCATGCCTGCCTTCATCGCTGCTTTTTCCAAAACCAAGAAGCTGACGCGGCAGGAGGTTGATCAGCTGAAAGCACTGATCGATTCCTTTGAGGAGGAATAACCATGGCACAGTTTTTGAATAACCTGCTGACTGCCAGTATTCACGGCAGCATCGTGATTCTGGCTGTCATCCTTCTGCGGCTTGTGCTGCGGAAGACACCGAAAAAGTATATCTGCCTTCTGTGGCTGCTGGCAGGCATCCGTCTGCTGATGCCCATTGAGATCCGCAGCGATCTCAGTCTGCAACCGGAATTTACCCTTCCCGGTTGGAATTTGCCTGCAATTCTGCCTTGGGTATGGAGTGCTGTGGTAGTATGTTTCGGCATTTATAGCTTGACCTCCTATCTGAAGCTGAAGGATAAGGTTCGGGAGGCGGTCCGTATCCGCGGCGGCTGGGAATGCGATAAGATCGATACCGCTTTTATCCTCGGTTTTATCAAGCCCCGGATTTACATCCCCATGGGCATGAATCATCAGGCCCGGAAGCATATTCTGGAACATGAACGCACCCATCTGGACAAGGGAGACCACTGGATCAAGATGATCGGTTTCCTTGCCCTGGCGCTGCACTGGTTCAATCCGCTGGTGTGGGTGGCCTATATCCTGCTGTGCAAGGACATTGAGATGGCCTGTGATGAACGGGTGGTGCAGTTTATGGAACTGGAGGAGCGGAAATCTTACTCTGCGGCCCTGATTGCCTGTTCCAGTAAGCAGCTGTATTTTTCTGCCAATCCTGTGGCCTTTGGTGAGGTCAGTGTGAGGCAGAGAATCCTGTCTGTTCTGAACTATAAGAAACCCAGTTTCTGGATCAGTCTTCTGGGTGTGGTGGCCTTCTTCTTTGTGGCAGTGTGTCTGGTGACAAGCCCCATGAAGAAAGTGGAACCTGTGGTCATTTCCACAGAACCTACAGAATCCACGGAACGGAATCTGGAAGAAACCATGGATGTACAGAACCGGGTTCAGAATGCGTGGGATACTGTCTTGTCCCGGGAACGGTATCATCTCTTTTTCTGGGATGGTACCAATGACGGCAGTGTGGGCTGGCAGGTAAATATCTACAAGGATGGAGAAAATACACTCTGGAAAAGCACCGACCACATGACTGAAGAGGGACGCATGGTTCTGGATGGTATTTCCTACAAACTCATTGACGGCGGTTGGGTACCCTTTGAGGAAGAAGACACCATGCTGGAAGAGATGCTGGCATATTTTGAAGTGGAAGGCAAGGAACTGGAACGGATCGCATCCCATATTAATACCAGAGAAGACGGGTATACCTATGAGACGTTGACCTTTGATGCCAGGGAGAATGAGGGAGCAGGCCAGCTTCAGCCGATGACTGTTACCTTTGATCTGGACGGCACAATGACCGGTATGCGGGTGGAAAATGCCAACCGAAAGGGTGCTGACTTCTTCACGTTCTCCGACTGGAGCGACGACGAGTCTGGCTTTAACAGCATGGACGGTGTATTTAAGCATGCCAGGGAGAATCTGCTGGATGTTGCGGATGTTCATCCCTCTAAATTGCAGGAACCCACAAGGGATGAAGAACGGATGAAGGAATGGGGTGTCCTCTTCCGCATAGATGATGACCTTCTGACCCGTAATAGTGGTGAGGCCTGGTTTGCCCAAACTCAGGGCTATGAAATGCCCATTTACACGGACAACGAATACTGGCTGGAGAAGCAGACAGACACAGGCTGGGAGAAGATGGAGATGATTGCCCAGCCCAGGTGGGCTGATGCAAGCTATACCTTGAGCCAAGACCGTTATACCATGTTAAATGTAGACTGGCTGTCTCTCTATGGCCCGTTGTCCAGCGGTAAATACCGCATGGGTAAAAACTTCTATATGGTGGATGCTATCACCTCCTGTGACGGTTATGCGGAGTTTGATATCTACTACAATGAGTCCAATTCCACCGACCAGAAGGCCGCCGTGGAGCGGTGCTACAAAGAACTGGAGGAACTAAAAAAACGGGAGCATATTCATTACCTTGCCACTAGTGAGGAATTTTCTACAACGGAAGTATGGTGGAACAAGGAAGACTATCTGTATGAAAACACCTATTTCTGGACTGGCGCTACAGGTGTTATTCAAGACGCGGATGGCCGAATCGTACCCCGTGTGGGCAGATTGGTTCGTCTGAATGGTATTGGATATGAAGAAGCGCGGGAGAATTCTGATGATCTGAGCAGCGAAATCATAGGCATGGAGTTTTCTACACTTTCTCCGAACAGGGCTGGCTGGGAGAACGCAAAGTTTACTGAATGTCTGGATCTGATGTTTTTTGAAAGAAGCAACAAGACCATTACCTTCCCGGAGGGAATCGGTTACGTAAGTGATGAGATGGTTCGCTTCCAGCAGACTTGGGGGCTGGCAGGTGTGAAAGAACCTGCTACCGCGGTGCTTACATACAAATTTGATAAGGATGGCAATCTGTATTATATGGAATATAGTACAGAGGAAATGGCGGAAGCAATCTCTATTGAAATCTTTGACACCTCAGCTGCGGAAATTAATGCCAAGATCAAGCCCTATACCGAGAATTTGATTGTGAGAGATTTCTCGTGGAAAGAGGCCAAGATGAAGTATACCGATGAAACTTTCAATATTCGGGAGAGCGACTTTGTCAATACGGAAATCACTTCCGTCACAGATCCTGTTACAGCTACCCGGCTGGCACTGAAGGAATATCCCAATTTGGGAGATTATCTGTCTATGACGGTGTATCATGATGATGCTGCATGTGTGTGGAAGGTTACCATTGACAGTTACGTGGACTACCAGTCTAGCCATGGATACCGGGACGTTTACATTGCGGACAACGGTGTTACGCTCCTGCTGGTCTACGAAGGCCCCGTCGGCTGGGGCGAAACCAGAAAGTAAACAACAGAAGCCTGTCCCTGTGGGACAGGCTTTTGTCTTTTGGGTAAGCTTTGCAAATTTTGCCGCCCGAAACTGAGGTAATTTGCATCATAAGACGAAAGAATCGGATGATTGAAGATTGTTATTGAAATACAGAAAAACTATGATATAATTAACCTGCAAGAAAGCGGAGTCATCTCCGCGATTATAAGAAAGGATTGAATCCAAATGGCTCTTGTAACTACTACCGAGATGTTTAAGAAGGCATACAACGGCGGCTACGCTGTCGGCGCTTTCAACGTCAACAACATGGAAATCGTTCAGGCGATCACCGAGGCTTGCCGCGAGGAGAACGCTCCCGTTATCCTGCAGGTCTCCAAGGGTGCACGTCAGTACGCCAACGCTACTTACCTGGTTAAGATGGTCGAGGCTGCTGTTATCGAGTGCCCCAACATTCCCATCGCTCTGCACCTGGACCACGGTGATTCCTTCGAGACCTGCAAGTCCTGCATCGACGGCGGCTTCACTTCCGTCATGATCGACGCTTCTTCCAAGTCCTTCGAGGAGAACATCGAGATCACCAAGAAGGTCGTTGAGTACGCTCACGATCACGGTGTTGTTGTCGAAGCTGAGCTGGGCTCCCTGGCCGGCATCGAAGACGAAGTCAACGTCTCTGCTGAGGCTGCTTCCTACACCCGTCCCGAGGAAGTCGAAGAGTTCGTTTCCCGCACCGGCTGTGACTCCCTGGCTATCGCCATCGGCACCTCCCACGGCGCTTACAAGTTCACTCCCGAGCAGTGCACCGTGAACGAGGAAGGCATCCTGGTTCCTCCCGCTCTGCGCTTCGACGTTCTGGAAGAAGTCACCAAGCGTCTGCCCGGCTTCCCCATCGTTCTGCACGGTTCTTCCTCCGTTCCCCAGAACTATGTTGCCATGGTCAATGCCCACGGCGGCAAGATGCCCAACGCCATCGGTGTTCCCGAGTCCCAGCTGCGCAAGGCTGCTGAGCTGTCTGTCTGCAAGATCAACATCGACTCCGACCTGCGTCTGGCAATGACCGGCACCATCCGTCAGTACTTCGACGAGAATCCCTCTCACTTCGATCCCCGTCAGTACCTGAAGCCCGCCCGTTCCAACATCAAGGAAGTTGTCCGCCACAAGCTGATCAACGTCCTGGGCTGCGCAGGCAAGGCCTAATTTACATCAAAAAATGACCTCCCATCGGGAGGTCATTTTTATTTCTTAAGCTTGTTGTCGCCGCGGATGGCGCTTCGGAGTCCCAGTTCAGTTCCGTTGAGCATCCGGGGATAATTTTCCTTATGCTTGTAGAGGATCACAGCCGTGGCAATGCACAGGATCAAAGCGGTGGTAAGTCCCCTGGTGAAACCCATATATACAGGGACAGAGAGGACCGTCGTAAGAGTGCCGCATACGATATAATCCGTCACGATGGTCACCAGGATTACCGCGGCCGCAATCACCAGCGCCAGACGCCAGTTCAGCGCCAGGGTCATGCCAAAGAAGGAAGCGAATCCCTTGCCGCCTTTGAATTTTAAGTAGAAGGGGAAGATGTGTCCCAGCACGCAGGCAACACCGGCGGCAGCCCGTCCGTGTTCCAGATCCGGGAAGAGCCATCCGGCAATGAGAACCGCCAGGAAGGCCTTCAGAATATCGTGCAGGGCAGTGAGAACACCGGCTTTCCAGCCCAGCAGAACCACGGTGTTGGAGGCACCCAGGTTTCCGGTGCCGCTGCCGCGCAGGTCGGCTTTATGGAGTTTTGCGAGATACCAGGCCATGCTGGAGCAGCCCAGAAGATAGCCTGTCAGGATCAAAAGAATGTATTTCATAAATCTTTGCCTCCTCTTAACCATTATATCACAGATAATATCCGGGGCAAAGAACTTTGTTTAAAATATTTCTGATAAACAGCGGGATTTCTATGAATTTTGTTTCAGGGTTTCTTTATGAATGATACAAAAAACGGAACGAAAACTGTATAAACTGCTGAAATAGCCAGTCCTTCTTGACGGGAAAATAGAGTTATGATAAGCTTGAATGGATGAAATGGAATCTCATTCCACTGCGTAAACAGATGGTGCCGAGACGCCGTTTTCTGAAAAACAAAAACCAGAAAGAGGTAATTATCATGAAAGACTGCAACTGCGGCTACTGTGTCGGCGGCGAGCCCCTGGCAAAATTCGGTATTAAGATCTGCGATCTGAAGGTTTCTCAGCTGATTCTGTTCAAGGAACAGAGCCATCCCGGCCGTGTGATCGTGGCTTACAAGGATCACGTTTCTGAACTGGTGAATATCTCTGCTGAAGAGCGTGCACTGTTCTTTGAGGATGTTGCCACTGCTGCGAATGCTGTTCATGCTGTGTTCCATCCCGATAAGGTCAACTACGGTGCCTACGGTGACGGCGGCTGCCACCTGCATTTCCATCTGGTTCCCAAGTACAAGGATGAATTCGAGTGGGGCACTCCCTTTGCCATGAATCCCGGTAAGACCTACCTGACTGATGCCGAGTATGAGGATATGATCGCAAAGATCAAGGCCGCTCTGTAACATGCATAAAAAAGCCCAGGGCTTGCACCCTGGGCTTTTCTGTTTGCTTACTTTGCCTGATGGACAACCACCTGGGGGAAGGGAATCTCAATACCGCCCTCATCCAGAGCCAGCTTCACAGCACGGTTCAGACGGCGCTGTGCGGCGAAGATATCTTCTTCTCTGACTTCCACACGGCAGCGCAGAACAACGGAAGAATCGGCCAGAGCCTGGACACCGGCGTATACGGGGTGAGACAGGTACATGCCGTCATTTTCCTGCCACATCTTTTCCAGACAGTCTAGGATCACCTTTTCTGCAGCAGGGATGCTGGAATCATAGGAGATGCCCACATCGCACACAGCCAGAGAGCCGTTGCGGCTGCGGTTCTGAACATTGCGGATATCGGAGTTGTTGACGATTTTCAGGTTGCCGCCGTCGTCCTCAAAGATGGTAGTACGGACGCCGATGCTGCGGACGGTACCGCGGAAATTATCCATGACGATGATGTCGCCCACATTGAAGGCGCCTTCAAACATGATGAAGATACCGGTGACCACATCTTCCACCAGGCTCTGTGCGCCAAAGCTCAGAACCAGAGCAACAATTCCGACACCGGCCAGGGCGGCGCTGATGTCAATGCCCAGGATGGACAGGATCCAGATCACGCAGGCAATGGCGCAGACCCAGTTGGTCAAGCTCTTGACCAGATAGGAAATGGTAAGCATCCGGCGGTTCCGCTTTTCGACATGAGACAGGATCATGAAGACTGCGGTAGCGACCAGCATGCAGAAAGCCACAGCGAAGAGGGAGGCCAGGATACGGCTGGTGGTGATGGCAAAATCACCGGAAGAGAAAAGCTGGTTGAAGGTGTTTCCGGCAGCATCCCGAACCACAGCGGGAAGGAAGTCAGCGTTGTTGGCAAAAATGGCAAATACCACAATGGCCAGCAGAATGTAGAACTTCACGGATGTACGGTTTTTGTTATTCTGCATAATGATTTCTCCTGTTCATCATTATTATTTATTTGGGGATCAGATTGTGTTAAGGACGGATGGCCGTCATCAGGAATGAGAAGAGATTGCGCAGGGAGAAGAGACTGTATCCTCCAATATCGCCGATCTCGCCGCTGCCTTCAGTGGGATTAACCTCACCGCCGGCTCCGGTGTTTTCGGGAATTTCACCGCCACCTTCGGTGTTCTCGGGGATATCTTCGCCGCCATCTTCGCCGCCACCTTCAGTGTTCTCAGGGATATCGTCACCGCCCTCGGAGGGAGAGATCGGATCCTCAGAGGGGGAGGTGTTCTCTTCAGAGGGAGTAGGATCCTCAGAGGGATAGACGGATTCATCGGTGGGATCGATATCTTCAGTGGGATCGATATCCTCAGTGGGTTCGATATCTTCAGTAGGATCGATATCCTCAGTGGGCTCCGTAGACTCGTCAGTGGGATCAATATCTTCCGGGGGCTGGGGACTTGGATTGGGTGGTCTGTAGGG
>JAFZGL010000122.1 GCA_017555395.1 Oscillospiraceae bacterium | reverse complement strand
TTGCCCAGGCCGCCCTTGAAGGCGTAGGTGATGTAGTAGACGGGACCGCCCAGGACTTCGCCGTCCTTGACGATACGGGTCTTCTGAGCCAGAACTGCCTCAGCGTAGATGGTGGACATGCCCAGGAAAGCGATGACCCACATCCAGAAGATAGCGCCGGGGCCGCCGGTCAGGATAGCGCCGGAGGAACCGACGATGTTACCGGTACCGACCTGTGCTGCGATAGCAGTACACAGAGCCTGGAAGCCGGACATACCTGCCTCCTGCTTTTCGCCCTTCAGGGACAGCTTACCGAAGACGTTCTTCATGCCTTCGCCGAATGCGCGAACCTGGATGAACTTGGTCTTAAAGCTGAAGAACAGGCCAGTGCCGATCAGCAGGAAAACCAGGATGTAGTCAGCCAGGAAGCCGTTTGCCTTAACTACCAGAGGCAGCAAGACTGCGTTTAAAGAATCCATAAATTACCCTCCTATGATTCTCTTCTTTTTTGGTTATACACTGAATGGAATCGCTTGAATTTGATCATTCAAAATGAAGCCGGATGCTGCGGTGTATAACCGTTTTTGAATCACAACAGCCTTCTCCATTTAATTCCTCTATAATTTACCATATCTTTACCGCTATTGCAAGGATACAGCCTTCAGTTTTCGACTAATAAATAAATTTTTATCGGATTGACTAATATGCAGCAAAGATTTCTGTGCAATATGGCAAAATTTTCTTTGCTAAGAATCTTCTTGATGCAAATTTCCCGATAAACAAATAAAATCCCTGCCCGGTCAGGGGCAGGGATTTCAGGATGATCAGTCATTACTTACCCAGTTTAATGGCCACATCGGCATTGGTAACATCCTTGCCGACGGTCTTGTTGAAGGTGGAGAATTCCTCAGTATTGCACACCAGCATGGGGGTGATGGTATTCAGACCGGCTGCCTTGATGGCTTCCAGATCAGCTTCCATCAGCAGCTGGCCCTTCTTGACCTTATCGCCGGAAGCAACATGAACCTTGAAGGGCTTGCCTTCCAGGCCGACGGTCTCCAGACCCACATGGATCAGGATCTCAGCACCGGCTGCATTGGACAGGCTGACTGCATGACCGGTGGTGAACATCATTTCAACAGTGGCGTCACAGGGAGCGTAAACCTTGCCGTCAGTGGGGATGATGGCGATGCCATCGCCCAGCAGGCCTTCTGCGAAGGTGGGGTCAGGCACTTCGGTGACAGGCACAGCAGCGCCTGCCATAGGTGCATACAGGTGATTGGGGTCGAATTTTTCCTCGTTCTTACCGAACAGCTTGCTGAAGAATCCCATGATTATTTCCCTCTTTCAAATGATTTTAAATCTATAAACCACCGTCGAACCGACGGTATGATTTCCCTGTTATTTCAGCGCCCATCGCTCAATGGCTTTGGCGGCACCATCTTCATCGAAGCGGTCTGTGAGCACATCCGCAGCGTCCTTCACAAAGTCCGGAGCGTTTCCCATGGCAACACCAAGCCCCGCCCGGCGCAGCATGGCAATATCATTTCCGCTGTCGCCCAGAGCCATGGCGCAGCGCTCCGGGATCCCCAGTAAGGTACAGATTTTTTCCAGTCCCCTGCCCTTGTCAGCCTGGGGATGGGTGATCTCCATGCAGTTGCCGGAAGACCAAACCGCGCTGACCGCGATCTGCCGCAGCTGCGCAGCCACCGCATCACGGTGTTCCCGGGGAATGCAAAGCAGATTTACCTTCTCAATCTTCCGTTCGCAAAACGGTTCCAGGGTCTCCACAACGGAGCCGTGGTTTTTCAGGATCACATCCCTGTGAAATATCAGACCAGGATCGTTCTGCTGCAGCATCCGGGACCGCTCTGTCAGATACAGTTTGCTGTCCATAGAAAACTCAATGGGCAGATCGTAGATCTCGGCCAGCTTCAGCAGCTGCCGCAGGGCTTCCGGATCCAGATCCAGACTGTCCAGCAGTTCGCCGGTGGCAAGGCATCTGACCTGACCGCCGTTATTCAGCACAACAAGACCGCTCCACACGGGATCCTGCTTCACCGCGGGAGGCAGCAGACCGAACTGTCGTCCGGTGACCACCGCCACGGCAATTCCCTGTCTGTGGGCATTTTCCAGCGCCGCTTCCAGCCGGGGAGAGAATGTCATCCGATCCTTTTGGAGGGCCGTGCCGTCCAGATCCATGCAGATCAAGCGGATATCCATGGCTGTTCCCTCCTCAGATTCTGACCAGTTTGAATTTCTGACCGCCTTTAATGCAGTCCAGCAGCAGCCAGGCTTCTTCCGGAACCTGTCCGACCACATTCACACGATCGTCTGCTTTTAAATATGAACGGATCATCTGTATTTCTCCAGTATACCGCCCGTAATTTTCATTGTCAATGGTAACGCAGCCATAGCCCCGGGAAACACAGTTGTCCGGCGTTACCGTCTGACCTTTGCAGGAATACTCCCGGGATTCCAGAAACCGGATCAAGCGTTTGGGGGAATCAGCGCGGCAGGTAAATACCCGGTCATACAATGCCTCATGCTCCTTACGCAGCCTGACCGGAATGCTGATCACGTGCTCCTCGCAGAAGCAGCGGATCCGTTCCGCCTCCCGGTCACTGATCCCGGGATCCGCCAGAAAGATCTCGTCTATGCCAAATCGCAGTGCAAGATCCGCGAAGGCAGCGGAAGGCAGTATCTTCCGGTGGGCTTCCAGCGTGGGAAGGCCTTCATAAACAGGTCCTCGCAGCTGTGTGTCTCCGGGAATGAACGCCATCACTTTCAGGCCGGCGGCGTGAAGTCTACCGGTGGTCTCCAGAAGATACTCCTCGTCCAGCCCGGTCTCCGGACGGGGATAGAAATTGTGCATCGCAAACACCTCCCTGCCCCGCTCTGCGATATATGCCGCATCTTCGGCAGTCACGGTGGAAGCATTCAGTACGATGGGCATCTGTTCTGCAAAGTCCGCGATCTCCTCCCGGGAAAACCCGTAGTCGATCCGCAGCGCCCACAGCCGAAGATGCTTTGCCAGTCCGATCAGATCGGAGCAGCCAAACTGCACCAGTGTTTTGCGGGATACATCCGCAATGATCCGAAAACCAGAATCCGCCAGCGTACGGCAGATCTCTTCCGCGCGCTGGCAGTACGTATCGTCAAACTCTTCGCTGATGTGCAGGGACAGAAACACAGGAGTCCCTGTGCCTGTCCGGCCGGCCAGTGAAGACCACTGGCCGGCAAAGGTGGACAAATACAGGGAATAACCTAAGGAATTAGGCAGCTGCAACATCAGCATCCTTCAGGGTGAAGTTGGTGATGATGAAGCCCATGATGTAGGAGATGACCAGACCGATGACGTAGCACATCATCTGAGTGGTAGCGGAGTTGCCGCCTGCGACCATGATGGGCAGAGCCAGAACACCGGAGGGACCCCAGGTGGTAGCAGCGACCTTCATAGCCATACAGAAAGCACCGCCGAAGCCAGCGCCCAGACCGGCAGTGATGAAGGGCTTGCCCATGGGCAGGGTGACACCGTAGATCAGGGGTTCGCCGACACCCAGAACACCAGCGGGCAGAGCGCCGCCGATGACGGACATCATGCGCTTGTTGCCGGTGCGCTTAGCCTTCAGCCAGATAGCGATGGCAGCACCGACCTGACCTGCACCGGCCATTGCCAGAGCGGGGTACAGGGTAACGAAGCCGATGGTCTCCAGCTGGACGGTGTACAGAGCCACCAGACCGTGGTGCATACCCATAGCAACCAGAGGCAGGAACAGGAAGGAACCCAGGAAGCCGGCGATCATACGGATGAAGAGGCTCTCAGACATGCAGACAGCGCCAACAACAGAAACGATAGCGTTGGAGATAATGCCGGTGATGGGCATGATAACGAAGACATAGGGAATCACGCAGACAGCCATGATAACCAGGGGAGAAACAACGATGTCCAGAGCGTCGGGCATCTTGGAGCGGACCCACTTTTCGACCTTAGCCAGCAGCAGAACGCCGAAGATAACAGCCAGAACACCGCCACGGCCAGCGCGCAGGACGGCGTTCAGAGCATCAGCGCCTTCAGCAACCCAGAAGAAGCCGCCAACCTGCTGGGAAATGGTGTTGATGTTAGCCATTGCAGTGATAGCACCCAGCATACCGCCCAGGATGGGGGTAGCGCCGAACTTCTCAGCAGCACGGTAGCCTGCCCATGCAGTGATGGAGCCCATGAAAGCGGTGTTGATCATGGTCAGGAACTGATGCAGGATGTACAGCCACTTCACATCAGCATAGCCGGGGTTGACCTGGGTGATCAGGGTAGCGATACCGGAGCACAGACCTGCAGCGATAACGCCGGGGATCAGGGGAACAAAGATGTCGCCGACGGTCTTCAGAGCGGTCTTGACCTTGCCCTGCTTCTGGCCAGCCTTCACAGCAGCCTTGTTTTCCTTCCAGTCAGCTTCGGTGGACATGCCACCATCGGCAACACCGGCATCAGCCTTGAACTGGTCGGTAACCTTCTTTGCCTTGCCGGGGCCCAGAACAACGTGCAGGTTGTCCATTTCGATGACCTGCAGAACGCCTTCGGTTGCCTTCAGGCCTTCGATGTCAGCCTTGGAGTAATCCTTCAGGTTGACGCGCAGACGGGTCATGCAGTTGGTAGCAGCAGTGACGTTTTCCTTGCCGCCGACCAGCTCCAGGATCTTGAGAGAAAGTTCCTGATTTGTCATTTGTTTGCACCTCTTCTATAATTTTTCTTCCCTTGCGGGATACAAAACAGCCCTTGGACTGTTAATGTACTTACTTGATTGCCTCGCGGACGTGGCCCTTTGCCTTTTCCAGACGGGCCTTGGCCTCTTCCAGACCGCAGTCAGCCAGGATCATGGTGATGGCGGTCTTTGCATTGCCGCCGGCAATGGCGATCTTCTCAGCAGCAGTCTCACGGTCGCAGCCGGTGGCTTCCATGACGATGTTCTGTGCGCGGACCACCAGCTTTTCGTTGGTCTGCATCACGTCCACCATCAGGTTCTGGTATGCCTTGCCGCAGCCTACCATGGTTGCGGTGGAGATCATGTTCAGGATCAGCTTCTGGCAGGTACCGGACTTCAGACGGGTGGAACCGGTGAGGCACTCAGGGCCGGGAACCACTTCAATGGCCAGTTCCGCGGCAGCGCCCACAGCGGAGCCGGGGTTACAGGAGATACCCACAGTGTGGCAACCCACTTCCCTGGCATAGGCCAGACCGCCCAGAACATAGGGAGTACGGCCGGATGCGGCAATGCCGATGACAATGTCACGGGCCTCCAGCTTGATGTCAACCAGGTCCTGACGGCCCAGTTCACGGCTGTCCTCTGCGCCTTCCACTGCCTTGACGAAAGCCTTCTCGCCGCCTGCGATCAGACCGACAACCACTTCGGGTGCAACGCCAAAGGTGGGAGGACACTCGACTGCATCCAGAACGCCCAGACGGCCGCTGGTACCGGCACCCATGTAGATGATGCGGCCACCGGCTTCAACAGAGGAAATGGCCCAGGTGACGCACTGTGCGATGTTGGGCAGGGCGGGCTTGATGGCCTCAGGCACCTTGGCATCTTCCTGGTTCATGACAGTGACGACTTCCAGGGGACTCATGATATCCAGATTCATGGTGTTCTGGTTGCGGGTTTCCGTGGACATGTTCTTCAGATTCAGGCTCATGTGAAAGACTCCCTTCCAAATTTACACTTATTTGCGTTTTTTCAATTCTTATTTATGAATCAACTGTTAACAGCATTTTATCTCGTTTCCTTCTTAGTGTCAACATTTTTGCCACTTTGTGAAACTTTGTGCCGGACGATGGTTATATTGGCTCATTTTTGGTGTTTATAATGAAACATCTTTGAAATCACCCCATTTATTATTGTGCATATAGCACAAAACACCATCGTAGATTTTGTGTATTAAACGAATGGTATGCAATCAGAAAAAACGTTAAAATATTCAGTATCAAGAATTCGGAGGTGACCGACATGAGCAGCGCATTGCTGAAACTGCGCGAGCAGTCCCGTCTGTTCAGCACCACGGAACAGGAAATCGCCGAGCATATTCTGAGCAATCCCCAGCTTGTGGTGGATATGAGCATTCACCAGCTGGCCAAGCACACTTTTTCTTCCGCGTCCAGCATCGTCCGTCTGTGCAATCATACCGGTTACTCCGGTTATAAGGAATTCCGCAAAGCTGTCACCTATGAGCTCGCCATGCGGGAGCAGAGCAAGCGGATCGAGCAGCAGGAGATCTCCCATTCCGACAGTCTGCAGGATATCATTGACAAAATCACCTATGCCAACATCGTCTCTCTGGAGGAAACCCGGGAACTGATGGACGTGGCAACCCTTCGTGCCTGTGTGGATCTGATCAAAAACGCCCGGGTGGTCTACCTCTTTGGTCTGGGCGCCTCTCTGGTGGCCGCTCAGGATGCATATCTGAAACTGCTGCGTCTGAACAAGCTGGCCATTATCAACGACGACTGGCATTCCCAGCTTCTGCAGGCAAAAAACGCAGACTCCCAGGATGTGGGCATCGTGATCTCCTATTCCGGCGCCACCACAGAAGTGATCGAATGTATGAAGATCATGAAGGAAAACAAGGTTCCCGTCATCGCCATCACCCGGTGTGTCAATTCTCCGGTATCTGAGCTGGCTGATCAGAAACTCTATACCACTGCCAACGAATCTGTGTTCCGCAGCGGTGCCATGGCCTCCCGCACCTCTCAGCTGAACATCATCGACATTCTCTATACCGCGCTGGCAAACGATCAGTATGACACGTCTCTGGAACAGCTGTCCCGTACTCACATCCAGAAGCCCGGTCAGTCCTCCGGAAAGCCCTACAAAACCAGTTCCCAGACATAAGCAAAAGCGCCTGCAATCCTGCAGGCGCTCTTTTTCATGCACAGGCCGCTGCCATCTGAAACCCCAGAAACAAAACCGCGTAATCCTTCTCCGGCTGCAGGTTCTTCAGACCTGCCGGGTTCAGCCGCTCCGCCTCGAAGAGTCTGCGGATTTCCTTTGCCGTACCCTTCCAGGCCACGCTGCCCCAGTCCACATCCACCCGGTTTCTCAGGCAGTAGTCCGCGGAGGACAGCGCCGAAATCCGGCAGGTTTCCTCCGAATAGGGTGTTCCCTCCCATACCGCATAGGGATTGTCATTTTTCACGTTCCAGTTTTCCTGTCTCTGTTTTCCGATCTCACCGACGATCATCTTATACATTGTTCTGCCCTCCCTGTCCAAAATAATAACATCCAATCTGCAGCAATGCCGCCACTGTCAGAAGAATCCACTGCACGGAGCATCCCTCCTTTGTGGGATCATTATAAAAAGACTTCAGGGAAATAAACCGGACAGAAGCAAAAACACCGCTCCATGGGGAGCGGTGTTTCCGTGTTTTTAGAAATCGTAGCCCATCTGCAGTGCCTTGCAGTTGACATCGATGAGGCCGGCCTTCTTGGCGGGGATGAAGGCTTCCAGGGTGCCCTTGTTGTCCGCAAAGTCAACGCAGGGAGCTTCCTTCAGCACCTTGCCGGTGAGGATCATGTTTGCCAGGGTGGCAAAGCCTGCGTCCTTGGCCATCTGGGTAGCGGGAACATAGCAGACCTTGACGTCCTCACGGTCAACCTTTGCGCCGATGAGGGTGGAATCCAGGACGATGACGCCGCCGGGGACCACATCATTCACAAACTTCTGCAGGGAGGGCAGATTCATGGCCACCAGCACATCGGGGTTGGTGATGATGGGGCTGCCGACAGGGGTATCGGAAATAATGACGGAGCAGTTGGCGGTGCCGCCGCGCATCTCAGGGCCGTAGGAGGGCAGCCAGGAAACCTGCTTGTCCTGCACCAGACCCTTGTAGGCCAGGAACTTGCCGGCGAACAGAACGCCCTGGCCGCCGAAACCGGCCAGCAGAATCTGAGTTGTCTTCATATTACTCAGCCTCCTTTGCAGCAGTTCTGTCCTTGTAGACGCCGATGGGATAGTAGGGCAGCATATCGCTCTCCACCCACTCCAGTGCCTTCTGGGGAGTCATGCCCCAGTTGGTGGGACAGGCGGAAACCACTTCGACCAGGGAGAAGCCCTTGCCCTCGATCTGGTTCTGGAAAGCCTTCTTGATGGCCTTCTTGGCGTTCTTGACGTTCTTGACGTTGTTGACAGCCACGCGGGCGATGTACTCAGGGCCTTCCAGG
This sequence comes from Oscillospiraceae bacterium, assembly GCA_017555395.1. Classification (GTDB taxonomy): domain Bacteria; phylum Bacillota; class Clostridia; order Oscillospirales; family Oscillospiraceae; genus Faecousia. The sequence continues at coordinate 3,452 of JAFZGL010000122.1, read as the reverse complement.
GTGCTGAGCATCTCAGACACCTTGATGGGCCAGCCGCAGTGCTTGACATCACGGCCGTAGGGAGAGGTCTGAGTCACCTGGCCGGGCAGGCTGGTGGGCGCCATCTGGCCGCCGGTCATGCCGTAGATAGCATTGTTGACGAAGATGACGGTGATGTTTTCGTTTCTGGCGGCACTGTGGACGGTCTCAGCCATACCGATGGAGGCCAGGTCGCCGTCACCCTGGTAGGTGAAGACGATGTTGTCGGGGCGGCAGCGCTTGATGCCGGTGGCAACAGCGGGTGCACGGCCGTGGGCAGCCTCGATCATATCACAGGCGAAGTAATCATATGCCATAACGGCGCAGCCGACGGGAGCGACACCGATGGTCTTGCCTTCGATGCCCAGTTCGTCAATGGCTTCTGCCACCAGACGGTGGATGATGCCGTGGGGGCAGCCGGGGCAGTAATGGAGAACGGCATCAGTCAATGCCTTGGGTTTTTCAAATACGACAGCCATAGTTTACTCTCCTTTCGCAGCGTTGCGGATGCTCTCCAGCACCTGATCGGGGCTGGGAATCATGCCGCCGGCACGGTTGCACAGGGTCACAGGCTTCTTGCACTCAGTGGCCAGTTTCACGTCTTCGATCATCTGACCCATGCTCAACTCCACGGAGATGAAGCTCTTGACCTGGTCGGCAGCGGCGCGCAGTGCCTTGGTGGGGAAGGGCCACAGGGTGATGGGACGGATCAGACCCACCTTGATGCCCTCAGCACGGGCAGCCACAACGGCGTTCTTGGCAACACGGGAAGCGATGCCGAAAGCGACGACGCAGTATTCGGCGTCTTCCATCATGTATTCTTCCCACATGGGTTCGTTCTCTTCCACGATCTTGTAGCGCTCGAAACGCTCGAAGTTCTTGGCCTCCAGCTTATCGGGCTGCAGGTACAGGGAGTTGACCACATTGTGCTTGCGCTTACCCTCGGTGCCGGTGAGGGCCCAGGGCTTTTCATAGACTTCGATCTCGGCATCCTCGAAGGAGATGGGCTCCATCATCTGACCGATGGTGCCGTCTGCCAGGATCATGGAGGTCATCAGGTACTTGTCAGCCAGGTTGAAACCCTTGATGGTGAGGGATGCCATTTCCTGAACGGAAGCAGGCGCCAGGACGATCATCCGGTAGTCACCGTGGCCGCCGCCCTTGGTAGCCTGGAAGTAGTCGGACTGGGAGGGCTGGATGCCGCCCAGGCCGGGGCCGCCGCGCTGAACATTGACCACCAGTGCAGGGATGTCAGAACCGGCGATGTAGCTCAGGCCTTCTGCCTTCAGGGAGATTCCGGGGCTGGAGGAAGAGGTCATGACACGGCAGCCGGTGGCCGCTGCGCCGTAGACCATATTAATGGAAGCGACTTCACTTTCAGCCTGCAGGAAGACACCGCCGATCTTGGGCATCTTCTTTGCCATGTAGGCAGCGATCTCTGTCTGGGGAGTGATGGGATAACCGAAGTAGTGACGGCAGCCGGCACGGATCGCAGCCTCTGCGATGGCCTCGTTGCCCTTCATCAATACGCGTTCTGCCATGTTGGTACCTCCTTACTTCTCGACGGTGATGATGCAGTCAGGGCACATGGTGGCGCAGAATGCGCAGCCGATGCACTTGTCCTGTTCGGTCATCACAGCGGGAGAATAACCTTTCTTGTTAATCTGATCTGCGTCGATCTTCAGGATGCCCTTGGGGCAGGCATTGACGCACAGGCCGCAGCCCTTGCACAGATCGGTGTTGAATGTGACTTTTGCCATAAGATTTTCCTCCTTGGGTATATTTATCCCCACAGGGGCCGGTTTCCCGGCTTCTGGGATGGTAAATCAAAGTATTTTTCCTGCAGCTGCAGGGGCAGGATATCGGAAAGCTTCCCTTCCAGCTGTGCTGCCACACCGGTTTCCGCGGAAGTGGCGAAAACGGGAAGGCCGCTGAGTCGGCTCAGCTTCGCGATGTAGTCCTGGGATGCCAGCACCGTTTCCGGTGTGGTTTCAGACGCCAGGTTGGTGTTGTTGATAATGTCGGTAAATTCCAGGCCGCAGGCTCCTTCAATCTCCCGCATCACTTCCAGCGCCTCTTCCGGTGTCCGGGTCAGCGGCCGGCTGGCGTTGGCCACGAAGACCATCCGGTAGTTGTTCTCCTCTTTTAAGGTAGGAACATACCGGCCCAGGGCGTAGGCACCCCGGTCATCGCCGCCGATGTCCATGATGCCGTAGATGCTCTTGTCCTGCACCAGCCGGTAGGCTTCGGCAGGCAGAGCAGGCAGATCCACATTGGTATTGGCAAACTGGGGAGAGATCAGCTTGACCCCGGCTGCTTCCAGCACCGCTGCGGAATCCTTGGTGCGAAAATAGGGATTGACGATATCCAGGTCGGCAATGACCACGTCCTTGCCTTCCTTCGCCAAAAGCAGGGCATAGTTCACAGCGATGTTGGTCTTGCCGCTGCCGTAGTGACCTGCAAATAATGTTAAGCGCTTGTGTTCCATAATTAGAGTTTCTTTCTGATAATCTTACCGCTGACGGTCTTGGGCAGGGATTCCTTGAATTCAACGATTCTGGGATACTTGTAGGGTGCGGTGCGCTTCTTGACGTAATTCTGAATTTCCTTCTTCAGTTCGTCGGTGCCCTCGGTACCCTTCACCAGCACGATGCTGGCCTTGACCACCTGGCCGCGGACTTCGTCGGGAGCTGCGGAGACGCCGCATTCCAGAACATAGGGCAGTTCCATGATGGTGGATTCGATTTCGAAGGGTCCGATCCGGTAGCCGGAGGACTTGATCACGTCATCAGCACGGCCCACGTACCAGTAGAAGCCTTCTTCGTCCATCCAGGCCAGGTCGCCGGTGTGGTAGAAGCCGTCCCGCCAGGTCTCGGCGGTGACTTCCTCGTTGCCTTCATAGCAGTAGGCCAGGCCGCAGGGCAGGCCGTCTTTAATATTGATACAGATCTCGCCGGTCTCACCGGTTTCCACCTCGTTGCCGTCCATATCCAGCAGATGCACATCGTACAGGGGAACAGGCTTGCCCATGGAACCCAGCTTGTGGCTGGAGCCGTTCAGGTTGCCGATGATCAGGGTGGATTCGGACTGTCCGAAGCCTTCCATGATGGGAAGGCCGGTGGCCTTCTGGAACTGGCGGTAGACCTCGGGGTTCAGAGCCTCGCCTGCGGTGGAGGCGTGCTCGATGGTGCTCAGGTCGAACCGGCTCAGATCCTGCTTGGCCAGCATCCGGTACATGGTGGGCGGTGCGCAGAAAGTGGTGATCTTGTGCTTTGCGAACATGGGCAGGATCTTCTCCGCATCGAAGCGGTCAAAGTCATAGACGAAGATGGCTGCCTCGCAGAGCCACTGGCCGTAGAGCTTGCCCCACATGGACTTGGCCCAGCCGGTATCGGAAATGGTCAGGTGCAGTCCCTCGGGATTGACACGGTGCC
>JAFZGL010000121.1 GCA_017555395.1 Oscillospiraceae bacterium | reverse complement strand
TTTTTTCTGCATGCCGATGTTCTGAATCTGAAAACCGCACTTCTGGTAAAACCCTACCGCATCATCATTCTGAGGATAGACTTTCAGCTGAAGATCGCTGCACCGGAATGCTCTTGCCAATGCATGGATATCCTCCATCATGGCTTTGCCGATGCCGTGCCCGCGGCAGGTCTCATGGACAACGAATTCATCCACGCTCATCACCTTCCGGGGAACAATGCCGCTGCCCTCAAACCGATGCTGATTCAGCACTGTGAATCCCACAGCAGTGGTATCCAGCTTGGCAACATACAGTTTCCGCTCCCGGATCAGCTGTGTGAATTCCGCTTCCGTGAAGTATTCCTCCACCGCACAGTAGATATCCGGGCGCCACTGAACGTGCAGCATGTGGCTCTGAAGTGCCAGTTCATTGACCGCGCTGCGGTCAGCAGCCGTCGCCAGTTCCAGCATTAGCCCAGAATAGCCTTGTGGAAGACCTTCTTACCCTTGCGGATCTTGACGCCTTCTTTCAGCATCTCTTCAGTGACAGCAAAGGTAGCATCGGTCATCTTCTCGTCATTGACGAAAACACCGCCCTGCTGCACCAGCTGACGTGCCTGCTTGTTGGAAGGAGCCAGACCGCACAGAACCATCAGGTTCAGGAAACCGATCTTGCCGTCCGTCAGCTTGTCGGCAGTGACTTCGGTGGTGGGCATGTTGGCATCGTCGCCATTGCCGGCAAACAGAGCCTTGGCAGCAGCCTGAGCCTTCTCAGCCTCTTCCTCGCCGTGAACCAGCTTGGTCAGCTCAAAGGCCAGGATCTCCTTGGCAGTGTTCAGCTGGGCATCCTTCCAGTCGGCCATGGCATCGATCTGCTCCAGAGGCAGGAATGTCAGCATACGGATGCACTTCATGACGTCGGCATCTTCAACATTTCTCCAGTACTGGTAGAAGTCGTAGGGAGTGGTCTTGTTGGGATCCAGCCAGACAGCACCGGAAGCGGTCTTGCCCATCTTCTTGCCTTCGGAGTTCAGCAGCAGAGTGATGGTCATGGCTTCGGAGTCATACTTCTCCAGCTTGCGGCGGATCAGTTCACGGCCGCCCAGCATGTTGCTCCACTGGTCATTGCCGCCGAACTGCATGTTGCAGCCGTACTTCTGGTACAGATAGTAGAAGTCGTAGGACTGCATGATCATGTAGTTGAATTCCAGGAAGCTCAGGCCCTTCTCCATACGCTGCTTGTAGCACTCAGCACGCAGCATATTGTTGACGGAGAAGCAGGCACCCACTTCGCGCAGGACATCGACATAGTTCAGATCCAGCAGCCAGTCGGCGTTGTTGACCATCATGGCCTTGCCTTCGCCGAACTCGATGAACCGCTCCATCTGCTTCTTGAAGCAGTCGCAGTTGTGCTGGATGGTTTCCTTGGTCATCATGGAGCGCATATCGGTACGGCCGGAGGGGTCGCCGATCATGGCAGTGCCGCCGCCGATCAGGGCGATGGGACGGTTGCCGGCCATCTGCAGCCGCTTCATCAGGCACAGTGCCATGAAGTGACCGACATGCAGGGAATCGGCAGTAGGGTCAAAGCCGATATAGAAAACAGCCTTGCCGTTGTCGATCATTTCCCGAACCTTTTCTTCATCGGTAACCTGAGCGATCAGGCCGCGGGCTACCAGCTCTTCATAGAGTTTCATTTCGTTGCTTCCTTTCTTATTGGGCTGCGTCGCAGCTGATAAAACTGGTCAGTGCCGCGCGCAGAATATTGACATTTGTAATTTCCAGAACAGTATCCTTTGCCGTATGGATCCGGCTTACATACAGTCCATGTTTCCCTTTTTGCAGGGCGCAGATCCCCACGCCGCAGGGGAAAACCATCTGGTCGGATGGGCAGATACCGAAACCCTTCTCATGGACCAGCAGACTCTTATTCCCAAAATAGCCGCAGGCTTTATAGAGGGATGTGAGCTTTCTGCGGTTTTTCTTCAGGGCTTTTGTGGGGAACATCAGCAGATGGTCGCCGTCACCCACACAGTCCAGATTCAGCACCAGCTGACGGTCCGATGCCTGTTTATGTGTCTTACGGTAGGAAGAAGAACCGATGAGACCGGCTTCCTCCAGATCAAAGAGGACAAAGCAGACTTTGTCTCTCTGATTCTCCGGCAGGGTGCGCAGGATCTCCAGCAGTGTCACCACACCGGAAGTGTTGTCATTGGCATTGTTCTTATTGGCCGGACCAAATATCATCAATAGCACAGTAAAAACCACATTGATCCAAATCAGTCCTGGTGCCACCAAACCTACAAAGAGAATCCAACCATCTCCCAGATCTCTTCCAAACAGAGCAGCCAAACCGGCAATGAGCACACTTTCGAAGATTGCCAGCAAAATGGAAACAATTGCAATGAACAGCAACTGCAGCAACTGGCAAAGCAGGAATCCGGGAAGGCTGCAGGGTGTCAGATAATTTGGAAACGGAAGTCCCGCACAGGTGTCATAGTGGGCTGTCACCAGATACTTTGCATTCTCAGCATCACCGATGACCACATTCCGGGCGCCGAAGCTGCCGGATTCCACCTGAACCGGATATCCCAGCTGCCGGGCATAGCTGCAGACTGCCTCCTGAAAAGAAGCCTTCTGCTTTTTAGATTTCCGCACCGGGTAATGCGTCAAAACATCCATGGGATTATTCAGCATCTGACTCCCCCCTTTCCAATGAGAAACGCCCCCTGTCCTTTCGGACAGAGGGCGCAAATGCACGGTACCACCTCTGGTTTGAATATGTCTCACGGCATATTCCTCAGGCCGTCCAATAACGGCTCACGCTGTATCGGGCGTTCCCGTCCTCCCCTACTTGATTTCAGGCAGGCCGCTCCGGGAGGTATTTGGGCATCGTTTCCCGCTGCCTCGCACCAACCGGCAGCTCTCTGGCGGAAATGAAGATGCTTACTTCTTCCCATCTGTGCGTTGAATTTATTGACAGTATACTAACAAAAGATTGAAGATTTGTCAAGAATACCGAATCTTTTTCTTTTACAGCCGCAGCATTTCCTCTGCACTCTTAAGTGTGGTCTCGGTGATGTTGGTACCGCCGATGATTCTGGCCAGTTCCTTCTTTCTGCCTTCCACATCCAAAGGTGTAACGGAGGTGTATGTTCTTCCGTCCCGTTCGGATTTGGCAATCAGCAGATGGGTATTGGCAAGAGCAGCCAGCTGAGGCAGATGGGTGACACACAGCACCTGCTTATGAGCAGCCACACTTCTGAGCTTCTCTGCCACCTTCTGGGCGGCACGGCCGGACACACCGGTGTCCACCTCGTCAAAGATCAGGGTATTGACCTGATCCTTTTCTGCCAGCACATTCTTCATAGCCAGCATAATTCTGGCCAATTCGCCGCCGGAGGCAACTTTACTCATGGGCTTCAGGGCTTCGCCGGCATTGGCGGACATGTAAAATGCCACACTGTCAGCACCGGTGGCCGTCAGATCCACCTCGGTAAACTGCACCTCAAACTGCACTCTCGGCATATCCAGCTGCGCAAGTTCGGTGAGGATCCGCTGAGACATGGAAAGAGCCGTATCCTTCCGGTTCTGCCGGAGGGTCTTAGCTGCCTCCCAAGCTTCCTTTTCTGCTTTTTTCAGCTTCTTTTTCAGATGCTCCACATGGTCATCGGCAAATTCGATCTCGTCGAGTTCCTTCTTTGCCTTGTCCAGATATTCCAGAATATCGGCGCAGGTCACGCCGTATTTCCGGCGCAGACGGTGAATCTTATCCAGTCTTGCCTCAATGGTCTCCAGTTCATCAGCGGAATAACTCAGATCGTCCCGGGCATCCCGGACTTCTTCCGCCGCATCCTGCACCTGATACATCAGGTCAGCGATCTTCTCATGAATACCGGCATAGGCATCGGTAAACCGGCTCAGTCTGGCCAGGGCATGCTCCGCCTGGGCGAGCAGTCCCGCCGCACCGTCGGAATCATCGCCGCCATAGAGGCATTCCACAGCCTCCTCCATGCCGTCGGAGAGTTTTTCCGCATTCTGGAGGATCTTCCGTCGTGCTTCCAGCTCTTCATCTTCCCCGGCTTCCAGTTCCGCTTTCTCAATTTCATTGATCTGAAAGCGGAGGGTTTCCATCCGGCGAAGTTTCTCCCCCTCATCCATGGAGATCCGGTCGATCTCCCGGCGCAGCCTCATCACTGCATCGTATTTTTCCGCATATTCTGCCCGGATAGATTCATTGTCGCCGAAGGCATCCAGGAACGTCAGATGATTGTCCTCATCAAAAAGAGATGCGGAATCGTGCTGACCGTGGATGTTGATCAGCTGGATACCCAGCTTCCGGAGAATGGATACGGACACCAGAGATCCGTTGACCCGGCACACATTCTTGCCGTCCAGATGAATCTCTCTCTGGATCACTGTCTCAGGATCATATTCCACGCCATTGTCGGCAAACCAGCCAAGCTCAGGTACATCGGCAAACACAGCCCGGACGGATGCCTTGTTGGTGCCGGTACGGATCATATCCCGGTAGGCACGTTCGCCCAGAATGGCAGAAATGGCATCGATGACGATGGATTTACCGGCACCGGTCTCACCGGTCAGTACATTAAAGCCCCGGTCAAAGGAAATGTCCGCACATTCAATGACCGCAATATTCTCAATATGCAGAAGACTCAGCACGGCACTTCCTCCTTCCTGTTAAGCCAGCAGACTTTTGATCTCGCCGCAGAAAGCAGCAGCGGAATTATTGTCCCGCATGACGATAAATACGGTATCGTCGCCGGCGATGGTACCCAGCACAACGCTCATATTCATGGCATCCATGGCAGAAGCTGCCGCATTGGCAAGGCCGGGCAGGGTATGGATGACAATAATGTTCTGAGCATAGTCAAAGCTGGTGACACATTCTCTGAAAATGGTGTTCAGACGACCGGAGAAGGTGGTGGGCACCTCACGGGCCGCTGTGGTATAGCGATAGGTTCCGAAGGAAGTCAGTTCCTTCACGATCCGCAGTTCCTTAATATCACGGGAGATGGTTGCCTGGGTGCTGACAAATCCGGCAACCTGCAGTTCCTGGAGCAGCTGCTCCTGGGTCTCCACATTGGTGGTGGAGATAATCTCCATAATTTTTGCCTGTCTCTGTGCTTTCAATGCCGGTCACCTCTCAAACCTTTCCGAACTTTGTATTCAATATATCATAGAAACTCCGGCCGTTCAGGCGAATCAGCTTGGTCTCCAGACTGGATTTTTTAATGATGGCAGTATCGCCCATATTCATGCGGATGGCCTTGCCGCCGTCCACGGAGACAAAGGCATTCCGCCGTGCATTGTGCACCATCTGCACCGTCACATTCCGCTTGTCGGACATGACCATGCTGCGGCTGATCATATCATGGGCACACACAGGGGTGATGATGATATTTCTGGCATCAGGCTCCACGATGGGGCCTCCGGCAGACAGACTGTAGGCTGTGGAGCCTGTGGGCGTGGAGATGATCACACCGTCACCGCCGCACTCCATGGCAGTCACATTGTCGCATTTAACATTCAGTGTGACGATCCGGCCGATGCTGCCCTTGGTGATGGCCACATCATTCAGGCAGATATCGTGGAAAATAATATCCCGGTCCCGCTGAATGGTCACATCCAGCATCATACGGGTATCAACAGAATAGTCGCCAGTGGCAATTCTGGCCAGCTGATCCATTTCCGTGGATTCCAGCTCCGCCATAAAGCCCATGGTGCCGATGTTCACACCAAGCATGGGGATGCCCCTGCGGGCAGCGGACTTTGCCATATGCAGAATGGTTCCGTCGCCGCCGAAGCAGACGATCAGGTCTGCATTGGGCAGTTCCCGATCCAGGCGGCAGAAACGGATGTCCTTGGGCAGCTCGTAGGAACGGTCCACCTCAAAGGGCAGACAGACTTTGGGCTGAAGACCGGCATTTTTCAGAATCCGGACAGCTTCCCGAACCGT
>JAFZGL010000120.1 GCA_017555395.1 Oscillospiraceae bacterium | reverse complement strand
TCCAAGTGCCACCCTTTCTATACCGGCAAGCAGAAGCTGGTTGACACCGGTGGACGTGTTGATCGCTTCAACAAGCGCTTCGGCCTGAAGTAAGAAAACCAAAGAAACCGCACCACGAAAAGTGGTGCGGTTTTTTCTTTTTGTTTACAAATTTCCGCAAGAAAGGTGTTGTTCCCCGGGGGCAATCTGTGGTATACTGTAGCATAGAGAACGTATGCCGGGCTGCTCATCCAGCTTCGGCGCAAGGAGGTACCCATGGAAGCCACATTTGAAAAGAAGGTTATTGAGCGTGCTGTTCTGGTGGGTCTGAACGCCAGCTGCTTTACGGAGGAAGAGACCGCCACCGAAAATACCCTGGACGAACTGGAAGATCTGCTGGAAACCGCCGGCGGTTTCTGCACCGGCAAGGTGCTGCAGAACCGGCACACCCCCGATCCCCATTCCTTCATCGGTGAGGGCAAGGCGCTGGAAGTGAAGATGCTGGCGGAAGCCACCGCATCCAATATGGTGGTATTTGACAATGAGCTGTCTCCCGGCAATATCCGGGCCCTGGAAGAGATCATCGGCGTGACGGTGCTGGACCGCAGCGCCCTGATCCTGGATATTTTTGCCCAGCGTGCCCGCACCAAGGAAGGCCGCCTGCAGGTGGAACTGGCTCAGTACAAGTATCTGCTGCCGAGACTGTCCGGCATGGGCGCCAGCCTTTCCCGTCAGGGCGGCGGCATCGGTACCCGCGGCCCCGGTGAGACCCAGCTGGAATCTGACCGCCGTCATATCCGGGAGCGGATCAACCGGCTGGAAGAGGAACTGGAGCAGGTGCGCAAGGTCCGTGCCGTCCAGAGAGAGCGCCGGATGAAGAATTCCGTACCCGTGGTTGCCATCGTGGGCTATACCAACGCAGGCAAATCCACCCTGCTCAATCAGCTGACCAATGCGGGCATCCCTGCCAACAACCGCCTGTTTGACACCCTGGATACCACCTCCCGGCAGCTGAAGGTGTCCGATGATCTTGAGGTGATCCTCTCCGATACCGTCGGCTTTATCGCCAAGCTTCCCCACCATCTGGTGAACGCCTTCCATGCCACACTGGAAGAGCTGGAGTATGCGGATCTTCTGCTGCATGTGATCGATGCTTCCGATCCCCATGTGGAGAAGCATGTAGCCGTTGTCAACCGTCTGATCAACAAGCTTGCAAGACCCGAGACCCCTGTGCTGCAGGTTTATAACAAGGCAGACCGGGTCTACTCTGAGGACATTCCCAGAGGCAAGGGTATTGTTGCCATCTCCGCCAAGAAGGGCATCAATATGGACGGCCTGCTGATGGCTATCGAGAATGCCCTGGCCAAGACCCGCCACCATGTGCTGCTGCGGCTGCCCTATGCCATGGGCGGCGCGCTGGATACCCTTCACAGCAAGGCGAAGGTGAAGGCTGTGGAATACACCGCCGAGGGCATCGAGGTGGACACGGTTCTGGATGACATCCTCTTCGGACGTTACCGGGAGTATGTGGTGAAGGAGCTGTAAGCGGTGGATGAATATCTGATCCCGACACAGTTCGGCGAAGACGAATTTTACGAAAAAAAGTCCCGTTTCATCGGTCGGGTCTGGCCGGTGGAGACCGAGGAAGAGGCCCTGGAAAAGATCCAGCAGATGAAAAAGCAGCACTATGATGCCACCCACAACTGCTGGGCCTACATCATCCGGGATGGCGCTGTCCGGTTTTCCGATGACGGTGAACCCGGCGGAACCGCCGGCATGCCCATGCTGCAGGTGCTGCAGCGGGAGGGACTTTACAATATCGTGTGCGTGGTGACCCGTTACTTCGGCGGTATCCTGCTGGGTGCCGGCGGTCTGGTGCGGGCTTATACCAAAGGAGCGAAGATCGCGGTGGATGCCGCGGGAAAATCCATGAAGCGGGTGTGGACGGTGCTGTATGTGCCCTGTCCCTACACCTTTTACGAACGGGTGAAGCTGGAAGTGGCTGCCTTCGGCGGCATCATCCGCACCTGTGACTTTGGGGCTGAGGTGGAACTGGAGCTGCTGTTCCCGGAAGCCAACGCCCAGCCGTTCCTGGACCGCATTACAGATATGACCTCCGGAACCGTGGAGGGCATGGAAACGGGACAGGAATACAAGGCATTTCCCATCTGATCAAAGGAGTGGCTGACCATGACTGTACGGGAAGAACTGGAACGACTGGAACACAGAAGACTGAATCCTCTGGCTGCCTTCGCGGACCAGAGCCGGGGACGCCCCCGGTTTGAAGAGGACCGGGAGGAGGATGTGCGTACCTGCTATCAGCGGGATATCGACCGCATCGTCCACTGCAAGGCATTCCGCCGTCTGGTTCATAAAACCCAGGTATTCCTGCAGCCGGAAGGTGACCACTACCGCACCAGAATGACCCATACCCTGGAGGTGGCGAGAATCGCCTCCACCATTACCCGGGCGCTGGGCCTGAATGAAGATCTGGCGGAAGCTGTTGCCATGGGTCATGACCTGGGTCATACCCCCTTCGGTCATGCCGGTGAGGTGGCGCTGAGCAAATGTCTGGGCCGTCCCTTCTGCCACAATGAGCAGAGCCTGCGTGTGGTGGACGTGCTGGAAAAGGACGGTATGGGTCTGAACCTGACCTGGGAAGTCAGAAACGGCATTCTGTGCCATACCGGCGATGCCTGGCCGGAGACCCTGGAAGGTCAGATCGTCCGCCGCAGTGACCAGATCGCCTACGTCAACCACGACATTGACGATGCCATCCGGGCGGGGATCCTGACCAACAGCGACATCCCGAAGGAAATCACCGGGGTTCTGGGTCATGACCATTCCACCAGAATCAATACCCTTGTGACGGATATTATCCGGGTATCCCGGGAAGCCGGTGCCATCTGTTTGTCACCTGACGTAGAAAAGGCACTGAAGGATCTGCGCAGCTTTATGTTTGAACATGTCTACCGCAATCCTGTCGCCAAGAGTGAGGAGAGCAAAGCCAAGGATATGCTGAGCCGGATGTTTGAGTATTACATCACCCATCCCGAGGCGATCCCGGAGGATTTCCATCCCCAGCTGTCCTTTGAAGGACTGGAGCGGACAGTCTGCGATTACATCGCGGGCATGACCGACAATTATGCGGTGGATAAGTATACAGAGATCTTTATCCCCATGGGCTGGCATGTCCGGGGATAGGAGAAAGGAAGATACATATGAAACGAGTACTCTATACCATGCCTGCTGTCATGGTGGTAATTTTTTACGGTATGCTGGCACTGCTGGCCGGCGGTTTTGCCAGTTTCCAGATCAGAGCCTGGCTGATGATCGTGATGCCTGTGGCCTCTGCGGTGCTGCTGCTGGCGGGACTGTGGTGGGGCTGCGTGCCCGGTATGTGCCTGGGAGGACTGCTGATCAGCATGGGTCTCTACGGCGGCAGCAATCTTGCCATGATCGGCGGCGGTGCCGTATTTGCCTACTATCTGGTGATGGGCATTCTCTGTTTTGCGGATGTCCGGAAGAATACCAGGTAAATTAAACTGAAATTTTTAGAAAGGAGCCGCGGATATGGCATTTCCTCCTTCTTTTCTGGACGAATTGACGGCCAGAAATCCAATTGAAGATGTGGTTGGGCAGTATGTGACGCTGAAGCGCTCCGGCTCCAATATGTTTGGCCTGTGTCCCTTCCACGGCGAAAAGACGGCCTCTTTCTCCGTAGCACCGGACAAGGGTATCTATTACTGCTTCGGCTGCCACAAGGGCGGCAGCGTCATCAATTTCCAGATGGAGATCGAAGGCCTCAGCTACCCGGATGCGGTCCGCGCCCTGGCCAAGCGGGCGGGCATGGAGGTTCCGGAGGACGAGCAGTATCAGTCCCGCTACCGTGCCCAGGAGCGGCTCTGGGCCCTTCACAAGGAAGCAGCCCGGTTTTTTCACAGTCAGCTGTACGCACCCACCGGTGCGGAGGCTCTGAACTATGCCCTGAGCAGAGGTATGAACAAGTATATCCTCACCACCTTCGGTGTGGGTTTTGCGCCGGATACCTGGGACAGTCTGGTGAAGGCCATGACGGCCAAGGGCTATACGGAGCAGGAGCTGAAGGACTCCGGCCTTGTGACGGTGTCCCAGAAAAACGGACGGATCTTTGACCGGTTCCGTGGCAGACTGATGTTCCCCATCATCGATGTCCGGGGCAATGTCATCGGCTTCGGCGGCCGTATCATCAAAAAGGACACCGATTCGGCCAAGTATCTAAACTCTCCGGAGACCCTGATCTTCAACAAGCGGAAGAATCTCTTCGGACTGAATCTGGCCAAGAAGACAAAGCATCCCTATTTCATTCTGGTGGAAGGCAACATTGACGTGGTGGCCCTGCACCAGTACGGCTTTGACAATGCGGTGGCGTCCCTGGGTACCAGCCTGACGGAGGAGCAGGCGATGCTGCTGGCCCGGTATACCGAGCAGGTGGTTCTGATCTATGACGGTGATGCTGCCGGTCAGCGGGCTACTCAGCGGGCCATCCCCATTCTGGAGAAGGCAGGCATCGACGTGAAGGTCATGCAGCTGAAGGACGCCAAGGATCCGGATGAATACCTGAAAAAATTCGGCGCGGACAAGTTTAAAAATCTGCTGGAGGATTCCTCCAACCGGGTGGAATACCAGCTGCGGGCCATTACCAAAAAATATGACCTGCGGGAAGATGAACAGCGGGTCAAGTACATCCAGGAGGCTGCGGAATTTGTCAGCACCCTGACCAGCGCCGTTCAGCGGGAGGTCTACGGTACCCGTGCGGCTGAGGCTGCCGGCATCAGCTTCGATGCCATGAAAATCGAGGTCAACAAGGCATTCAAGCGCAGAATCGCCCGGGAAAAGAAAAAGCAGGAGAAGATTGACCTGTCTCCCGCCCGGAACCTGCAGCCCCACAGCCGCAGTTTCCACTATGACAATGTCCGCTCCGCCGTGGCGGAGGAAACGGTGATTGCCATGGGCATGAAGGAACCGGCGCTGCTGGACAAGACCGGCATCCTGTCTCAGGGACATTTTTCCTCCCCGGTGCTGGGACGGGTTTTCTCCCAGATGGCCATGGGCCACGCCCAGGGCAGGGAGATGGCGTTGGGCGCTCTGACGGATTTTACCTCTGAGGAGATGGCGCACATCGCCGGAATCCTTCAGAAGCAGCAGGGACCGGTAAATGAGCAGGCCTTCCATGACTGCATCCGGATCATTCTGGATGAATACAGCAAAGCCAGCGCAGATTCCGATGCGGATATCCTGGCTCTGCGGAACAAAATGAAGGAAAGAAAAGGGATCAAGGCATGACGGCGATTTTGGACAGACAGATCCCTGAAGAAGATATGACCCAGTTTCTCCGGGAGATCCGCAGCATTCCCCGGCTGTCGCAGGAGGAGGAACGGGCCCTTGCCCGCCGGTGCGCAGAAGGGGATGAGGAGGCCATCCGGCAGATGGTGAATACCAACCTGCGGCTGGTGGTTTCCGTTGCGAGAGAATATACGGGAAGAGGTGTATCCCTGCTGGATCTCATTCAGGAGGGCAGCATCGGTCTGCTCACCGCTGCCCGGAAATTTGACCATACCCTGGAATTCCGTTTTTCCACCTATGCCACCAAGTGGATCCGCCAGGGTATTTCCCGCTATCTGTCTGATCAGGCGGAGTTGATCCGGATCCCGGAGCACACCGGGGAACGGATGCGCAGGATCCTTGTGACAGCAGCTGGCATTCAGCAGGAAACCGGCGCAGAACCCACGGCTGCGGACATCGCCCGGAAGCTGGATATGAGGACAGAAAAAGTGGAGCAGCTGATGGCGCTGATGCCGGAGGTCTGCTCACTGGATCTGCCGGCGGGAGAAGGGGAGAAGGGCACTCTGGGTGCTCTGATTGAGGATGACAGAACCCCTCAGCCCCAGGAAGAACTGGTGCGCCGGGAGCTGGAGCAGACCATGGAAAACCTGCTGGGCAGTCTGGAACCCAGGCAGCGGCAGATCCTGGAGCTTCACTTTGGTATGAAAGACGGTATCTGTCACTCTCTGGAGGAAATTGGACGGCAGCTGGGCATCTCCAAGGAACGGGCCCGGCAGATTGAGCGAAATGCCATGGAAAAACTGCAGAAAATGGGTGCAGCCATGGGATTGGAGGACTTTTTGAATGAATGATCTTGAATTTTCCTTTGAGCCCAGTCCCTGGCAGGTCTGGCTCAGAACAAAACAGATGGGAGACAGTGTCTCCGCAGCGGAGCTTCTGACATTGCTGGAAGATGAAAGCGAGGATGCGGCAGAAGATGCCCTGCAGGAACTGGAAATGGCCTGCATGGCCCTGGACCTGTCTGAGCTTCCCCGCAATGTGGCCACCGGTGAGGCAGCTGCCCGGCTGCGCCAGGAGCAGCAGCTGATCCAGAAGGGTCTGAAGCCCAGCATGCTGGAAGAAAATGATCCTCTGCGGGTCTATCTGGAGGAAGTGGCGGCCACGCCTGCCTTCGGTGACGAGAATCTTCTGGCACAGGAAGCAGGTCATGGCAGTGAGTCTGCCATGCTGCAGCTGACCAATCTGGGACTGGGCCGGGTAATTGCCCTGGCGGGAGAGCATGTGGGCTATGGCGTTCTGCTGCTGGATCTGATCCAGGAGGGAAGCCTGGGCCTGTGGCAGGCCATCCGTAACTACAGCTGCGGCGACTATGCGGCACACCGGGACAAGTGGATCCGGTTCTATCTGGCGAAGGCCATCGTGCTGCAGGCAAGATCCCGGGGCGTCGGTCAGAAACTGCGCACTGCCATGGAGGATTACCGGGCGGTGGATGAGCGTCTGCTGGGCGATCTGGGCCGGAATCCCACTGTATATGAGATTGCAGAGGAGCTTCATCTGAGCGTTGAGGAAACCGAAGCCGTCCGGCGGATGCTGGAAAATGCCCGGATGATGCAGAAAAACCATCCTGAGGAAAAAGAGGAAGAACCCACCCAGGACGACGAGCAGGCGGTGGAAAACACCGGACTGTTCCAGATGCGTGCCCGGATCGCGGAGCTGCTGTCCGGTCTGGATACTGCGGATCAGCAGCTGCTGACCCTGCGCTTCGGTCTGGAGGGCGGTCTGCCCATGAGCACCGAGGAAGTGGGCCGGAAGCTGGGACTGACGCCCGATGAGGTGACAGCCCGGGAAGCATCTGCCCTGTCTGCACTGAGAAAGAAATAATTTTGCATTCTGCATTCCGCATTTTGCATTTCAAGAAAGAGGAAATGTTATGGCTAAGAAAATTTCAATTGCAATCGACGGCCCTGCCGGTGCCGGCAAGTCCACCATTGCCAAGCGTCTGGCCAAGGAACTGGGCTATATGTATGTGGATACCGGTGCTATTTACCGCACCGTGGCATATTTCTTCGACCTGTGGGGCGTCGCGCCCAAGGATATCGACGGCATCACCCGTTACATCGATGAGCTGAACATCGCCATTGAATACGACGAAGAGGGTGTTCAGCACATGATCATGAACGGCATCGATGTGACCGATGACATCCGTACCCCTGAGATCTCCCAGAAGGCCTCTCTGGTGTCTGCCCATGCCATCGTCCGGGATATGCTGCTGGATATGCAGCGGGATGTGGCAAAGCAGTACGACGTGATCATGGACGGCCGGGATATCGGCACTGTGGTGCTGCCCAAGGCAACCGTCAAGATCTTCCTGACCGCTTCCGCGGAAGTCCGTGCCCAGCGCCGCTGTGACGAACTGAATGCCAAGGGCATGAAGGCCAATTACAACCAGGTTCTCAAGGACATTCAGCAGAGAGACTATCAGGATACCCACCGGGAGGTGGCACCTCTGAAGATGTGCCGTGACTCCGTAAAGCTGGATACCTCTGATCTGGACATCGACGGTGTCATCGCAGCCATGAAGGACATCATCCAGAAGAAGGTGGCAAAATGAGCGTCCGGGTAGCCAAAAGTGCCGGCTTCTGCTTCGGTGTCAGCCGGGCGGTGGAACTGGTGGAGCAGGCAGCCCAGTCCGGCAAAAAGGTGGCGACCCTGGGTCCCATCATCCACAACCGCCATGTGGTGAACAAGTTCGAGACCATGGGCGTCCGGGTCATTGAGGTTCCCGAAGAGGCAAAGCCGGATGAGACTGTGATCATCCGTTCCCACGGTGTTTCCAGAGATGTTTATGAACGGCTGGAGAAGACCGGCTGTGAGATCATCGATGCCACCTGTCCCTTTGTCAAGCGGATCCACGGCATTGTCAGCCGGGCGGAAGAGGAAGGAAAGCTGCCTGTGATCATCGGAACCCCCACCCATCCGGAGGTGGAGGGCATCGCCGGATGGTGCAGCCGGTGTGAAGTTTTTGCCGGTCCTGAGGAACTGGAAAAATGGGCAAAATCTCAAACAGATCTTAAGAATTCGTCAATCTGCATGGTTTCGCAGACAACATCTACTGAATCTTTGTGGAAATCGTGCGGTAAAATTGCAAAAAAAGAGTTTACTAACCTGAAAATTTTTGATACAATATGTAGAGCAACTGAGTACAGGCAAAGCGAAGCAGCGGAATTGAGTGAAGTATGTCAGTCCATGGTCGTTGTGGGAGACCCCAAGAGTTCCAACACAGGCCGGCTTGCCATGATTTGCCGAGAACACTGCGAAAAGGTCTTTCTGGTGGACAATGCGTCCGACCTGAAGGCGGAAGATTTTTGCGGTGTCACTGATGTTGGTATCACTGCCGGTGCGTCGACTCCGGCGTGGATTATAAAGGAGGTCAACAAGACTATGAGCGAAATTATCAATGTTGAGGCTGTGCAGGAGGAGAACTTTGCAGAACTGCTGGAACAGTCCATCAAGACTTTAAATACAGGAGATAAGGTTCTGGGTATCGTTACCGGTATCGGCAACACCGAAGTCCAGGTCGATCTGGGCACCAAGCACGCAGGTTACATCCCCTACGACGAAGTCAGCACCGATCCCACTGTAAAGCCCGAAGACATCCTGAAGGTTGGCGACGAGATCGAAGTGTTCGTCGTTCGCGTTAACGATCAGGAAGGCACTGTTCAGCTGTCCAAGAAGAAGCTGGACGGCCTGAAGGTTTGGGACGACATGGCT
>JAFZGL010000119.1 GCA_017555395.1 Oscillospiraceae bacterium | reverse complement strand
CCTCGATGACCTGGATCATGGGAATGTTATGAGCGATGGCATACTCAAAGTCACGCTGGTCGTGGCTGGGAACAGCCATGACAGCGCCGGTGCCGTAGTTGCCCAGGACGAAGTCACCGATGAACACATCCACTTCCCGGCCGTTGACGGGATTGATGGCCTTGATGCCTTCCAGGCGGCAGCCGGTCTTGGTCTTGGTGGCATCGGTACGGTCGATCTCGCTCATGGCTGCAGCAGCCTTGATGTAAGCTTCAACCTCTTTCTTGTTCTCAATGCGGTCCATCAGGGACTGGACGATCTTGCCGTCGGGAGCCAGAACCATGAAGGTGATACCGTAGATGGTTTCAATACAGGTGGTGTAGATGGAGAATTCACCGCCGCCCACCAGCTTGAAATCAACCTCAACGCCGGTGGACTTGCCGATCCAGTTGCGCTGCATATCCTTGGTGGATTCGGGCCATTCGATCTCATTCAGACCGTCCAGCAGCTTCTCTGCGAAAGCAGGCTGGTCGATGACCCACTGCATCATCATTCTCTTCTCAACAGGATAGCCGCCGCGCTCGGACTTACCGTCGATGACTTCATCGTTGGCCAGAACGGTACCCAGAGCTTCGCACCAGTTGACGGGCATCTCAATGCGCTTGGCAAAGCCCTTCTCCCACAGCTTCTTGAAGATCCACTGGGTCCACTTGTAGAAATCAGGATCAGAGGTGG
This sequence comes from Oscillospiraceae bacterium, assembly GCA_017555395.1. Classification (GTDB taxonomy): domain Bacteria; phylum Bacillota; class Clostridia; order Oscillospirales; family Oscillospiraceae; genus Faecousia. Next base: position 8,372 of record JAFZGL010000119.1, on the reverse strand, counting down.
CAATGACCTTGGACCAGTCATAGTCGAAGCCCAGCTCCTTCAGCTGATTGGAGAAGGTCTCAATGTTCTTCTGGGTGAAGCCATTGGGATGGTTGCCGGTGGAAACAGCGTACTGCTCTGCGGGCAGACCGAAGGAGTCATAGCCCATGGGGTGCAGAACGTTGAATCCCTGCATGCGCTTCATGCGGGACATGATATCGGTAGCGGTATAACCTTCGGGGTGACCTGCGTGCAGACCAACGCCGGAAGGATAGGGGAACATATCCAGGACATAGTACTTGGGCTTGGAGAAATCCCAAACATCAGTATGGAAGGTGTTGTTTTCCTCCCAGTACTTGTGCCATTTTTTCTCAATGGCGGAAAATTCGTAATTCATGACGAATACACCTCTTATTTTCTCATCAAATACCCTTTGATGATTTAATTTTCTGCAATGATGATGTCAGAAATGTCGATAGCTTCAGCATCTGCCCAGATACGCTCCAGAGCATAGAACTCACGGGCTTCCTCGGTGAACACATGGACAACGATAGTGCCGTAGTCCAGCAGTTCCCAGCTGTTGCCGCGGTGGCCTTCACGACCCAGCATGGGCTCACCCAGCTCTTCCAGGGTATACTCCGCGTAGTCACACAGAGTCTTGACATGGGTGTTGGAGGTGCCGGTGCAGATCAGGAAGTAGTCAGCCAGGGAGCTGACACGGTCGATCTTCAGCAGCTTGATGTCCATGCCCTTCTTCTCGTCCAGAGCCTTGGTCACAGCATATGCGATTTCCTTAGGAGTTAACATAACATCTTTCCTTTCTGTTTGGTGGATGTATGATTACTGATTTTATTGATTCAGCCAGGCAAGCGCCTCCCGGGATTCGGGAGATACCTCATTGCCCTGGCGGTTTAAATGTTCCAGAGTCATTTCAAGACCCAGCTTCAGCGCGGCGGTGATATCGGAGTAGGCCAGTTCTCTCAGCTTTTCCACTCCGGGGAAATCCCGGTTGGGTTCCATATAGTCCGCCACATAGATGATCTTTTCCAGCAGATTCATATCTGCCTTGCCGGTGGTATGGTGCTCGATGGCCGAGACCACTGCTTCATTTTCTCCGAAGATCCGCTGTGCCACCAGAGAACCGGTGAGAGCATGGAGGGTCTTGGGATACCGGCGCGAAAAGTCACTGAGTATCTTACCATAGGCCTCACACAATGTCAATTGCAGGGGACCGTCAATGGCTTTTGTAATATCGTGAAGAATGCCTGCCCGGGCAGCATCCGTCTCATCAGCACCCCAGTGCCTTGCCAGATCCACTGCCGTATCCCGGCAGCCCAGCACATGTTTGACCCGATTGGGATTCAACAGCCGGATGACAATGGGCTCCAGCTCCTCCATAGGCAGATTCTTCCAGTCGGTCCGGGTATCATACAGCCGGTTTTCCCGGATATATTCCAGAACTCCCTCCGGCAGGAAGGCTCCGGCGCAGCGGAAGGCCAGGAGCCTTCTCATCTGGGTGGAGGAGATATTGACAACATCGTTGTTCACCAGTTCTACCCTGGCACCGGCGGCTGTCATCTCTTCTTTCCTTGCCGCAATGGCGGCAGCCTCTCCTTTTTCTCCCCGGCAGAATACACCCAGACTCACATTCTTCAGGATCTGATCCGGATTTCTCCAGGTGTGGAAGGACAGGAACATATCGGTACCCATCAACAGCACCAGCTCTGCATCGGGATACTGCGCTTTCAGCTCCTCCACCGTCAGGTAGGTATAGCTGACACCTTCGCGCTTGAGCTCAATGTCAGAAACCTCCAATCCGGGACAATTTTTCACCGCAAGGTGCAGCATGTCCATTCTCTGCTGCGGTGTGGGAGAGCCGGACGGAATCTCCTTATGGGGGGCGATCCGGTCAGGGATCAGCAGAATGCGGTCCAGCTTCAGAGAAGCCAGCGCCTGCTGTGCTGCCTGGATATGCCCGATGTGAGGGGGATTGAAGGTTCCGCCGTAAATACCGATTCGTTCCATATGTTCCGCTCCTATCCTTGAAATTTTAAAGGGAGGATCGCTTTCAGGATATTACTCCTGACTGTTCTTCAGTTGTTTTTCCCGGTCACGCTCGATGGCCTTTTCAATGGCCTTCTCACGGAAATAGGCATTGCGCTGCTCTCTGACCTTCTTGGCCGCGGCACGGCGGGCACGGATGCCCTTGCGGACAGGGTCAGACTTGGATACGGGGGTAGCCTTGCGCTTGGCACGGCCGGTCTGATTCCGCTCTTCCTGGCACTTTTCGCTGAAGCGGTAGATCACAAACTTGTTGCCCACGCAGGACACACCGTCTGCGCCGGTGGCTTCACAGATGGCCTCACTTACTTCTCTTGCACTCATCAGGGCACTTTCCAGGACCTTGCCCTTGATCAGTTCCCGGGCAGTCAGCAGGCGGTCAGCCTCTGCAGCAACTGCTTCGGTAACGCCTTCCTTACCAACCATCAGGGTGGTTTCCAGGCTGTTGGCCTGGGCGCGCAGGTCGGCGCGCTCTTTACTTGTCAGCATAACCTGCCTCCTTTAATTTCTCGTAAAACACATTCAGTGCATTTGCACGGTGGGATACTTTATTCTTATCTTCACTGCTCATTTCCGCAGTGGACATGCCCATAGGGGGATAGTAGAAAATGGGATCATAGCCAAAGCCGTTCTCACCCACAGGTGCTCTGAGCAGCTCACCGTGGATCTCACCCCGGGCCTGGATGGTCTGTCCTTCCGGGGTTACCATGGTGATGACACAGACAAACTGAGCCTGACGTTCTCCATCAGGAACATGCTCTGTATTTTTCAGCAACAGCAGCAGCCGTCCCCAGTCATCCAGGGTATCGTCAAAGCCGTACCGGGCGGAATAGATGCCAGGCTCACCGTTCAGTGCATCCACCGCAATACCGGAGTCATCTGCCAGCGCAGGCAGACCGGTGGCTTTCATAACAGCTTCCGCCTTCAGGAAGGAATTCTCCTCAAAGGTGGTTCCGGTCTCATCCACATCAATGTCCACGCCCAGTTCGGACTGGAGCACCAGGTCGAAACCGAACTTTTCGGTGATCTTGCTGATTTCCACCAGCTTGTGCTTGTTTTTGCTTGCCAGTACAACTTTCATTACTTCTTATCCTCAATCAGTGCATCCACAAATTCATTGGCATTGAAGGGCATCAGGTCATCCACCTGTTCGCCCACACCCACAAACTTCACAGGAACCTTCAGCACATCTGCCACACCGATAACGATGCCGCCCTTGGCGGTGCCGTCCAGCTTGGTGATGGCAATGGCAGTGACGCCTGCAATCTCCTTGAAGGTCTTGGCCTGGATCAGGCCGTTCTGGCCGGTGGTGCCGTCCAGAACCAGCAGCACTTCCTTGGCTGCGTCGGGCAGTTCCCGATTGACGATACGGCTGATCTTGTTCAGCTCGTTCATCAGATTGGTCTTGTTATGCAGACGGCCGGCAGTATCGATGATAACAACATCGCTGCCCTTTGCCTTGGCGGACTGGATACCGTCAAAGACAACGGACGCGGGATCTGCACCTTCCGTCTGACGGACAATGGATGCACCGCTGCGTTCTGCCCAGATTTCCAGCTGATCGGCAGCCGCTGCACGGAAGGTATCACCGGCAACCAGAGTCACCTTCTTGCCCTGGGATGTCAGCTGTTTGGCGATCTTGCCGATGGTGGTGGTCTTGCCTACACCGTTGACACCGATGACCAGAATCACAGAAGGCGTAGTGGAGAGGTTCAGCTCGGAGCTTCCCACATTCAGGGTCTCCTTCAGCAGCTTCTTAAGTCCCCTGCTTACATCGGTTGTCGTGACCATGTCGCGCTTGGCAATGCTGCCCCGGATCTCACCCATGACCTTCATCACGGTGTCCATACCCAGGTCTGCCAGGATCAGAGTCTCTTCCAGTTCTTCCAGAAAGTCCTCATCCGCAGGGGCTCCGGTATTCAGGATGGATTCCAGCGATTCAGAAAAGGATTTACGGGTCTTTTCCAGTCCCTTCTTGATTTTATCAAAAAATCCCATATTGTTTCTCCTTATTATTCCACAATTCCCAGATACTCTTCCATCTGGTTCAGATCCAGCCGGAGCAGCTTGGAAATACCCTGCTCCTGCATGGTGACACCGTAGAGCACATCGGAGGCCTCCATAGTGCCTCTTCTGTGGGTGATGACAATAAACTGGGTCTGTCTGCTGAGGCTGCGCAGGTATTTTGCGAACCGCTCCACGTTCCGGTCATCCAGGGCAGCGTCGATCTCGTCCAGCAGGCAGAAAGGCGTAGGCCGCACCTTCAGAATGGCGAAGTACAGCGCCGTTGCCACAAAGGCCTTCTCACCGCCGCTCAGCAGCGTGATGGTCTTGACCTGCTTTCCGGGAGGCTGAACCCGGATCTCAATGCCGCAGGTCAGGGGATTTTCAGGGTCTTCCAAAATCAGCTGACCCTTGCCGCCGCCGAACATCTCTTCAAATACCTGACCGAAATAGTGGTCAATCTTTTTGAATTCCGTCACAAAAATGGACGTCATTTCCTTGGTGATGTCCCGGATGATGCTTTCCAGCTCCCGCTTGGAATTCAGCACATCATCCCGCTGGGCTGCCAGATAGGTATAGCGCTCATTGACGCGGGCGTATTCCTCGATAGCACCCAGATTGGGGGTGCCCAGGCCGCCGATCTTCCGCTTCAGTTCACCGATGCGGCGGCTGCCGGAGGCGATGCTCTCGATCTCGCCTGCATGTTCTGCGGCCGTGCCGGGGGTCAGAGAATAAGATTCCCAGAGTTTGTCAATGATCTGCCGCTCTTCCATGGCGGTGGTGACCTTCTTCTGCTCCAGCAGCGCACAGGCACGTTCCATGTTCAGGATGTCCTTGCTCTTTTCCTGGGCTTCCCGCTCAGACCGGGTTTTGCCGGCTTCCGCCTCAGCCCGTTCCTTCAGTTTATCCTTCAGCTGACGGTCCATCTTCGCCGCATCCGTGTCATTTTCCTGCTGACGCAGCTTCAGATCCTCGATCTCCGCGGTCAGTCGTGCGCAGTCCAGTCGGATGGATTCCATCAGTGCGATCTTCTTTTCCCGGTCGCCTTCCATAGAGGAACGCAGGTTCATCAGATCTTCGATATGGGCTTTTGCGGTGGCAGCCTCTGCATCCAGTGCCGCTTCCGCGGTCTTCAGGTCGGTCATCTGTCCGGTGATCCTGGCCGTCAGTTCGGAAGCTTCCGTCTGACTGCCTTCCAGAGCTGTCAGCTGCTGCCTGGTTTCGGTCAGCTGCTGGGTGTAGACCTGGATTTTGGCCTGCTGGGCAGCATAGCGTTCCCGGTCAGACCGATCTCTCGTATCCAGGGCATCCTTTTCCCGGCGGGCAGACTGCTCTGCGTCGCTGATGGCCTGCACCAGAATCTCATGCTGTTTCTCCTGACCCTGGAGCCGGAGCACCTGATCCTCTGCTTCACGAAGCTGATCCCGGGCTGCCGCCATCTGGAATTCCACCTGATCGCACAGCCGCTGGGCTTCCTGCAGTTCTGCCTCGGCCACAGCCTTGTCCCGCTGCAGTCTGGTTTCCTGCTCTGTCAGCTTCTGCAGTTCATTGGCGCGGGAGAGAATGCCCGCTTCCTTATTGGTACTGCCGCCGGTCATGGAGCCGCCGGGGTTCATAACCTGACCGTCCAGAGTGACGATCTTGAAGCGGTTTTTATACTTCTGTGCCATCCGGATGGCCGCATCCAGATCCGATGCGATCACCGTTCTGCCCAGGAGATTTTCCACGATGCCCCGGTACTGATCCTCACAGGACACGAGCTCCGAGGCGATGCCCACAAATCCACGGCAGCTTTCCAGGCCGCTTTCCTGCAGGGATCTGCCCTGAATGGTATTCATAGGCAGGAAGGTTGCCCGGCCGCCGCCGGTGCGTTTTAAGTAACCGATAGCCGCTTTGCCGTCAGACTCGCTTTCCACGATAATCTGCTGCATGGCAGCACCCAGTGCAATCTCAATGGCGACCGTATATTCATCCTCTGTCCGCACCAGACGGGACACAGGGCCGTGAATTCCCCGCAGGGCACCTCTCTGGGCTTCCTGCATGACCATCTTGACAGACTTCTGATAGCTTTCAAAGTCCCGCTCCATGGCCCGGAACACCCGGGTCTTGGCGGCAACGGAATCCAGCTTTGCGGTCATCTCCCGCAGCTGCTCTGCCAGGGCATCCCGGCGCTGAAGCCGGTTCTTCTGCCGGAGTGCATAACCGGAGATGGTATTGTTGGCCGCAGTAACATCCTCCTGGGCTTTCCGCAGTTCTCTGCGGCTGGCTTCCAGATTCAGTTCTGCTTCATGACGGCGGGCCGCACCGGACGCAAGATCTGTATTCAACTGCTCCAGGCGTTCCCTTGTCTGCAGCATACTGTCCTCCAGACCCCGGACATCCGCCTGACGTCCAGCGATGTCTGCCGCCAGGGAAGATTCCTTGCCCCGCAGTTCCAGGTACTGCTTCGTCAGTCCCTGGGCATTTGCTGTCATGGCCGTCAGCTGCTGCTGCAGTGTCTCCAGCTCCCGGCGCTTTTCCGCCAGAAGTGCGTCGATCTCTTCGATTCGAGTCTGAGTCTGCTGGATCTGAGCCACGATGCCGCCGCTGCGGTCATCCTGTCCCTGCAGTTCCTCTTCGATTCGATGGATATTCTCTTCATTGTTCCGCAGATTGCCCTGCAGCACCGCCATCTGGCCTTCCATCTGCTGCCGGGTCGCGCTGACCATGTTGCTCTTAATGCGGATGGTCTCCAGTTCGCCGTCCCGGACACGCAGGGCTTCGCCCAGTTCCTCCGCATGGCGGTAAAGCTTGTCCAGGTCGTCATGCGCCTGCTGCAGCACAAAGGACGCAGAGGCAAAATCCTCTTCCGCCTTCTTTGCATCGGCAGACAGCTTTTTCAGCTGTTCCATCCAGACAGCCACTTCCACGCCACGGAGCTCATCCTTCAGTTCCAGATACTTCTTGGCCTTTTCGGACTGCTGCTTCAGAGGCTCCAGCTGCAGTTCCAGTTCGGAGACCTTGTCACCGATGCGCAGCAGGTTATCCTCAGTGTGCAGCAGCTTGCGTTCGGTTTCTTCCTTGCGGTGGCGGTACTTGGAAATACCTGCCGCCTCTTCAAAGATCTCCCGGCGGTCGGCACTCTTCAGGGAAAGGATCTCATCGATCCTGCCCTGGCCGATATTGGAATATCCTTCCCTGCCCAGACCGGTATCCATAAACATCTCATGGATATCCCGCAGGCGGGAAGACTGCTTGTTGATATAATATTCGCTGTCACCGCTGCGGTAAAACCGCCGGGTGACCATCACCTCGTCCGCATCGTAGGCAAGGGCGCGGTCGGTATTGTCCAGCGTCAGAGTCGCCTCAGCGAAACCCACGGCCGCACGCTTCTGGGTGCCGCCGAAGATCACGTCCTCCATCTTGGCGCCGCGGAGCGTCTTGGTGCTCTGCTCGCCCATGACCCAGAGGATGGCATCGGAGATATTGGACTTGCCCGAACCGTTGGGACCGACGATGGCGGTGATATCATCACCGAACCGGATCAGAGTCTTGTCCGGAAAGGACTTAAAACCCTGCAGTTCCAAACTTTTCAGATACACAGTATAACCTCATGTTAAAAGATAATAATTCAATTTATTATATGATACTTTGTACCGAAAAGCAAGATTTTCTTTTCTGCAAGCATAACGAAAGAACCACTGCTTCACGCAGTGGTTCTTTACCAAATTTACATAGAATTATGTTTTTCCCGAAGCTTTTGTCCGGTATACCAAACAGGCAGCAGGGGATATGCCATCAGGTACAGCCAGAGATATTCCCTTTCAAAGGCATACAGGCCAAGCTTTCTCGCCTTTCTCAATTCACGCATAAGTTTCTTGCGCAGCATCCGAAGGTGCGGGACATAGGCGCTGTCTTCACGGCTCAGTTTCGCGAGAACTTCCGTATGTTCATAAACGGTCATAACATACACTTCGGTTTCACTGCGGTAAGCCAGATCATGGCCCTGTTCTTTCAGCCAGGCAGCCCGAAGCTCATGGGATTCGATCTCCTGGAGCCGCTTTTCAGACCATTTCATTCTGGTAATGCTGCCCGGATTCGTATAATAGTAGTACAGCGGAGCATCGCAGATCGCTATCCTTCCCGCCCTGAACAGCGGGATATGGGTCACATAACAGTCCTCATGAAGCTTTCCTACCGGAAACCGCAGATCCTCAAACAGAAACTTACGGTAGATCTTGCAGCAGGCCGTCATGCACATGCCATAGTATTCCGCATAGGCCCGCTGGGCATCCATGCACACCGCGTCGCGGGGCACTTCAGCATCCTCCCGGAACTGAGATGTCCGG
>JAFZGL010000118.1 GCA_017555395.1 Oscillospiraceae bacterium | reverse complement strand
TGCTCCACGGTGTGGTCACCATGTCCACCCTGTTTGAGCAGCTGTGCCCGGTGTACAACATTCTCAGCAACCGCAGCATCGACGCGGAGCGGGTGGAAACCGGAAAGACCTACATCGACAGCTTCGGCATCGAGCAGAAGGAGTACATCGGCCGGTTTGAGCTCACCCCTGACGGCTGGATCTATGCCGGAATCCTGGCAGTGCTGGGACTTGTGCTGCTGCTTCTGGCACGGCGGATCTACAAGAAGCGGAATCTGGAGCGGGCCGGTGATTTCCTGGCCGCCCGGTGGCTGGAGCCTGTGTTCCAGGTGGTTTTCACGGTGCTGTGCGCCGCGGGCTTCCACGCTGTGTTCATTCTGTTCTTCGGTCTGAACACCGCCTACCGCTATGTGCTGCCCGCCATCGGCCTGACCGTGGGCTGGTTCGCCGGACGGATGTTCCTGGAGCGCACCACCCGGGTATTCCGGTTTAAAAACTTCGCAGGCTTTACCCTGATCGCCGCCCTGATGGCAGGCAGTCTGTACATCACCGCACTGGATCCCCTGGGCATCGAAACCTGGATCCCGGAGACCGGAGAAATCCAGTCCGCCACTCTGCGGATGAACTACCGCAGCGGTATTACCACCGAGAATCCGGAAGAAATGGAAGATTTCCTGCGGCTGCATGAACTGGCACTGGAGCAGCGGGTGGAGGTACATCCCGACTACGACGACAACTACTTCAATCCCTATTCCAGAGATCCCAACGCCGTTCAGATCACCCTGCAGTACACCACCGGCAACGGCTGGCTGTCCCAGCGCAACTACCATATTCTGGCCGCCGTCGAAAGCGGTGAACTGATCCGGAAATACTGCAGCCGCCTGGACAGCGTCATCAGCCGCAATGATGTGCAGACGGAAGCAGATCTGCACCGGAGCATGAAAATTGTCACGGAAGTCAGTGTCAGCGGTTATCCCATCAGCGAAGAATTACTGACGGAGGCGTTCCTGACCGACCTGGCAGATGCCATCGTTGCCGACTGCGAAGCCGGAAATCTGGTGCAGAGCGGTGTATTCCACCCTCAGCCTATGCTTGAAATGGAGGATCCGCTGCACAGTCTGTACCAGATGGAACTGAATCTTCACGGTCTGAACTTCTGGACAGGATTTACCTTCTATACCGACTGTGAGAACATCCTGAAGGTGCTGGAGCCCACCGGGGTTCTGGACCGTGTCCGGGAAGAATACGGGGCAGTCTACGCAAAATAGCAACGCATCCCGGAGACAGATCCTGTCTCCGGGATTTTTCCGACCATAGTGTGGACAGGCATCAGCGGAATATGCTATAATATGTTGCATTTTAAGTCAGAAAGAGGTGTTTTCATGCCGCCTGTATTATATATCGTGATTCCCTGCTACAACGAGCAGGAGGTTCTGCCCATCACTGCCCCTCAGTTTCTGGGAAAACTGAAGCAGCTCATCAGAGAGAGAAAGATCTCCGACCTCAGCCGTATTCTCTTCGTGGATGACGGCTCCAAAGACAAGACCTGGGAGATCATCACCCGGTTGTCCGCCGAGGATATCCACTTCACCGGCATTCAGCAGAGCCGCAACCGGGGTCACCAGAATGCCGTTCTGGCCGGTCTCATGGAGGCCAGGGATCTTTGTGACATCACCATCTCCATCGACTGCGACGGTCAGGATGACATCAATGCTATGGACGAGATGGTGGACTGCTATCTGGATGGCTGCCAGATCGTCTACGGTGTCCGCAAAAGCAGAGATACCGACACCTTCTTCAAACGCACCACTGCCCTGGGCTTCTACAAGGTACTGAACATGTTCGGCGTGGAAAGTGTCTGCAACCACGCCGACTACCGTCTGGTCTCCAGCCAGGCACTGCAGGCCTTCGCCGGTTTTAAGGAAGTCAATCTGTTCCTGCGGGGCATGTTCCCTCTGGTGGGCTTCAAGTCCACTTCCGTTTACTATGACCGGCGGGAACGTCTGGCCGGTAAGAGCCACTACCCCCTGCCCAAAATGATCAATCTGGCCATCGACGGCATCACCAGTCTCAGTGTCAAGCCCCTGCGGATGATTACAGTCATGGGTCTGATGGTGGCCTTCATCAGCTTCATAGGCGTCATCTGGTCCTTTGTCCAGGCCCTCCGGGGCATGACCGTGGCCGGCTGGGCCAGCATGACCTGTATCATCTGCTTTGTCAGCGGTGTACAGCTGGTGGGCATCGGCGTATTGGGTGAATACATCGGCAAGATTTATCTGGAAGTGAAGCAGCGTCCCCGGTATATCATCAGTCAAAGAACCGGTTCCCTCGTCGAGAAAAACAATACTGATCAATCATCAGAAACAGGAGCAGTATAATGCTCCTGTTTTCATTTTTCAAATAAATAAGAATAATTCTCATTTTCTTCTTGACAAATTAATTGCCTCATGTTATTCTGATTTTGTAAATAAGAGTGATTCTCAAATTCAAGAACAGGAGGTGCCCATGGAACACGCTGCAAAGCATTTCCGCAAGCGCGACGCGATCCTCTCCTGTCTGCGCGGTACCACCATCCACCCTTCGGCGGAAATGGTACACGATCTGCTGCAGGAGTCTCATCCAGACATCTCACTGGCTACGGTGTACCGCAACCTCTCCCTGTTCAAGGCCCAGGGGACGATTCAAAGTCTGGGTATGATCCACGGGATCGAACGGTTTGACGGCAACACCAATCCCCATGTCCATTTCGTCTGCAACTGCTGCAGCGCGATCATGGACCTGCACCAGATGGATGCTCCCCAGCGGCTGTGCAACGAAGCGGCACAGCACATCGGAGGACAGGTTGACAGCTGTCAGCTCATGTTCTTCGGAACCTGCCGGGCTTGCCTGGCAAAACAGGAATCTGCCTGATACCAACATCAAAAACATTATTTGGAGGATTTTTTTATGAAGAAGTTTGTTTGCTCTGTCTGTGGTTACGTTCACACTGCCGAAGAACTGGCTGCCGATTTCCACTGCCCCGTCTGCAAGGTCCCCGCTTCCAAGTTCGAGGAGCAGAAGGGCGATATGAAGCTGGCCGCTGAGCACGAATACGGCATCTACGCCAAGACTGTCAAGAACAACCCCGACATCTCCGAAGAAGACAAGAAGTACATCTTCGAGCAGCTGATGGCCAACTTCACCGGCGAGTGCTCCGAAGTCGGTATGTACCTGTGCATGGCCCGCATCGCTCACCGCGAAGGCTATCCCGAAATCGGCCTGTACTGGGAGAAGGCAGCTTACGAAGAGGCTGAGCACGCAGCAAAGTTTGCTGAGCTGCTGGGCGAGGACCTGGAGCCCAACATGAAGGCTACCACCAAGGACAACCTGGCATGGCGCGTTGACTGCGAGTTCGGAGCAACCCAGGGCAAGACCGATCTGGCTATCTGCGCCAAGAAGAACGGCCTGGATGCCATCCACGACACCGTCCACGAGATGGCCCGCGACGAGGCCCGCCATGGCAAGGC
>JAFZGL010000014.1 GCA_017555395.1 Oscillospiraceae bacterium | reverse complement strand
TCTTACTTACGGATACCCAGCTTGGCGATCAGAGCGCGGTAACGGTTGATGTCCTTCTTTGCCAGATAGTCCAGCAGGCTGCGGCGCTTACCAACCATCATCAGCAGACCACGGCGGGAGTGGTTGTCATGCTTGTGGGTACGCAGGTGATCGGTCAGCTCGTTGATGCGGGCAGTCAGGATAGCGACCTGAACCTCGGGGGAACCGGTGTCGCCTTCGTGAGTTGCGTTCTCCAGGATAACCTGGGTCTTCTTTTCCTTCTGAATCATGGGAATTTATCCACCTTTCATAATTTTACCCGAAAGCCAAGTAGGGGTGGGTGGTGTACTGTTCATACAGCTTTCTCCCGCAACTGAGCTAAGGGCATAGCAATATCGTCTGGCCGAAGCCAGCATTTTGATGATAGCATAAGTGTGCCCAAAAGTAAAGGGAAATTTTCAGAATAAAGAGAAAGAATCTGTATTTTTGATAAATGATCGTTTATCCGCCTTTGGCGAAATGCAGAATGCAGAATTATGAATGCAAAATGAGGTGTGCCATAATCATTCTGCATTCAGCATTCATCATTTTGCATTCGGACGTTAGTCCGCTAAATGATCATTTATCTGCATAAGCATAAAACCCCGGAACGCGGGTTTGCGTTCCGGGTGAATGGTTACAGGGGAGACTGTTTGATTTTGGCGAACCGCCGGGGGAACTGCTTGGGAGTGGGGGCTACTTTTCGCAGCACGATGACAGCATGGTTGGTGCCGTCGATGGGGAATTCCTTCACACCCTCCAGTTTCAGTCCCAGCTTCTTCATGGCATTGCCGCATTCGGCCAGTTCTTCCTTGGCGGCAGTTCCCTTCATGGCGAGGACCGCGCCGCCCACTTTGACATAGGGAGCGGTCAGCTCCAGCAGGATGTTCAGCCGGGCAACGGCACGGGAGGTGGCAAAGTCATAGCTTTCCCGGCGGGTGGCCACGGCCTCCTCCGCCCGGGCGGTGACGCATTCGGCTTCAATACCCAGCTGGGGCAGGCAGCTTTCCAGCCATTTCATCCGCTTGCCCAGGGAGTCCAGCAGGGTGACGGTTGCGCCGCTGGCGATGGCCAGGGGAACGCCGGGGAAACCGGCGCCGCAGCCCACATCGATGAGGGTCTTGCCGGAAAGGTCGGCGGAGGCCATGACGGTAAGGCTGTCCAGCAGATGCAGATTGGCCACGCCCTTGTCATCGGTGATGCCGGTGAGGTTCATCACCTCGTTCTGCCTGACCATGGCGGCGCCGAAGGCGCAGAGGGTATCGCAGATTTCGTCGGAAAGTTCCAGATTCAGCAGAGGAAGTCCGGAAACCAGTGTGTTTTTCATTTCACTCATATTGTGTCCTCTTTACCGGATGTCGGTGACATCCACCTGAGTCTTGTCGTAGGGATCAAAATGGTTTTCCTCCACGGCGATGGAAGGCAGCACCACTTCCTGGATATGCCAGTTCACCAGCAGATCGCAGACCTCGCTGTAGGAGCCGATGCCGAATTTTTCACCGCTGGTCTTCAGATAGGTGTCGTTGGCGGTGTTGGCCAGATCTGTGGCGGCCTTGTCCTGTTTTTCACTGAAGAAGGCGTTGTAGTCGTTCAGATCCTTGCGCAGCTTATCGCCGATGCCTTCCTTGATGGCGGCGGTGGCTTCCGCGCCGGCCACGGTTTTTACACTGGACAGGGCATTGAAGCAGTAGCGGAAGGCCATGAAGTAGGCAGAGTATTCAAATTCCACCATAGGATGGACGCTGCAGGCCAGGAAAGCGGCGAAGTTGGCATCCCGCTCGGAGGCGATGCACATCCGGTGAGCCATCTCATGGCACATGGTGAAGGGCAGCAGAACATCCGGGATCTGGGGATTCACGGCTGCCTCGCCGGTGATGCCGAAGGTGACGCCGGTGATGCCCATGGAGGTGTACATATCCGCCCAGCCCAGTTTCTTGACGGGCAGGGTGGAACCGGCGAAGATGGGGTAGGAGCGGTCATAGACCAGCCGCTGGAAGCCCATACCGGCCCGGTGGGCCAGCTCTTCAAACTCGGGATAGGTCAGACTGCCGCTGCCGTCCCGTTTGACCTTGGAGGAGAGAGCATTGGCCTTGTCCATATAGTATTCGGTGGCATCGGCCAGTTCTTCGATGGTGTACTGGGCGGTCTCCATACGGATGTCTTCTGCCAGAGGGCCGGCATAGTAGTTCAGACCCCACACCATGGTGTGAATCAGATATACAAATGCACAGGCCGACAGCACCCAGCCGCCCCAGGCGATGATGCTCTTTTTGGTGGCGATGACGGCCACCAGACTTGCCAGGATCACCACTGCCAGGGCAACCGCCAGCAGCTGCCACAGCAGGAAATCCACGCTGCCGGACCACTGCGCCAGGTATCCCTGCAGGGTGCGGATCACATAAGGGTAGACCATGTCCACCAGAGTCTGGAACCGCTGGCCGAACTGCATCAGCACCCAGGTGATGGCCCCGATGATGGCGGCGGTCAGATATCCGAACCAATATTTCAAAGGAAACGCCTCCTTAAATCCACAAAAGGTTATAGCTTTTCATAGTATAACACAGAACCGGCCAAATGTCTGCCCCCTAAATCTTAAATTTTTTGTGGCCGGAGATGGGTAAGATAAATGATCGTTTATCTTAGTGGGACGATGTTACTTTCTTGTCTCTGAACAAGAAAGTAACCAAAGAACTCAGCTTAAGGAGGCGCTGAACGTCTTGCTCCCGCAATCCGATCCGCCCTCCTTAAGAATCCTCCCGGCCGCATCGCCATAGCTTTCCAGCACCTTAACGACCGAAGATTTTGGGCATATGGGCTTGCTGTTGGCGGCGGCTCCGCTCTCGCCGCCCTGCCGATGTTGAGGACTCTTCCCATTTTGGCAGAAATCGGGACATTTCTGCCAAAATCAGAATCTAAGTTAAGGTGCGACCAGCTACTGGCGATGCGGCCGGGGGATACATAAGGGGACGGCTTTGGCGCGCGGGAGCGCGACACACAGGACCCCTTATGTCGGCTTCTTTTCGCCCTTTTCTTGCCGAAACAAGAAAAGGGCAACATAGCTTTCTTCAGATAAACGATCATTTATTATATCAGACAGGGGGATAGATATGACCTTTAAAACTTCAGATTTCTCCGAAAATGTTGCACAAAAGCCGGAAAGCATCTGAAATAAATGTGGAGAACAATACAGCCAATCGGGGCTGAAACCGGGAGAGAGTCTCTCTTTATTTATACGGTCATATAACCACATAGCACAATTAAATAAACTCAAATGTGCTTTGTGGCGGAGCTTTTGCCGATCCCGGCTGAAAAAACAGCGGATATACCCTGTTTGGCGGGTTTCGCTTTGTAAAAAGACTGTAAACAGTGACTTTGAGGGTCTTCTTTGTGCGCTGTGCGAATTGATTGACAGACAGTTTTATGATATTATATTGATACAACCCAATCAGAGAAAAGGAACGTTCCTGAAAGGAGGCAAAATATGGATTTGGTTGCAATCGTCTGGCTGGCACTTCTGATTCTTTTCCTGGTGGTGGAGGCTGCCTGCGCTGTACATCTGGTCTGCATCTGGTTTGCTGTGGGCTCCCTGGCTGCCCTGGCAGTCTATTTTCTCCAGGGTCCCCTGTGGCTTCAGATCACAGTGTTTGTTGTG
>JAFZGL010000117.1 GCA_017555395.1 Oscillospiraceae bacterium | reverse complement strand
GATGACGACGCCGGTTTCGCTCACTTCAATTTTGTTTTCGTAGTTCTTGATCTGACTACGAATAATCTTTGTGATTTCTTCGGGTCTGAGTTCCATACAGTACCTGCTTTCTCATCAGAGTACGGTGTTTTTCAGCAGATCACGGATGGTAGCCATACGGTGAGATACGGTATCATCCAGACGCTGACCGTCGTAGTCCAGGCGGACACCGCCCAAACAAGAGGGGTCAATGCGATTAATCAGCTCAACATGCTTGCCGGTAATGTTGGCCAGCTTGGCGGTGAGCTTTTCTGCCTGTGCGTCGCTCAGGGCGACAGCGGTCACAGCAGTGACAGGCAGGATGCCATTGTCCTGATTGTAAAGAGCTGCAAAGGAATCGCAGCAGTCGGAGAAGAAGCGCATATAGCCCTTCTCGGTCAGGATCTTCAGGAAATTGAGAACATAAGCATGAACGGTGCCACGGAAGCTGTCGTCCAGAATCTGGCAGCGCTCAGCCTTGCTCAGGCTGGGGGTGGAGAGCAGGGTGACGAAAGCGGGCTCCTGAGCGAAGCAGTCCTTCAGCACCTTCAGCTGACCACCGAGCTCAGCGGTCAGGTTCTCATCTTTTGCCAATTCGTACAGCGATTCGCCGTAAACATTTCCGATCTGGGTCATACAGCGCCACCCAATTCATTAATGAAACGATCGATCATCTGTTCCTGGTCAGCAGCATTCAGCTCGCGGGCAACAACCTTGCCTGCGATGGCCAGAGCCAGGCCGGAGATCTCGTTCTTGGCGTCGTTGAGGGCCTTCTTCTTTTCCATTTCGATGTCGGCGGCAGCCTTCTGCTTGATCTGAGCAGCAGCCTGCTGTGCCTGACCGATGATCTCTTCGCTGCGGGAGTTGGCGGAACGCTGTGCGTTCAGCAGCAGATCATCTGCCTTTGCGCGGGCTTCGCGCATGTTCTGCTCATAAGTTCTCTTGATTTCTTCGGCTTCGGCACGGGCAGCCTGAGCGTCAGTGATCTCCTTGTCGGCAGCTTCACGACGCTGATCCAGGATAGCCTTCACCTTGTCCAGGAAGAACTTCTTTGCAAGAAACAGCTGGATAAACAGGTTGCAGATCTGTGCAATCAGCGTAACAGGGTTAACTGTTACGAGAGACTGGTAAAGATCCATTAGTTTGCCTCCTTCCGGCGTAATTTTTAAGAAAAACGATTACTTGCCGGAAATTAGTTCAGGTAGCCCATGAACATGCCGGGAGCAACGAAGATCAGCAGCAGACCGGTAACGAAGCCGTAAATACCGGTGGTCTCGGACAGAGCGATACCCAGAATCATGGAGCTGGTGACGTCACCCTTGCACTCGGGGTTGCGGCCGATGACTTCACAAGCACGGGCAGCACAGTTACCTTCACCGATACCAGGGCCGATACCTGCGATCAGAGCCAGACCTGCGCCGATGCCGCAGCCTGCGAGAGCGATGCCCTTAGCCAAAATCTGATATTCCATAAAATTTGCCTCCTAAAATAAAATACGTTTTTGTTTATTCAAATGGCCTTGGCGATTAGTCGCCTGCAGCCTGTTTGATGAAGAGGGTGGTCAGTGTGCAGAAAATGAATGCCTGGATGCAGCCGCCGAACCAGTCAAAGTACAGAGAGGGGATGGCGGGGATACCGATGGTCAGCCAGGGGTAGTTGACACCCAGGTTGGTGAAGACAGCCAGAACGCCCAGGATGGCGGCGATGATGCCGAGAACCAGAGGGAGCTTCTTGCCGAGCTTCTTGCCGATCAGGAACAGTGCGATGCCAACAACTGCGACAATGATTGCAACATACAGGGAAGAACCCAGCAGGTTGAACAGGGCATTGTTAGCGGCTACCAATGCAGCATATACCAGAGCGCTGATGACGGTGCCGGACAGGATGTTGCCGAAGTGACGGCAGGCCATGGACACGGGAGTGAAGCACTCAGACATGATGTTGATGGGCAGCAGGATGGGGATGGGATCCAGGAAACCGCGGAGGTATTCCTTGATACCGGAGGACTTGATCTTGTGATAAGTAATGTTCACGAAGACCACAAGACCCCAGGCAAGTTCGGTCATCAGGTCAGCAGTAGGGCTCCAGATGCCGAGCAGGCTGATCAGGTTGGAGACGATACTGGTGGCGAAGATGGCGAAGACCAGAGGAATGTAATAGTCAAAGTTGGGGCCCATGTTGCCACGGACGAAATTGACGATTGCATTGTAGCCCATTTCTGCAACTGCCTGCTTCCGGGAGATACCGGTAACAGTCAGTCCGGAACCCAGCCAGGCCAGAACACCGGTGATGATGATCATGACCAGCAGGGCGGCCGTCAGAGTCTGGGTGATCTGGACATCGCCGAACAGGGGTAAGTTGATGTAGCCGAGAACTCTTGCGCCGTTGATTGATACGTCCATAAAAATTTTTTCACCTCACATAATGATTAAACGAGCTTAGATCTCAAAAGGTCCGAGGTTTTCTTCTTCATCCTCCTCTTCTTCTAAAATCGCCTTGTTGGGATCCCGGGGGGGATCCGGAGGCATCAGCTTACCTTTGGCATTGAGATAGAAGATGACAGCATAGGGGAACAGCAGGGGGGCTGCGCCTGCAATCAGATGGATGTGGGATACCAGGAAACAGATAACCACCCATGCTGCCTGCAGGAACAACCGTCCATTGTAACTGCCCTGGACGAATGCCTTCATTCTCTTCTTGTCTTCAATTTCCGTGGCCTGCTGGATCGTCAGACACATGATTGTGAAATTCAGAACAGCAATCACGGAACCGCCAATGGCGCCGACGAAAACGCGGTAGCTGAAGGTGCCGACACCGACGAGGCTCAGGGCAAAGAGACCTGCGACCATGAGCACGGAGCATACGGTAACACCTTTGGCAATGCGTTTTACTTCCTTTTTGGATGCGGGTTGCAATTTCATTGATTCTTTTCCTTTTTAAATATGATCATTGAATGCAATAGGGACTTCTTTCCGGTCGGAGGCTTCCTCCGCAGCTTTCAGCATGGACTGGACACAGGCCTTTGCGGTGCTGACAGAGGTCATGAAGCCAATAAAACCAAGGACTGCATAAATCCAGATCCCAAGTCCGAATTTGCCCTGAAGCCAGTAGGCCAGCCACAAAAAGAAGCATAGCGGAAATAGAAGGGAAACACCGAACTGGGTGACCCAAAGCAGGAGATTTAGAATTTTCATGCAGCCTCCGGAAAAATGGACACACTTCGTCCATGATTATGGACTATTATATCGTAATTTCGGTGATAATTCAAGGCATATTTATAACCAATTTGACCATTGCATTTTTGGAGCAGTTGACAAGAAAATATCGATACTCCGGGAATGATTAATAAGTTATAAATCTTTTGAAATCCACTTTCCATTTTGGTGTTTTTAGTGTAAAATGGAAAAACAGACGAAAGAACTGATATTACAAATCATATTATAGCAGATGTTGCCGGATTTGTCACACAAAATAACGATATAGAACCGCATGGTTATTCAATAAATCTTAGGCAGACATATCGGAAGGGAACAGCAGACCGATGGAAATGGAAATGGAGATCCTTCAGGGCACCGTTCAGGCGGTGGTCTATCAGAATTATGACAACGGCTATGCGGTGCTGCGGCTCAGCATTCCCGGCAATCAGACCGTTACCGTGGTGGGCACGATTCCTCTGCCCGCTGTGGGTGAACGTCTGATGGTCACCGGAAAGTGGAGCAACCATTCCAGCTACGGCCGTCAGTTTGAGGCAGAGTTCCTGGAGCGGCTGATGCCCCAGACCTGTATGGAGATCATCCAGTACCTGGGCAGCCGTGTCATAAAAGGCATCGGTCCCCGGATGGCAGAACGGATTGTTGACCATTTCCGGGAGGAAACCCTGGTGATCATGGAACGGGAGCCCCTGCGTCTGGCGGAAGTTCCCGGCATTTCCCGGGAAAAGGCCAGAGCCATCGGCGAGGAATTCCGGCTTCAGGTGGGTATGCGGCAGCTGATGGAGTTTTTCGCACTGCATCATCTGCCTGCGGAACTGGCGGTGCGTACATATAAATTATACGGAGACGCTACAATAGAATTATTGTATGACGATCCATACCTGCTGATGGAGGAGGGACTGGAAGCTCCCTTCGGCGCGGTGGACCGGTTTGCCATTGAGCTGGGCGTCGCGGGTGATGATCCCCGGCGGATCGAAGCCGGCATTCTGTTTGAACTGAACTATAACCTGTCTGCCGGACACAGCTTCCTGCCGGAGGATAAGCTCACGGCCGCCACAGCTCAGCTGCTGAGCGTGGAAACCGAAGCGGTTGCCGGGGGAATCGGACGGCTTCTGGAGACGGACCGTCTTGTGAAGGACGGTCTTGCGGGAATTACCGTGATCTATCTGCCTCAGCTTTACGAAGCGGAAACGGAATGTGCCCGCAGACTGCTGCAGTTTGCAGCCTCCCGATTCCCGGAGCCCTACGGTCTGGATGCCAAGGTGCGCCGGGTGGCGAAGGAAACCGGCATTTCCTATTCCGAACAGCAGGAGCAGGCCATCCGACAGGCAGCGACTTCCGGTCTGCTGCTGGTTACCGGCGGCCCCGGTACCGGTAAGACTACTATATTAAATGGTATCCTGGAGCTGCTGGGACAGATGCAGCTGAAGTGTCTGCTGGCAGCACCCACCGGACGGGCGGCAAAACGGCTGACGGAGGTCACCGGTGAGGATGCCTCCACCATCCACCGACTCCTGGAAGCGGGCATTGATCCGGAAACAGGAAAAATGTGCTTTGTCCGGGACGAGGACAATCCGTTGAAGGCGGACGTTGTCATTGTGGATGAGATGTCCATGGTGGATGTCCAGTTATTATATAGTTTATTGAAGGCAGTTCCCTCCGGCAAGCGCCTGATCCTGGTGGGAGACCCGGATCAGCTGCCTCCTGTGGGCCCGGGATTTCCCTTCAGCGACATGCTTCGCTCCGGTCAGCTTCCTTCTGTCCGTCTGACGGAGATCTTCCGTCAGGCCCAGCAGAGCCTGATCGTTATGAATGCCCATCGGGTCAATCAGGGTGAGCTTCCCGAACTGAAGGTGACAACTTCCGATTTCTTTTTTATGCGCAGAACCTCCGAAGAAACGGTCGCTCAGACCGTCCGGGATCTGTGCACCACCCGTCTGCCCCAGAAAATGGGGATTCCCTCGGATCAGATCCAGGTGCTGTCCCCCACCCGGAAGGGCGGGGTGGGCACCGTTGCCCTGAATCAGATGCTTCAGAGTGCCCTGAATCCCCAGGCTCCCGACAAGAAGGAGAAGGCCTTCGGTGATTTCATCTTCCGGGAGGGCGACCGGGTCATGCAGATCCGGAACAACTATGACATTATGTGGAAGAAGCTGGACGGCAGTGCCGTGGGCACGGGCGTGTTCAACGGTGACGTGGGCGTGATCACAGCCATTGAACCTGCGGCGGAAACCCTGACCATCGTCTTTGATGACCGGGAGGCAGAGTATGATTTTACGCAGCTGAACGAGCTGGAGCCTGCCTACGCCATGACTGTGCACAAGAGCCAGGGCAGTGAGTACCGGGCGGTGATCCTGACTGCCTGGAACGGCTCTCCCTATCTGCTCAGCCGCAGCATCCTCTATACCGCCATCACCCGGGCAAGGGAGCTTCTGATCATTGTGGGAAGGGAAGAGACCGTGGCGGTCATGACCGGCAATGCCAAGAAAAACCGGCGTTACTCGGGTCTGAAACTTCGTCTCCAGGGAAAAACAGGATGAGGCTGTATTACCGGATCCTCCAGTTGCTCTTTCCTGCCAAGTGTATTTTGTGCAGAACTGTGCTGAAGGAAAACGAAACCGATTTGTGCAGAAAATGCAGGATTGAAGCGCCCCGGTGTCCTGTTTTAAAAAGAAGAACGCAATTTCTTGACAGTTTCGCCGCTGTCTGGTACTATGAAGGCAGCGTCAGAGGCAGTCTTCTGCGCTTTAAATTCCATGGTGCCCGGAGTTATGCCTCCGCTTACGGACGGCTCCTTGCCATGGTTCTCCGGGAGGAATACCCGGAGGGATTGGATATTCTGACCTGGGTTCCCGTCAGTCCCCTTCGGAAATGGATCCGGGGATATGATCAGGCAGAGCTTCTGGCCCGGGCTGTGGGCCGGGAACTGGACATGGTTCCGGTTCAAACACTGAAAAAGATTCGCCATAACCGTCGTCAGTCCCGGATTACGGATGATGCCCGGCGCAGAGCCAATGTGCTGGGGGCATACCGCATTGGAAAGTCCGCAGATGTGTCCGGAAAGAGAGTGCTTTTGCTGGATGACATTTACACCACGGGTGCCACCGTGGGTGAGTGTGCCCGGGTGCTCAGGATGGCTGGAGCGAAGGAAGTTCATTGCGCCGCCGTTGCGGCTGCACGGAAACGATAAAATAGGAGTTTTTGTATGTTACTGTTTTCCAATGACCTGGGTGTTGACCTGGGTACATCCAATGTTCTGATCTATGCCGACGGCAAGGGTCTGGTGGTTCGGGAACCCTGCGTTGTGGCAGTGGACAAGAACACCGGAAAGATCCTGCAGGTCGGTGCAGCTGCCCGGAATATGCTGGGCCGTACCCCCGGCAATGTTGTGGCCATGAAGCCTCTGCGCGACGGCATCATTTCCGACCATGAAATGACGGTCCGTATGCTGCAGGAGATGTTCAAGTCTGCCACCAAGGCATCTCTGTTTACCCCCAAGCCCAGAGTGGTCATCTCTGTGCCCAGCGGTGTTACCGAGGTCGAAGAGCGCAGCGTCATCAATGCCGCCATCGAAGCCGGCGCCCGCCGTGTGTTCCTGATCGAAGAGCCTCTGGCGGCCGGTCTGGGTGCCAACCTGGATATCAAGGGTCCCACCGGCCACATGGTTGTGGATATCGGCGGCGGCACCACCGATATCGCCGTCCTCAGCATGAACGGTGTCAGCGAATCTTCCTCCCTGAAGATCGCCGGCGACTATTTTGACGAGACCATTGCCCGGTATGTCCGCCGTCAGCACGGTGTTGTCATCGGCCAGGTCACCGCGGAATCCGTCAAGATCCGCATCGGTCAGGTGTTCCCCAGAGAAGAGGAGCTGACCATGAACGTCAAGGGCCGTGACGCCAAGACCGGTATGCCCAAGGAAGTTACCCTGACCTCCACGGAGATCTTTGAAGTCCTGCGCCGCCCTGCCCGTATCATTGTGGATGAGATTATGGCGGTTCTGGAGCAGACCAGTCCTGAACTGGTGTCCGATATCTCCGAGAACGGCATCACCCTCACCGGCGGCGGCTCCCAGATCTGGGGCATGGCCGAGCTGGTGATGGAGCGTACCGGCATCAACACCGTCCTGGCGGATGATCCCGATTCCTGCACGGCCTACGGCTGCGGCAAGAGCCTGGCCTGGATCAACCACATGCAGGAAGGCCCCATCAACATTGCCCGCAAGCGCATGATGCGCGGTTAAGTGAAAACATGATCGCCCCGGAGGATGACCTCCGGGGTGATTTTATTGGCGGTGAACGGATGAGGATTGTTGTGAAGCAATTATCCCCAAAGGAATCCCCGGGTTTTTGCGGGTTTTTGGTTCAAATATCGAATCGCAGAAAGCCTTGTTGACTTTACTGCAATAGTGTGCTATGTTTTTATAGCAAAATAACGGTGAAAATCCGGTTTTTGCGGATTTATTGAAATGGAAAAGAAAAGTTTTCCAAGTTGAAAATGGAGGTAAAATTCATGAAAAAGATCATTGCAATGCTGCTGGCTCTGGCAATGGCTTTCGGTCTGGTTGCCTGCGGCGGCGCTGAAGCTCCTGCTGCTACCGAGGCTCCCGCTGCCGATGCTCCTGCTGCAGAAGCACCCGCTGCTGCTGACTTCAAGGTCGGCGCTGTCTACATCAACAGCAAGAATGACACCGCAGGCTACACCTTTGCTCACCACAACGGTATCACCACCGCTATGAAGGAGCTGGGCCTGGATCCCGCTACCCAGCTGGTCATCGTGGACGAAGTTCCCGAGGACAAGGAGCAGGTTCTGTCTGCCATCGACACTCTGGTCGGTGAGGGCGCAAACATCATCTTCGGCATTTCCTTCGGCTACATCGATGCCATGGAAGAGGCTGCAGCTGAGTACACCGATGTCATCTTCTCCCATGGCACCGGCTACAAGTCCAATGAGACCAACTTCAACAACTACTTCGGCCGTGCTTACCAGGCCCGTTACCTGGCCGGTATCGCAGCTGGCATGAAGTCCCTGGAGATGGGCAACAACAACATCGGCTACGTTGCTGCTTACGGCACCGAGTACGCTGAGACCGCTTCCGGCATCAACGGCTTCGCTCTGGGCGTTCAGGCTGTCAACCCCAATGCAACCGTATTCGTCAAGAACCTGGGCGCATGGGCTGACGAAGTCAACGAATCCGCTTTCGCTGTGGAACTGATCGATTCCTTCGGCTGCGGCGTTATCTCCCAGCACTGCGACTCCGCTCAGCCCCAGATCGCTGCTGAGAACGCAGGCGTCTTCGGCTGCGGCTACAACTCCGACATGACTCCCGATGCACCCAAGGCTCACCTGACCGCTGCCATCTGGAACTGGAATGTCTACTACCGCACCGCCATGGAAGCTGCCATGAACTGCGGCACTGCCGACAAGTTCGTCGAGACCATGGGTACTCCCGCTTACTACGGCGGCCTGGCTGAGGGCTTCGTCGATGTCTCCCCCCTGTCCGAGAACTGCGCAGCCGGCACTGCTGAGGCCATCGAGGCTGTCAAGGCTCTGATCATCTCCGGCGAGTGGGATGTCTTCTCCGGCACCAAGCTGGAGATCGCTGCCGACGGCACCGTCACCAAGGTGGATGCTCCCCTGGTTGACAATGCAGGCAACGAGATCGTGGCTGCAGGCGGCGCTTCCGTTGAGGACGGCGTCATCACCGGCACCATGAACTACTTCGTGGCCGGCGTTCAGGAAGCTTAAGGCTCCATAGACCCGCATGAAACTCACCGGGCCGGCGATGACCAGCCGGCCCGGTTTTCAAAGCCGGGAGAGAGGACACAGAGCTGTGTGCTGTCTCCTGTCTTTGACATGAAAAAAGAAAGAAAAAGGAGGAAATCTCCATGGCGCAGCAATATGCCATCGAGCTGAAGGGCATTACCAAGACCTTCGGCAGTGTGGTGGCCAACAACGGCATCAATCTGAATGTGAAGCCCGGTGAGATCCTGGCACTTCTGGGCGAAAACGGCTCCGGCAAGACCACTCTGATGAATATGCTCTCCGGTATCTACAAGCCGGACAGCGGCAGCATCTATGTGGACGGAAAGGAAGTCTCCATCACCTCACCCGAGGATTCCAAGCGGCTGGGCATCGGCATGGTGCATCAGCATTTTAAGCTGGTTGACGTGTTCTCCGCAGCGGACAACATCTGGATGGGCAGGGAAAAGACCGGCCTGCTTCTGAAGAAGGACCGCTATGCGGAAATCGAGGAGATGGCCAGAAAATTCGGCTTCGAGATCGATCCCCGGAAAAAGGTTTACAACATGGCAGTCTCCGAAAAGCAGACCCTTGAGATCATCAAGGTGCTCTATTACGGTGCCAAGATCATCATTCTGGATGAGCCCACCGCGGTTCTGACGGTGCAGGAGATCCAGAAGCTCTTCGGCGTTCTGCGCCGCATGAAGGAAGAGGGCCACTCCATCATCATCATCACCCATAAGCTCAATGAGGTCATGGAGATCTCTGACCGGGTCGCGATCCTGCGCAAGGGTGAGTACATCACCACCGTCAACACTTCCGAGACCAACGAACAGGAACTGACGGAGTGGATGGTGGGCCGTAAGGTGGACCTGAACATCCCCCGTGTCTTTATGGAAAAGACCCGTCCTCTGCTGGAGGTCCGGGATGTGACCATCCGCAGCGATGAAGGTGCCGTGGCCATCGACGGTGTCAACTTCTATATCCGCGGCGGCGAGATTCTGGGTGTTGCCGGTATTGCCGGCTGCGGCCAGAAGGAGCTCTGCGAAGCCATTGCCGGTCTTCGTCCCATTGAAAAGGGACAGATGATCCACAAGGGTGAGAATATTGTGGGTCTGTCTCCCAAGACCATTCTGGAAAAGGGTATTTCCATGTCCTTTATTCCTGAAGACCGCCTGGGCATGGGTCTGGCGCCTTCTCTGTCCATCACGGACAATATGATCCTGAAGAAGTATTCCGACTGCAAGGGCCCCTTCGTGGACCGCAAGACCGGCCGTAAGGACGCGGAAGACGTGATCCGGGAACTGGAAGTGGTGACTCCCTCCGCCGATACTCCCGTGCGCCGTCTGTCCGGCGGCAATGTGCAGAAGGTTCTGCTGGGCCGTGAGATCAAGGCCGATCCCAATGTCATCATCACCGCTTATCCCGTCCGTGGTCTGGATATCAACTCCTCCTATGCCATCTACAACATTCTGAACAAGCAGAAGGAAAGCGGCGTGGGCATTCTCTTCGTGGGTGAAGATCTGGACGTGATGATGGCGCTGTGCGACAAGATCATGGTGCTCTGCCACGGCAAGATCATGGGCGTTGTCCATGCCCACAAGACCACCAAGGAAGAGCTGGGCCTGATGATGACCGGTGCTCTGGATCTGATCTACAAGTATGAAGACAAGCCTGCCGGCATCGCAAAGGATACCCGCTTCGGCGAGCAGGAAGAGGAGGCATAACCATGGGATTTCATATTGTAAAGCGGGATAACTGCCCCCTGTGGAAGAAATGCTGCCTGTATCTGGGTGCTGTGGTGCTTGCCCTGCTGCTGGGTGCCGTGCTGCTGATCTCTCTGGGTGTGGATCCCATTGCGTATTATACCCGTATGTTCACCATGGGTACCGTCGGCAACAAGATTGCCTACAAGGTCTGGATCAACTATCTGAAGGAACTGGTGCCTCTGGCGCTGGTGTCCGTGGCCCTGTCCCTGGCCTTTAAGATGCGGTTCTGGAACATTGGCGGTGAAGGCCAGTTCATTCTGGGTGCCATTTCCGCAGCCTTCGTGGCTTTTAAAGCGGGCGGCGTTCTGCCCAACGGCGTGACGCTGCTGCTGATGTGCCTGGCTGCCATGATTACCGCCGGTCTTTACGGTCTGTTTGTCGCCGCACTGAAGGTGAAGTTCGGCACCAACGAGACCCTGATGACCCTGATGCTCAACTATGTTGCCCTGTATATTCTGGTGTTCCTGGGTGAAGCCAAGGCTGACTGGAACTTCTTCCTGGATGCAGAGTCTGCCAGACCTGTCTTTGCCAGCTTCGCCAAGATCGTCTCTTTCCCCGGCATTCCCATGGGCGGCAAGTTTACTCTGAACATCTGCGTGATCCTGACTGTGCTCATCGGCATTCTGGTCTATGTGTACCTGCGGTTTACCAAGCATGGCTACGAGATCAGCGTGGTGGGCGACAGCGCCGGCACCGCCCACTATGCGGGCATGAAGGTGAACCGGATCGTGCTGCGCACCGTGTTCCTGTCCGCTGCCCTCATCGGCCTGGCTGCCGCATTTAAGGTAGGCACTGCAGGCATCCTGTCCACCGCCATTACCGACGATGTGGGCTGGACCGGCATCATCGTGGCCTGGCTCAGCCAGCTGAATACCGCTGTGATTTTTGCGGTGTCCGCTCTGATCTGTGTGCTGCACTACGGCTCCACCGTTGCCGCCGCCACCTTCGCACAGGTGGACTCCAGCTTTGCCAATATGCTCCAGGGTGTTATTCTGTTCCTGGTGCTGGCAGCCGATTTCTATACCCGATTCAAGATCGTGTCCGATAAGAAAGGAGGAAACTGATCATGGAACTGGATAAGCTCAGCGTTGTTACCTCTTTTATCCACAATATCGTGGTTTACAACATTCCTCTGCTCTACGGCACCGTGGGTGAGATCGTGGTGGAAAAGTCCGGCAGCCTGAACCTGGGCGTGGAAGGCATCATGGCCGTGGGCGCCATCTTCGGCTATATCTGCGGCTGCTATGCCAACTCTCTGGGCGTGGGTATTGCGGTGGCTTTCCTGGCAGGCGCTCTGTGCGGTCTGCTGTTCGCCGCCATGACGGTTTCCCTCCAGGCAAACCAGAACATCACCGGTCTGACTCTGACCACCTTTGGCCTGGGTGTCTACTTCTTTGTGGGCAACGGCCTGAAGGCCAAGGCATGGCCTGTCATGGGTGACTATGCGGCCATCAAGGAGGGCTTCTCCGATGTGGCGATCCCTGTGCTGTCTGAGATCCCTCTGATCGGTCACGGCCTCTTCAACCACAATGTGATGGTATATCTGGGCATCGTCATCGCCGTTGTCATGTGGTGGTACTTAAACCGCACCACCCCCGGCCTGAAGCTCCGTGCAGTGGGTGAGAATCCCGGTGCTGCGGATTCTGTCGGCGTCAATGTCCGCCGGATGAAGTATCTGCACATCTGCCTGGGCTGCGGCATCATGGGCATCGGCGGCTACTACATGGGCCTGAACATGTCCGGCTCCTTCAACTCCAGCTGCTGGATCAACGGCTATGGCTGGATCGCCGTGGCGCTGGTCATCTTTGCCAACTGGAACCCTGCCCTGGCGATCCTGGGCACCTTTGTGTTCGGTTTCTTCAATACCCTCCGGGTCTCCGGCAGCTCCCTGGCCGCCGCATTCCCCGAAATGCTGGGCTGGCTGGCACAGATTCCCACCCAGGTGTATCAGGCACTGCCGTTCCTGATCACCGCCATCGTTCTGGTGGGATCTTCCATCCGGAACAGACAGGGCAGCGGCCTGCCCGCCTCTCTGGGTGTCAACTATTTCCGCGAAGACCGTTAACAGATAAAAATAAGCCGGATGCGTGTTGAACTGCACCCCATTTGTTAGACAAGTATGATATAATACTTGTACTAAGAAATGGGGTGTTTTTCTATGCCTAAAGGAGTGCCTAATAAACGCCATACCGGCGAATTTAAGCAGAT
>JAFZGL010000013.1 GCA_017555395.1 Oscillospiraceae bacterium | reverse complement strand
TTCCGGCTCCGGCGGCACCCATCTGAAGGGTGATCTGTTTGCGCTGCTGGCAGCCATGGCGGTGGCGGTGTATATGCTCATCGGACGTACAGTCCGGAGCAAGGTGTCCAATTCCGTGTATACCTACATTGTGTATGCCGCCTGCGGAGCAGGTCTGCTGACCATGAGTATCATTCAGCAGCAGGGTCTGTTTGACTACGGTATCAACGGTATCCTCATCGGTCTGGCGCTGGCGGTATTCTCCACCATTCTGGGACAC
The DNA here is from genome assembly GCA_017555395.1 of Oscillospiraceae bacterium. Lineage (GTDB taxonomy): Bacteria > Bacillota > Clostridia > Oscillospirales > Oscillospiraceae > Faecousia. Next base: position 3,002 of record JAFZGL010000013.1, on the reverse strand, counting down.
AGTGTCTTCAACTGGTGTCTGAAATACTTCTCTCCGTCCTTTGTCTCTGCCAGCAAGCTCTGTGAGCCGGTGGTGGCGGCGATCCTGGCAGGATTCCTCTTTGGTGAAGTACCCGGCGCACTGCAGCTGGCAGGCTGCGTGCTGATTCTGGGAAGTGTGCTGTATTATTCCGGACTGGAAGATAAATAAGAAAACCGGCGGATTTCCGCCGGTTTTTTGTTAGAAAATCAGTCCCAGTTTCTGCTTCCATTTCAGAGTCCTCAGAACAGATTCTTCCAGCTGTTCCTCAGAGATCCGGTTTGCGCGGACAGCCTCCAGAACGGCTGGATACTGGACCGGATAGTCGGTGCAGCACAGCAGATCGTTGCCGGAGAGTACGGCAAGAACAGCTGCTTCTTCCGCGCCGTAGGCCTGGGTGATGGCAGCCATCACCAGATCATCGGTAACAATGACACCGTCAAAATCCATGGTGTTTCGCAGATAGTCATGAACAGCGGGGGAGAGGCTGGCAGGAGCGGTGTCATCCAATGCGGAGATGATGTTGTGGCTCATGAGGATGGCATCGCAGCCTGCCTGAATGCCAGCCTCAAAAGGAAGCAGATCCACAGTTTCCAGTTCTTCCAGACTGCGCGCATCCGTGACCATATCCGTGTGGGTGTCCGGATTGTTGCCGTAGCCGGGGAAATGCTTCAGCACGCTGCCCAGCTGGGAATCACTGTAAATCTGCACAGCGGATGCGGCGAAGCGGCCGGTGATCTCCGGGGATTCACCCAGAGACCGGGGCTGCATGAAGGCTCCAAAGCCCGGGGTGATATCGCAGACCGGCCCCATGATTACATTGATGCCGAGGGAACTGAGAAGTTCTGCTTTCTCGGTTTCTGTGGCAAGCAGATATTCCATTCCGCCGGCGGCATAGGCCTCCCGGGGAGAGGGAAAACGCTGGCTTCGGAATGATTGATGGCTGCTGACCCGGCAGACGGTGCCGCCTTCCTCATCCACGGCGATCAGCAGCGGGATGGGGGAGGCGTTCTGGTATCCGGAGATTTTTTCACGGAAGGAATCCGGTGTTTCGTTGTCGAAATCCTGACCGAATAAAAGATAGCCGCCCAGGTGATATGCAGCCAGATCATCGGCGGCATTTTCGGCAGGGCATCTGGCCAGAAACAGCTGCCCGACTTTTTCCTCCAGGGTCATGGCATCCAGCAGCTGCTGCAGAGGATCCATGGGTTCTGTATTCTGAGATTCTGTCGGCGCGGTTTGCGCAGTGGGAGAAACCGGTTCTATGGATACTTCCGGGGCAGCAGTACAGCCGCAGAGCAGGAAGGTTAGGAGTAATAGGAGATAAATCTGTCGCATGGTGTCACCTCCCGGATATTATACGTCTGCGGCGTCATTTAGGCAAGAAAAAAGCGCCCGGCGGGCGCTCCAAGAGCAAAAAGAAATAACCCTTGACTGTTTGTTCTTTCAAACGTTTCAGTCAAGGGTTATTTCTGTTCAATCTTGGTATCTAACATCATTGGTTAACCTCTCTTTCTGTAGGATCGTATTTGTTTTCTTCTAAATCCATTCCGCATGCACATTTTGTTTGTCACTTTGCCCCATCAGCGGGTTATTCTTTTGTGTGGGAGTATTTTATCGGAAACAAATACTGCTTGCCCAGTTTATTTTTTCTATGGCATTTTAGAGTTTAACCTGTACATTGGTATCACCCTTTCTTGACTATACTGTAACACAAGGGTGCCCGTATTACAAGAGGGAATGTTGTATAAAATAACGGAAATGAACTTGTTTAAAACAGGGAAAATATTTAAAATGACGAAAAACATTTGACATATCAAAGAGAATATGGTAAACTAAATGTGTTCGGCGGGTCATTATGACCCGCCGTTTTTGTTATCTGTTGTCGCCGAAGAAGAAGAGCGCCAGCATGCCGGGACCTACATGGGCACCGGTGAAGGGTTCGTGGGGACAGATGACCAGTTCTCTGGGCTGGCAGATCTCGCAGATCCGCTTGGCCAGAAGTTCGGCTTCCTCCGGGCAGTCGCCGTGGGTGATGCCGACACGCTGATTTTCTGGATGGACAGCACGGGTGCGGTACAGCTCCACGATCTCATCAATGGCTTTCTTTCTGCCGCGGCACTTTTTCAGCGCCACGATATGACCGGTGGGGTCGCCCCACAGAAGAGGCTTGATGTTGAGTACAGTGCCGATGGCGGCAGTGGCTCCGCTGACACGGCCGGTGCGCTTCAGGAAATTCAGATCATCCACCGTAAAGAACTGCAGAAGCTGCATCACTTCCCGGTCCAGCAGATCAGCGGCTTCCGCTGCGGATTTGCCTTCCTCCCGCAGCTCTGCGGCACGGCAGGCCAGCAGACCGGGACCCAGGGCAGCACCCAGGGAATCCACAACCCGGACAGTGCGTTCCGGGAAATCGTCGCTCAGTTCTTCTGCGGCGATTCTGGCGGCCTGGATGGTGCCGCTGACGCCGGAGGACATGCCAATGTAGATGACGTCGTTTCCGGCTTCCAGCTCCGGACGCAGATGGGTCAGGAACAGATGGGTATTCAGCAGGCTGGTTTTCAGGGAAGCGCCGTTTCGCAGCTTGTCATAAAAAGCGTGGGAATCAAACGCTTCGATGTTGCCGTCATAGACACCGGGAACACCGTCCAGCACATAACTGCAGGGAAGTACCCGGATATCATATTTATTCAGCAACGTACCGGGCAGATTGGAACAGCCGTCAGTAAACACAGTAAAGGACATGATCATTCCTCCCAAAGATATCAGTTATACCAATAATAATCCGCTTTTGGATATTTGTAAAGTGTATATTAGAAAACGACACAAAGGTTTTTTGAAACCGGATAGATGACAGAAAAATGGCCGGGATACAGGGTATCCCGGCCGGTGTGTTTTTAAATAGACAGACTGTCAAAGATACGTTCTGCACAGCGGACAGCTTCCATGGCGTCCTTGGTGTAAAAATCAGCGCCGATGGCAGC
>JAFZGL010000012.1 GCA_017555395.1 Oscillospiraceae bacterium | reverse complement strand
GTTCGTCCTTGCTGGGGAAGCCGATGCCGTAGATACGCTGCAGCATCTTGCGGTTGGAGTCGCCGCGCCAGTAAGCGCCGCAGGACTTGGTCAGCTTGAAGCCGTTGTGGCGCAGACGGCCGGTGTGGTCCAGGTGAGGTCCGGCGCACAGGTCGATGAAGTCGCCCTGGGTGTAGAAGGAGATGACAGCATCTTCAGGCAGATCGTTGATCAGCTCCACCTTGTAGGGCTCATTCTTTGCTTCCATGAAGGCAATGGCCTCGGCACGGGGCATTTCGCTGCGCTCCAGGCGGATACGCTCCTTGACGATCTTCTTCATCTCGGCTTCGATCTTGGTCAGATGCTCGGGGGTGAAGGAGAAGGGAGCGTCAAAGTCATAGTACCAGCCCTCGTCGATGGCGGGGCCGATGGCCAGCTGTACCTCGGGCCACAGACGCTTAACGGCCTGAGCCATGACGTGGGAGCTGGTGTGCCAGAACATCTTGCGATATTCGGGGTTTTCAAAAGTGAACTGCATTTCTTCGGACATAGGTTTTTTCCTCCTTTTTTAATGAGGAAAATGCAGAATGCAAAATGCAGAATTCAGAATTACGGTATCCACTGCACGGATGATTTTCCATCGTGCCGCAGGCACATAATAATTCATCATTCAGCATTCATCATTCAGCATTCCCCCGGTGCGGGGAAGGCATAAAAATAATCCCATCCCCTGACTGGATCAGGGGTGGGATACAAAGTATTCCACGGTTCCACCCTGGTTACGGCAAACGCCGTCACTCATTGGCACTGTAACGGGCGCACCCGTCTGACCATTTCCGGTCAGCAGCTCAGAAGTGGTATCATCCGGGGCAGTGTTACGGGCGTCTTGCACCAAAGTGACGTCCTCTCTGGGAATCTTTCCGGGGATGCATGTCTTCGTCATAGCATTTTACACAAAAAATTTATCATATTTTCTACACCTTGTCAATCCCCAGTTTCGGAAAAATCACACCCGTATAACCTGTTTCAGTTTCCATAACAGCGGTTGCGGATTTCCTTGCGGACGCTGACATAACCCGGAAGGTTATGTAAATATTTGTAACCATTCCCCACCACATCTTGTGGTCAGATCCGAAATATCCCCTAAATGCAGATCCTTGCGTTTACATAAATTCCGAATTTTTTAACACAAAAATATTGTCGAATTTACGCTTTTATGTTCAAAAGCTTGACTTTTTCAAATATTTTGTTATAATATCCCCAATAATTACAGTTTGTTACTTTCTCAATTCAGGAGGTACCGCTATGACCCATGCATCCTCAGACCGCACGCTTTCCATACGCATGACTGCCCTCTCTCTGGCCATCCTCTGCATCCTGCTGCTCTGCCCCACCGCCTTCGCCAGAACCTATGTGATCACCGACGGAGACCGCACCTTTACCTATACCACCTTTGCCACCGATCCTGCGGAAGTCCTGACACAGGCAGGCATGGCGCTCTCCGGACAGGACAGCTACACCACCGTGGGAGGAGACACCATCACCATCTGCCGGGCGCTGGAACTGAACCTATTCTATCACGGGAAGGAGATTTCTGTCACGTCCATGGGTGAGACTGTGGGCGAACTGCTGAGCCGTCTGGGGCTGGATATCGGAGCCCACGATGTTCTCTCCCATACTCCGGATACTCCTGTGGCTGACGGCATGGAACTCCGGATTGATTCCATGGTCATCCGCCAGGAGAACTATACCGCCACCATCCCCCACGAGATCAATTACTGCGCAGATCCCTCTCTGCCCAGAGGCAGGGAGGAAGTCTACGTCCCGGGGCAGGACGGAGAACTGCTGTGCACTGCGGAAGTGACCTACATCAATGGTGCTGAAACCCATCGGGAGATCACCGACCGGAAGCAGACCCTGGCACCGGTTACCGAGATCATCGGCCAGGGCACCGGTGAAGTTCCACAGGATGAACCTAGCACCATGCCTGTCATCCGGGACGGATACATCATCATGCCCTCCGGTGAGGTCGTGACATATTACAAGACCGACAACGTTACCGCCACCGGCTATACCCATACCGACGCCGGCTGCGATATGATCACCTCCACCGGCACCACTGTACACTATGGCACCGCTGCTGTGGATCCCCGGTTTATTCCCTACGGTACCCGGATGCTCATCGTCTCCCACGACGGAGAGCGCTACTACGGAATTGCCACCGCTGAGGACTGCGGCGGTGCCATCAAGCGGGACAGGATGGATCTCTATTTCCCCACCTATCAGGAATGCATCGAATTCGGCAGGCGCAGATGCACCATCTATTTTCTTGGATAAACACGGTTTCTTTCTCCCTGTTTTTCTATAGATCAATAAGCACAATAAATAAATGGTGTATTATTACAAAATGCCAACTTCACGAAACCGGCGTTATCCGTTATAATATACGAAATACGGAAATTTTTAGGAGGATATCCTATGCTGGTAGATATGCACCTGCACGAGTGCACCCATTCTCTGGACAGCTTCATCAATCTGGATCAGATCATCACCGTGGCAAAAGCCCGGGGACTTGATGCCGTCTGCATCACTGACCATGACAGCATGGGGCTGAAGGACTATGCCGCAGAGTACTCCAAGAAGGTAGGCTTCCCCATTTTTGTGGGTATTGAATTTTTCTCCCTGCAGGGTGATATCACCGCATGGGGTATTGATTCCTATCCCGATCACCGGGTCAGCGCCCAGGAGTTCATTGACCATGTCAATAAGGCAAACGGTTTCTGCGTCTCCTGCCATCCCTTCCGGAACAACAACCGGGGTCTGGAGGACAATCTGAGAAATGTGAAAGGCCTTCACGGTGTGGAAGTCCTGAACGGCTCCACCTCTCTGGAGGCCAACCGCACCGCCCTGCGCTACTGCCGGGAGCTGGGACTGCAGGCCATCGGCGCCAGCGACGCCCATGTGGTGCCCAATATTGCCAAGTATGTGACCTGGCTGCCGGAAAAGGTGGATAACACCGCCGACTTTATTGCCCAGCTGCACCACTGCAAGACCCGTCCCGCCATCTGGAACGGCATTGCCTACGATATCGTAGATGAATTCTAACCATACAAAAAGCCGGCGGATACCGCCGGCTTTTCTGTTTTCTGAATTGCCAAATACAAAACGGACAGCCGGATTGCAGGCTGTCCGTTTTGTTATATCAGGAGGGAAAATGGATGTTGTTACAGTTCTTTTTTCTGGGAAAGATCCCGGATGTAGCGAATGAAGGCAATGGCTGCCTTGGGCAGGTAGGGGCCTTCCTGGAACACCAGATAGAAATTACGCTTTCGGGCATACTCACCCAGGGGATACACCAGCAGTTTGCCCCGCTGGGCCTCTGCCTTTACCATCCGATGGCTGACCAGGGAAATACCAAGGCCCTGGATCACATAGTTCTGCAGGGCATGGGCATCGTTGACCTTGGCCACAATCTGCAGATCCTTTTCGGAAAGACCCAGCTTCTGCAGCAGCTGCTCTGCCTCAAACTGGGTGCCGGACTGCTCAGTGCGCATAACAAAGGGCTCCTTCAGCAGTTCCTTCAGGTCGGCATTATCGCCGTACTTCTCCCGGAAATAGGCATTGTTGGGAGCCGCAATCACCAGTTCATCGGTGGCAATGGACTCAAATACGCAGTTGCAGTCAGTCTTCATGCCCACAAGGCCCACATCCAACGTACCGTTTTCCACCTGCTGGATAATATCCAGAGAATCGGAATGGGTAACAAAGGCGCTCACCTCGGGTGCCTCCCGGCGGTAGCCCGCCAGAACCCGGGGCAGGATACACTGACCGGGCACGGAAGAGGTGCCGATGTGCAGTTCCTTCACACCGGTATTGGAAAGCTCCGTGATGGCCTTCTGCTGCAGACGCAGCAGCGCCACCGCATATTCATATAACTGCTGACCGTTTACCGTCACCTCAAACTTCTTGGTGGTGCGGCGGATCAGCTGGGTATTCAGTTCCCGCTCCAGAGAATGGATGTAGGAGCTGATGGTAGGCTGAGACAAATACAGTGCTTCTGCGGCTGCGGAAAAACTCTGATGATCGACTGTGGCAATGAATGCCTCAAGCTGCCGAAAATCCATAATGGGTACCGTCCTTTTCTCTCTTCATGGTTCTAAAACATTGTACCGAAACTTATCGGAATCTGCAATATCTTTATTACGTATATCAATAAATAGTATAGAAGCGGGTTATTTATTACGTTTCTTTCATCATTTATTTATGTATTTTATACGGCTTTTTAATTTTTCAACCTGTTGCTTTTGTCAACTATGACATATTGCGAGATGGTACCATTTTCCGGACAAAAAGTCAAGAGGAGGCTTCCGCCTCCTCTGTCAAATCATACCATTTTCTCCTGCTTTACCTTGTGATCGATGACATGCCGGGATGCCAGTTCCCGGTGGATATCCTCCAGAGAGATACCCGACTCGATCATCAGCACCATTACATGGTAGGCCAGATCCGCGATTTCATAAACCGTTTCCCGCTTGTCGTGGGCATGGGCAGCAATGATAACCTCGGTGGACTCTTCACCTACTTTTTTCAGGATCTTGTCCAGTCCCTTGTCAAAAAGATAAGTGGTGTAGGAACCCTCCTTCCGGTCTGTTTTCCGGCCTTCGATCAGCTGCATCAGTCCCTGATAGGAAAATTCCCTCCGGTTTTCACTTTGGTACACCGGGTACTCAAAGCAGGATTCTGTTCCCAGGTGGCAGGCAGGTCCCTCAGGCTCCACCATGACAACCAGGGCATCGCCATCGCAGTCTGCGGTGATGGACACAATGTGCTGATAGTTTCCGCTTGTCTCCCCCTTCAGCCACAGTTCCTGGCGGGAACGGCTGTAGAAGCAGGTCAGTTCCTTTTCCATGGAGATCTTCAGACTCTCCCGGTTCATATAGGCCAGCGTCAGCACCCGCTTGGTGATGGCATCCACCACAATGGCCGGGATCAGACCCTTTTCATCAAATTTCAGTTTTTCAACATCCAGCATATGTTACCCTCACAGTCTTGTGGGAATGTTGTTTTTTGCCATTTCCGCCTTCAGATCCGCGATTTTTACTTCGCCGAAGTGGAAAATGGAGGCTGCCAGACCCGCATCCACCTTGGGGAGGGTCTTAAACAGTGTAATGAAATCATCAATGTTTCCGGCACCGCCGGAGGCAATCACAGGGACGCTGACCGCATTGCAAACCGCTTCCAACATCTCCAGGTCAAAGCCGCCCTTGACACCGTCGGTATCAATGGAGTTCACCACGATCTCGCCGGCACCCAGTGCCACGCATTTTTTGATCCAGGAAATGGCCTCCATACCGGTGTTTTCCCGTCCGCCTTTGGCGAAAACCCGGAACACACCGTCCACCCGCTTGATGTCTGCCGACAGCACCACACACTGGTCGCCGTACCGCAGCGCCGCCTGCCGGATCAGATCCGGATTGCGGATGGCGCCGGAATTGACACTGACCTTGTCGGCACCGCACTTCAGCACCCGGTCAAAATCCTCCACGGTGTTGATGCCGCCGCCTACCGTCAGAGGAATGAACACATTTTTTGCCGTCTCCGTCAGGATCTCCGTGAAGAGCTTCCGTCCGTCGGAGGAGGCGGTGATGTCATAGAACACCAGCTCATCGGCGCCGCAGTCGCTGTAAAATTTCGCCAGGGTCACAGGGGAGGACACATCTTTCAGGCCCCCGAAATTGACACCCTTCACCACCCGGCCGTCCCGGACATCCAGACATGGGATAATTCTCTTTGTGATCATTTTGCCACCCCGATCGCTTCTGCCAGATTCACCGCACCGGTATAGTAGGCCTTGCCGATGATGGCACCGTGAATATTCATGGCAGACAGTCTTTTCACATCTTCCATTGACGAGACACCGCCGGAGGCGATGATGTTCATGCTGAACTGCTCCGCCAGTTCCTGATACAGGCCGTGATTGGCACCCTGCATGGCGCCGTCCCGGGAGATATCGGTGCAGATCAGGGTTTTGACGCCCATCTTCTGCATCTTGGCGGTGAATTCCATGGCATTTTCCTGAGACTTTTCTGTCCAGCCCTTGATGGCCACAAAACCATCCCGGATGTCGATGCCCACCGCGATTTTTTCGCCGTAGGTTTCCACCGCAGAGCGCAGGAAGTCTTCATCGGTTACTGCTGCCGTACCCAGGATCACCCGGTCAATACCGGCTTCCAGATAG
>JAFZGL010000116.1 GCA_017555395.1 Oscillospiraceae bacterium | reverse complement strand
TTGCCCTTTTCTTGTTTCGGCAAGAAAAGGGCGAAAAGAAGCCGACATAAGGGGTCCTGTGTGTCGCGCTCCCGCGCGCCAAAGCCATTAATCGCGGTATGATTGCCACTGGCAATCATTGAAATTCAGATTCGCTGCGCGAAGCACCACCCCTTATGTATCCCCCGGCCGCATCGCCGTAGGTTCCGGAGCACCTTAACCTCAATCCTGTTCAGGCAGAAAATGTCCCGATTTTCTGCCTGAAGTCTGGTTCTTCAGAGTACGGATGGGCGGGAATCGGTACATTCCCGCCTGATTGTTAAAGTGCTCGGGCTTGTCAGGTTTCGGAGGGGAGATCTTTAAGAGGGGGCGTCTTTGTAAAAAGCCCCCTCTTAAACTGAGTTCTTTGGTTACTTTCTTGTTCAGAGACAAGAAAGTAACATCGCCTTACTAAGCTAAACGATCATTTACCGAAACATTGACGGCACCCCGATTCTTCCCGGGTTTTCCGTGATTTTACCCATTTTTCAGATGAAATTCCGCTTTTTAATTTTTCTTGAATTCTTTTCTCAGGGGTGGAAGTTTTCACAACCTTATGTTATAATGTGCCTAAGTATACCATAATGGAGAGAAGTACGGTTATGATTGAATTATTGGCTCCGGCGGGTTCCATGGATGCACTTCGTGCCGCGGTGCAGAATGGCGCCAATGCCGTTTATCTGGGTGTCGGCACCTTCAACGCACGGCAGAGCGCAAAGAACTTCACCCCTCAGACTTTAAAAGACGCGGTCAAGTACTGCCACATCCGCGGTGTGGATGTGCACCTGACCCTGAATACGCTGGTCTCCGACAAAGAGATCCCCCAGCTGGCAGAGACCATCCGTCTGGCAGCCAGCTGCTGCGTGGACGCATTCATTGTCCAGGATCTGGGTGTCGTGCAGCTGTGCCGCCAGATTGCGCCCCACATCGCCATCCACGGCTCCACCCAGCTGACTGTCCACAGTCTGCCCGGTGTCCAGTTCTGCGCCGCCATGGGCATGACCCGGGTGGTGCTGAGCCGGGAACTGAGCCGGGAGGAGATCCGCTATATCTGCACCCACTCCCCCATCGAAATCGAAGTCTTTGCCCACGGTGCCCTGTGTATGTGCTACTCCGGTCAGTGCTACATGTCCGCCATGATCGGCGGCCGTTCCGGCAACCGGGGCCGCTGCGCCCAGCCCTGCCGCCAGAGCTACGGCTACCACCACTGGGAGGGCAAGTACCCGCTGAGTCTGAAGGACAACTGCCTGGTGCACTACCTGCAGGAACTGGAGGAAATGGGTGTCGCCTCCATCAAGCTGGAAGGCCGTATGAAGAAGCCGGAATACGTGGCCACCGTCACCGCCGTCTACCGCAAGGCGCTGGATGAAGCCACAGTCACCGACAGCATGATGGAAGCGCTGATGACCGCTTTCAACCGTCAGGGCTTTACCGACGGTTACTATACCGGCCGGATCAACCGGAAGATGTTCGGTATCCGGGAGGACACCAAGGAAGATCCCCAGTGGCTGATGGCTGCCCGGAATTCCTATGAAGCCGGCGAGACCCAGCTGGTGGACGTTATCTTCCGGTGCATGGTGGGTGTGGACGGCAGCTGGCTGTCCGCCACCGATCCGGAAGGCCGCACCTGCCGTGTAGAGGGTCCCATGCCTGAACTGGCCAGAACCGTTCCCCTTACGGATGAGGCACTGGCCCAGCGCATCGCCAAAACCGGCGGCACGCCTTACCGCTGCGTGGAGGCCAGAACCCACGTGGATCCCGGCCTCACCATCTCCGCCGCCGCCATCAACGGCATGCGCCGGGATGTGCTGAATCAGCTCACTGCCCTCCGGGCCCGCCGTGAGGATCACCCCATCCGCAAGTACGCCCCCATCCCCCACTACAAGGGTACCAAGGGCATGCCTGGTCTGACCATCCAGGTCACCAGCCGGGAACAGCTGACCCCCAGACTGGTGAACACTGAGAGCACGCTGCTGTATGTTCCCATCCACATTCTGATGCAGGATCAGAAACTGCTCCAGACCCTGGTGCGCCGGGGCCGTGTGGCCGCCGTTCTGCCCAGAATCGTCCACGACGGAGAACTGCCCAAGATCCAGCATGACATGGATGTTCTGCGGGAAATGGGCATCCGGGATGTGCTGGTGGGCAATGTAGGTCTTCTGATCCCCGCCCGGGAAGCCGGTATGCGGATCCACGGTGACTTCGGTCTGAATATTTTCAACTCCGCTTCCATGAATGTGCTGCGGGATCTGGAGCTGGCTTCCGCCACTGTCAGCTTTGAAATGACGCTGCCCCAGATCCGGGATCTGAGCAAGGCAGTGAACGCAGAGCTCATCGCCTACGGCCGTCTGCCCCTGATGGTGACGGAGCACTGCCTGATCAAGAACCGTACCGGCGAATGCAGCTGTCAGAACACCTCCACCAAACTCACCGACAAGACCGGTGCGGAATTCCCCATCATCAAGGACGGCAACAACTGCCGCAGTGTTCTGCTCAACGGCAAGAAACTCAGCTGGCTGGACCGTCAGGACGACCTGGCCAAACTGGGTCTGTGGGCTGTCCGCCTGTACTTCACCACCGAAAACACCCGGGAAGTGGACCGGGTTCTGGGTGACTACCTGGATCCCCAGCCCTTTGATCCCGGCGCCTGCACCAGAGGTCTGTACCTCAGAGGTGTGGAATAACAGTGCAAAATGCAGAGTGCAAAGTGCAGAGTGAATCCCGTCCGACTGCAGCTGACATGAGTTTTGAATTTGCTGTCAGAATCGTAAATCTGCATAAATATTTGGTAAGTGAACACAGAGAATATGTGTTGTCAAAGCAGCTTTTGCGTTGTGGAACCAGTATTGGTGCCAACATCGCAGAAGCGCAGCGGGGACAGAGTCATGCCGACTTCCTCGCGAAAATGAGTATCGCGCTGAAAGAAGCCAATGAAACCTATTACTGGCTCAGATTGCTCCACCGTACTGAATATCTAAACCAACAGCAATTTGACAGTCTGGAAAAAGATATCCAGGAACTTCTTGGAGTGCTGATGGCGATTTGCAAAACGGCAAATAAAAACAAGTAATTTTGCCCTCTGCATTTTGCACTTTGCACTCGTTGTGCACGAAAGGAATATATATGACTCTAATCTTAGCGTCCGCTTCTCCCCGGCGGCAGGAACTGCTGAAGCTCTTCGGCGTTCCCTTCTCGGTCCGGGTCGCGGATATTGACGAAACCATGGACCCCGGCAAGCCCCCTTACGATGAGGTCGCCCGGGTCAGCCGTCTGAAGGCCAATGCCATTGCCCGGGAATCCGGGGATGTGGTCATTGCCGCCGATACCATTGTGGTCTGCGAAGGCCGGGTGCTGGGCAAACCCCGCTCTGAAGCGGAAGCTGCGGACATGCTGCAGCTGCTCTCCGGCCGGGATCACCAGGTCATGACCGGATGCACCATTCTCCGGGATGAGATCTGCGAGACCTTCACCGAAGTGACGGATCTGCACTTCCGCCCTCTGCGCCGGAGCGAGATCGACCGGTATGTGGCAAGCGGCGAACCCATGGATAAAGCAGGAAGCTACGGCATTCAGGGCGGTGCCGCCCTGTTCTGCGAGAGAATGGTGGGCGACTACTACAATGTGATGGGTCTGCCTGTGTGCCGTCTGGGAGAAACGCTCCGGAAGATGGCTCCCGGGATCCTGGAGGATTGATCGATATGAGAAATTTGTTTAATACCAAGGTGCGTATCATTCTGGTTATCGCCGGTCTGATCACTGCCGCACTGGTGATCATGAACAGTGTCGGTATGATCACCGTTCCCGGTGTCATCACCCAGACTCTGATGGCCCCTGTCCGGGGCGTGGGTACCGCTCTGGCCAGTACCGCAGAGCTGTACTACAGCTACATGTTCAAGTACGAAGCCCTGGCCGCGGAAAACGCGGAACTGAAGGCCCAGATCGCCCAGATGGAAGACGTTGCCCGTCAGGCTGACTCCGTCAACCGTGAAAACGCCCGTCTGCGCCGTCTGAACAATCTGAAGGCCACCAATGAAAGCTACGAAATGGTGGATGCCTACATCATCGGCTGGAACTCCACCGACTGGAACTCCACCCTGACCATCAACCGCGGCACCACTGCCGGTATCGACGCCAACATGTGCGCCGTCACGGAAAACGGCCAGGTGGTCGGTCTGGTTACCGAGGCCGGTCCTAACTACGCCGTTATCAAGACGGTTCTGGACTCCACTCTGGAAATTTCCGGCACCATCTCCGTGTCCGGCTACAACGGCATGGTCGGCGGCGGCTATATCGACGGTCACGAGACCCTGCTGAAAATGGAATACCTGCCCTCCTCCGCCATCATCCGAAACACCGACCAGGTGGTTACCTCCGGTTCTACCGTGTACCCCAGAGGTCTGATCATCGGCAATGTGGTGGACGCAGGCTTTGAGGAGACCGGCGTTGCCAAGTTCGCCCTGCTGGAGCCCGCTGCAGAGATCAACACCCTGGAGCAGGTCTTCATCATCACCAAGTACACCGCGGAAGCCGGCGCCACCGCCGAGACCACTCCCGCTGAAACTGAAGCCGCGGGCACACCCGCCAATTAAGGAGTACCATGGCCAATCAAAGGAACCAAAACCAAAGACGGTCCTCCCGGGATCCGCGCCGCAGCAGCAGCCAGTCAAACCGCCGCCGCTCCAATTCCCGGCGCAGACCGGCAAAGCGCTCCGGGTTTGACCTCAGCCGGCTCATCGCCTCCCTGGCGCCCAAGGCAGAGTTCAAGCCGGACACCCAGGAAAGCGGCCTGCTGAAGATGCTGCACCTGACCCAGGTACAGCGGGACAAGCTGCTGAAATGGGGTCTCTATATCGCCCTGGTGGTTGTTCTGTCCATGATCCAGGACGTGATCATGAGCCAGATCACCATTTTCGGTGCCACCACTGACCTGGCGGTCTGCGCCATTCTGCTGATCACGGTCATCGAAGGCATCGATTCCGGCAGCCTTTTCGTGCTGATCGCCTCCTGCCTGTTCTATTTCTCCGGTTCTTCCCCCGGACCCATGTCCGTGGGCCTCATGACCGTTCTGGGCATCGGCGCCTGCCTGTTCCGGCAGATGTACTGGCACCGCAACCGGGGCTCCATCGTCCTGTGTGCGGGTCTGGCCCTGATGCTTTATGAGCTGGGCAATTTTGTAGTGGGCATCTCCACCGGACTGACCCGCTGGGACCGCATGGGTATGTTTATCACCACCGGTCTGCTCAGTATCGCCGTGATGATCCCCCTGTATAGCCTTATCAATCGTATCGGACAAATTGGAGGAAACACATGGAAAGAATAAGCCGGTTTCGTTCGATGATCCTGCTGCTGCTGTTCACCTTCGTTCTGATGCTCTACGGCGGAAGACTGTTCTTCCTGCAGATCATCGACACCGACGGCAACACCGACAACACCGCAACCTACACCACCCTGACCACCGTCCGTGCCGCCCGCGGCGATATCCTGGACCGGAACGGCAACGTTCTGGTGGGCAACCGCGCCAGTTATGACCTGGTCTTCAACCACTACGTTATCAAGTCCGCCGACAACAGAAACGAATATCTGTACCGTCTGGTGGCCAAGTGCAAGGAACTGGGCGTTGAATATCTGGATCACTTCCCCATCACCAAGAGCCGTCCCTTTGTCTACACCCTGAACGACTATAACACTGCCTGGCGCGGCTACTTCCAGAACTTCATGCTGGACCGTGACCTGGACTCCGACATCTCCGCGCCTCTGCTGATCGAACGTCTGCGGGAGCGCTACGACATCCCCGAAGAGTGGGACGAGGATATGGCAAGAGCCGTTGTCGGTATCCGCTACGAATTTGACCTTCGCGGTGTTACCAATCTGCCCACCTATACCTTCATCGAAGACGTTTCCGACGAGCACCTCAGCGCCATCCTGGAGCTGAACACCCCCGGCCTGATGGTGGAATCCTCCACTGTCCGGGAATACCACACCGAATACGCTGCCCACATTCTGGGCTACGTGGGCGGTATGGACTCCACCGACTGGGAAAAGTACAAGTCCCAGAACTACTCCATGGACGCCTACATCGGTCAGGCCGGTATGGAGGAGGCCTTTGAAGAATACCTCCACGGCATCGACGGAACCCGTGTCGACGTGGTTTCCAGAGACGGCACCATCATCAGCCAGTACTATGCCAACAAGTACGACGATGACGGCAACATCATCGGCAAGTACGAGCCTGTGGCCGGCAACAACGTGGAAACTTCCATCGACCTGGACATCCAGATTGCCACCGAGGATGCCCTGAAGCGGGTCATGGAGGAGATCAAGAACGACAGCCTGAACCAGACTGTGGGTCAGACCCAGGGTCTGGACGCAGAAGGCGCTGCCGCTGTCGTTATGGACGTCAAGACCGGTGAGATCCTGGCCTGCGCCAGCTACCCCACCTACAACCTGGCTACCATGAATGAAGACTGGGCTGAGATCGAAGCCGATCCCGACAAACCCTTCTTCAACCGCGCCTTCGGCGCTACCTACGCCCCCGGTTCCACCTTCAAGATGGTCACCCTGACCGCCGCCCTGAACAACCGCAACAGCAAGGGCGAATGGGTCTTCCGGGGAGATGAGACCATTCTCACCAAGGGTATCTACACCGAAATGCCCGGCTTTACGCCCACCTGTATGATCTGGTCCGTGGAGAGCCCCGCTACCCACGGTGAACTGGATGCCACCGACGCCCTGCGGTATTCCTGCAACTACTTCTTCTACGAGCTGGCTTACCGTCTGAACATCGACATGATCGACAAGGCCTCCAAGGGCTACGGTTTGGGCGAACCCACCGGCATCGAACTGCTGGAAAAAGTGGGTCACCGCTCCAACGAAGAATCCAAGAAGGCCTCCTATACCACCGCTGTGAACCAGCAGTGGTCCGCAGGTGACCGTGTTCTGACCGGCATCGGTCAGGCGGAAAACCGATTCACCCCCCTGCAGCTGTGTGTCTATGCCTCCACCCTGGCCAACAAGGGTACCCGCATGAAGGCCACCTTCCTGAACCGCGTCGTCTCCTCTGACTACCGCACCCTGATCCTGGACCAGGAGCCCCAGGTGCTGAGCACCATGGAGGATGTCTCCTGGGAGACCTGGGAGATCATCTTCACCGGTATGCGTAAGGTCATTGCCTCCAACAGCGGTACCGCTGACGACTTCCTGGGCGGTTTCAACGATGCCAACGCAAAGAATCTGGAATGGCCCAAGGACGGCGTCCGCTGGCCCCTGGCCAACGAAGTTACGGTCTACGCCAAGACCGGTACCTCGGAGCACTCCTCCGGCGGTAGCGACCACGGCGCATTCATCTGCTTCGCCCACCGCAAGGAACTGACCGAGCCCGAAGTGGCTGTGGCTGTCTTCGGCGAGAAGGCCGCCCACGGTAACTGGCTGGCTCCCGTGGCCGAAGACATTCTGGAAGCCTACTTTGAGCAGGTTTCCGCAAGTACCGTCTACACCTACGAAAATCAGGTGGGATAACAAAATCACTCCGGATGCAGTCAGCATCCGGAGTTTTGTTTTACAATGATAAATGATCGTTTATCATTGTATTGGTTCTTAATTCTTTTCTTGCTCCTGCAAGAAAAGAACCAAAAGAAGCAGGCATAGGGGCGGCGTTGTGTGTCTTGCTCCCGCAATCCAATCCACCCGCCCCTATGTACCCCACCCGGCCGCATCGCCGTTGCCTCGGAGCACCTTAACTTAGATCCTGTTCAGGCAGAAAATGTCCCGATTTTCTGCCTGAAGT
>JAFZGL010000115.1 GCA_017555395.1 Oscillospiraceae bacterium | reverse complement strand
TCTGAAAAAAGTTCCCCAATTGTGCCGAACCGATAGCCCATGTCTTTCCACTTTGTCAGCAGCTGATCCAGGATTTCCGCATTGGTTTTGGAAGTGGAGTGCAGCAGCACCACCGCACCGTCGTGGGTCCGGGGCAGCAGCCTGGAAAAGGCCTGTTCTGCCGTGGGCTGGGCATCCTGGTTCCAGTCCACATAGGCAAGACTCCAGAAAACGGTTTTGTAGCCAAGTTCCTTCGCCATCTTCAGATTTTCTTCACTGTAAATCCCCTGAGGCGGCCGGTAGAATCTGGGCATTTCCTGTCCCACGGTCTGCCGGTACAGATCCTCCAGATCTGTCAGCTCTTTGGAAAAGGAAGCTTTGTCCGACAGCTTGCTCATATCGTAGTGGTGCATGGTGTGGTTACCCACGGTGTGGCCTTCCGCCGCCATCCGCCGCACCAGATCCGCGTTCTTTTCGATGTAATTGCCCACCAGGAAAAAGGCTGCGCTCACCTGATGCTTTTTCAAGGTGTCCAGGATCCCGGCGGTGAAGCCGTTCTCGAACCCGGCGTCAAAGGTCAGGTACAGCACCTTCTCCCCGGTGTTCCCAATGTAGACCGCATCATACTGCCGCAGGTGGGCCGCATCTGCGTTGCCAACGGGCGGCGCCCCCTCCTGCCGGAAGCTGAGACCCCAGGAGCCGGTCTGCAGAGCCTGTCCCCGGAAAAAGAAAATGATGCCTGCCGCCGCCAGCAGCAGCGCCGCTCCCAGGATCACAACATCCCGTTTGCCCATAAAAAATCCCCTCCCTTTGGCCTAAGACTATGCCGCAAGGGTGGGGATCATTCTTCTTATTTCAGTTGTCTGGCGATCCGGCCGGACAGGCGCCAGGCCAGAGCCAGCTTCACAGTATCCGGGATCAGCCAGGGCACCACGCAGGTAAGCACCGCGGTACCTATGCCGCAGTTTGCCCATCGGGAGAACCAGAAACAGCCACAGATATAGCAGGTAAGTTGACATAACACAAAAGCCGGCAGCTTTCCCAGCTTTTCCGTCAGCCGGTAAGCAAGTCCCCCCAGCATAAATCCCCAGAGAAATCCGCCTGTGGCATCCAGCAGCGCACCGGCGCCGCCCCGGAAGCCCGCGAACACCGGCAGTCCCACAAGGCCCATGGTAAGATAAATCAGGATGGACACCGTGCCCCAGTTTCCGCCCAGGACACCCAGCGCCATCAGCACACCGAAGGTCTGCAGGGTCACTGCCACCGGCGGGATGGGAATGCTGATCCAGGCACACAGGACAATCAGGGAAGCAAACAGGGCGCTGAGCACCATTTTTCTTACATTCATTGTTTCACTCCAGGAAAAATGTCATCGCGAACCGTCCGTCAGGACGGTGTGCCCCAGGGCAGTTTCTCTTGCCCTTCGGGCAATTCACCTTCTGGCGATCCCCATCGCACCGGGAGATTGCCACGCCGGCAGGAATGCCGGCTCGCAATGACAGTAATATACACTCATCTTCCTCCGTGCAGGTACTTCCGGTCCCAGTCCAGATCGTAGAGCTTGTTGCCCTTTTCCATGGTGCAGCCGTGGTACAGGTCATCCGCCAACTCCCGCAGCAGCTCCGAGGGCTCCAGACACTCCATGTAGAATTCCGGCAGCGCCTTTTCGCCGTACTTGGCACCCAGAATGGCGCCGGCCACGGCACCCACCGCGGCACTCCGTCCGGAGTGGTTCACCGACAGGATCATGGCCCGGTCAAAATCACCGTCGCAGGCCAGGCAGGCATAGACCGCGCCCGCCAGCACTTCGGAAGAGGACACACACTTCAGTTTTTCCATGACCTCCACGGGCTTCAATCCCTTGCCGGAGGCATAGGTCATGGCGTTGCGCATCTGGTTACAGATCTCATAGGCCTGGGAATACTGGTGGCCGAATTCCTCCCGGATGTCCTTCATGGCGTGGACGAACACCGCCTTCAGAGGCGCATCGGGCTTGCGCAGGACGCAGGTGATGATATGGGCCAGCATGGCACCGGAGAGGAACGCTGTGGGACTTCCATGGGTCAGCGCCACAGCCTCCGCGCCCAGGCGGTTGATCTCCGTCAGACGGATCCGGTGCCGGTGAAAGAACATGCCCACCGCCACCGCGGAGGTCAGGCTGCCGGGCTGGTTGAAGGCATTTCTGGGTTCCTCCAGGGTACCGAAGTCATCCCGGTCCAGGGTGTCCAGCATCCGGGTATCCATGCAGTGTCGGCGCAGAAATTCATTCTGCTGCAGCAGCCAGCAGTGGGTATTCTCCGGGCGGTTCCAGGACCGCTGGGACAGAGACCACTCCTTGTGGGACAGGGCGATGTACTTGTAAAAGGGTGCCATCTTACCCTGGACCTGACCCCGGGTCAGGCCCAGAAGCAGACCGTTGCAGGTAAAGGCCGCCAGCTGGGTATAGGAGGTCACATCCGCGTAGCCGTTCACCAGGTCATAGCCCAGCAGTCCGTTGGGGCCATAGTCTTCCTGAATTTCCCGCCAGCTGCGGCTGTCCACAGTATAGCCCATGGCATCGCCCACAGCCAGTCCCAACAGACATCCCCGGTAAGCAGATCGGCGCATAACGGTTTCCTCCCTTTCAAAATCTTGTTTTCATTATATCTTTGCCCCCGGAAAAAGGCAAGAAAAATTACAGTCTCAGCAGCTGTTCCAGCCGGTCTTCATCCAGCACAGAATAGTTCACCACAAACAGATGGGTATCCTTTTCCTCCGGCAGATGGTAGTAGCTGCTGATGGATTTGATCCGGATGCCTGCTGCCGCCAGCTGTTCGGTCAGGGCCCGGTCAGAAAGAGGCGTGTCCACCTTCACCAGAAAATGCAGACCCGCATCCTGCTCCAGAATGGTGATCCGGCTGGAAAGCGGACAGGTTTGCAGGGCCAACACCACCTTATTCCGGCGGTTTTTGTAGAACTTACGCATCCGGTTGATGTGCTTTTCAAAATAGCCTCTGCTGAGAAACCGGGCCAGGGTATACTGCTCAAAGCTGGCCACCGTGCAGCTGTAAAATCCCAGTTCTTCCTTAAACCGGATCATCAGGCTCTCCGGCAGCACCAGATAACTGATACGGATGGAGGGCGTCAGGGTTTTGGAGAAGGAATTCATGTAGATGACCCGCTCCCGGTCCAGGCTCTGCATGGCGCTCATGGGATGGGCATCGAACCGGAACTCCGAATCGTAATCATCCTCGATGATCCAGCCGCTTCGTTCCCTTGCCCAGGCAAGCAGCTCCAGACGCCGGGACATGGGGGTTACCAGGCCGGTGGGGAAATGATGGGACGGAGAAAAATGGAGCACGTCTGCTTCCCGGAGTCCATCCGGGCGGACACCCTTGCGGTCCATGGGGGCGCTGACACAGCGGACACCTCCGGCTCCGTAAATTTTGCGGATCTTGCCGTAGCCCGGTTCCTCAACCGCATAGGTCTTTTCCCGGCCCAGCAGCTGGATCAGCAGGTTGTACAGGAAGTCAGCACCGGCGCCGATGAGAATATTCTCCGGATCCACATGCATGCCCCGGAAGGCAGCCAGATGTTCCGCAATGGCCTGCCGCAGCTCCGGGATTCCCTGGTGTGGAATCGGCTGCAGCAGCTGCTCGCCGTAGTCCAGCATCACTTCCCGCTGAAGCTTCATCCAGACAGAAAAAGGGAAATGTTCCGTACCGGTGGCTGTCAGATCCAGCATCGGAGCTGCCTCCTGCGCCGGTTTTTCAGGCAGTTTCGGGATCTCCCGGTGGAGAGACCTTTCCACGGCCTCCACGAAATAGCCCACCTTTTCCCGGGAGCAGATATAGCCCTCTGCCAGCAGCTGGCTGTAGGCTGTCTCTACCGTGATTTTGCTGACCTCCAGATGCTCTGCCAGAGCCCGTTTGGAGGGCAGTTTTTCTCCCGGCTGCAGCCTGCCGGAGAGGATATCCCCCCGGATCGCGCGGTAGAGCGCCTCATACAGCGGCACACCCGGGGCTTTTTTCAGTTCGTATGTTAACATAACATCACCTTGCTGTGTTGTAAATGATCGTTTATCTTTGGTGACGATGTTACTTTCTTGTCTCTGAAAAAGAAAGTAACCAAAGAACTCAGTTTAAGAGGGGGCTTTTTACAAAAACGCCCCCTCTTAAAGATCTCCCCTCCGAAACCTGACAGGCCCGAGCGCTTTAACAATCAGGCGGGAATGTACCGATTCCCGCCCATCCGTACTCTGAAGAACCAGACTTCAGGCAGAAAATCGGGACATTTTCTGCCTGAACAGGATCTAAGTTAAGGTGCTCCGAGGCAACGGCGATGCGGCCGGGGGATACATAAGGGGACGGCTTTGGCGCGCGGGAGCGCGACACACAGGACCCCTTATGTCGGCTTCTTTTCGCCCTTTTCTTGCCGAAACAAGAAAAGGGCAACATAACTTTCGTCAGATAAACGATCATTTAGCTGTGTATAGGAAATCCGTTCTTTCCGTCCCAGAGCACCAGCAGGCTGCCGTCTTCCACGGAAATTTCCGCCGGCTGCCCGGTGAAATGATTGCTGACACCCAGAGGGAAACCGGCCGTCAGTGTGCCGTTTTCCAGGGGATAATACAGTCCCTTCAGGGTCACGCCACGGGCATCTCTGCCGTGGCAGAACACGGAAACCGTGCCCTCGCAGCCTGCCGGGAAGGAAAGGCTGCCGTTTTTCACCACAGCCGCCATAGTGTGCATGCCCGCCAGGACACCGAAGGCACCCCGGTCACAGAGAAACTGCAGGGTCTGGAAATTGGCCACGGTGTGGTCAAGTCTTGGGCCGTCCAGACTGCCGTAGAGCAGAAACTCCCGATAGCCCAGGGAAAGACCCCGGCGGACTGCCAGCATGGCATCCGTATCGTCCTTTTCCACCGGGAAAACATTGGCTCCCTCCGGTGTGTAGCCCAGGGAGTCAAAATCTCCCAGAATCTCATCCGGTGTGATGCCCAGTTTTGCGGTATGCCGCAGACCGCCGTCAGCGGCAATGACATGATCCTCCGCGTTGATCGGCTCTGCCAGCGCCTCAAAGTCAGCGGCGCAGAATATGATACATTTTCCCATAGGATCGCTCCTTCATTGTTGTGGCCCTATTTTAACATACTTTTCAGGAAAGGAAAAGAGGCCAAAAAAGATCCGCAGGAATTTTCCTGCGGATCTGCTTTCTTACATTCTTGCCTGGGGATTGAACCACTTCTCCACTTCCATCTTCCGGAACTTGGAATCGATAAGATTTGCAGTATCGGCGATCAGCTCTGCCCACTCCTCGGCAGTTCGCTTGCCGTGGACGCGGGTCACCAGGTAGGGACACTGATCCATCTTGATGCTGCCGAAGTTCTTGGCAAAGGGATGGATGATGCCCAGGGACAGGGCAAAGGGCGCCATATTGAAGAAGTACTCAGGGTCCGTCTTCATCAGGCGGTGGATATCGTCCTTGGAGATGTGCTTTAAGTAGCTGCGCAGACCCAGGATCTTACCGGCATCGTGCCGGCCCACATCGCTGCGGCGGCCGCCGTAGGCAGCCAGGTAACCGATGATCCACTGGCAGAACACCGCAACCGTGGGAATGATCCACTGGCCGCAGAGGATGCCCAGAACGATCCAGATCAGCATAAAGGTCAGGCCGATGCCCACCCGGGTCTTGCCCCGCAGATGGGTACGGTAGGCCACCTCGTGGATCTGCCATGCAGAAATCACGCCGAAGACTGCCAGAACGATGGACAGCAGCACCTGCAGGAATCTGGCCTGGGTCATATTCATGGCAACGCAGATACCGCAGAAGGCCTGGGACACACAGGTCAGCAGGCGGAAAATCCGGGTATTGCCGGAATTGGGTTTGCACAGATCCCGTTCACCGGGAATCATGGAGAACACCTTCCGGCTCAGGCGGGTATAGGCAAAGCCTGTGGCTTCCACTGCCCGACGGTTGGCAAAGAGCATCTTATAGACCTTCACCTCGAAGGGACTGCGCTCATTGCCCATGTCCATCCGCTTGTGCAGCATGACCCGCCCGCCGTCCCGGTAGATCAGGATATAGCCAAGCTGAGCCCAGTTGAAGACCATCATGGTCAGATCGCCGCCAGCCAGGGTCAGATGGCAGCCCATCTCGCCGGCGGTAATGCCTTCCGGCGGGGTGACACTGCGGGTACGGATCAGCGGCCAGGTCCGCAGGAACAGGATCCAGTACACCAGCGCCAGACCGGCAAAGATCAGCATAGGTGTCACTTCCGGATTGCCCTGGCGGATATTGGTGCTGATGGTGGGGAACTTATCCCGGTCCACCACCATGTTCATGGTGATGGCCTCATGGTCATTCAGGGGGGTAACGCTGTGACCGGTCATCATGTTCTTGTCGATGTCATATTTCAGGGACGCCTCGATACCGGTCTGCTGGTAAATACTGCTGAAGGTAGGCTTGTAGCGGATGTTGTCCGGCATGGTGATGACGAAGCTCAGCTCCTGCACCGGCAGTTCAAAGCTGTTCATGAGCGGCAGGATCAGCTGCAGATACGTCTTGTTGACGCTGCCGTCCTCATTGAAGATGATCTGCACCGCGCCGGGAATATTGTAATTCAGGCCGAACTGGATCTCTCCCGCCATGCCGCCGGCCAGACGGCTCACATCCACCTCAATGGCGGTGGTGGTCTTCTCCGTCCGGGCACTGCCGCCGTTCAGGGTGATATCCGTGGCCTCCAGAGGCACCGGGAAGGTAATGCTGTCCATGGGGGAATCCAGCCGCAGACGCACTGTGGTGCTGATCATACAGTCACCGTTGTTGGTCACTGTCACATAGCTCTCCACCTTGGATGCCATGCTCTCAGCGGAAGCGGGCATGACAAAGACTGCAGCCATTACCATCAGGCAAATCAGAAGTGTGATCACACGACGCATTGTTCCGGATCCCTCCTTTCACTGAAAAAATGTTGATTTCATCAGAATATGATACCATGGATTCGGTATAATTGCAACAATAAAGGAGAAATACCTTTATTTTGCCTTTTTCTCTCTGAGTCTGTCTCTGGGAGTTTTTTTCGTACGGTTGCCGAAACGATCCTGAATCTGTCCCATCAGCATCCGGATATTCAGCCCCTGGGGGCACACATGGCTGCACATATCGCAGCCGACACAGCGGTCTGCTGCCCGGTCCAGGGCCTTGTAGGCTTCCACCGCGCCTTCCTTGCCTTCCAGAACATCGTTCATCCGGGCAAAGACCTGGGGAATATTGATCTGGCCATAGCAGCCTTCCACACAGTATTTACAGCCGGTGCAGGGAATCCGGTTTTGGGCCTGGTAAATGGTGCGAATCCGTCCGACGGCCTGCTCCTCGGCAAAGGTCAGGGGCTTAAAGTCCTTCATAAAGGAAACATTCTCCACCATCTGCTCCATATTGCTCATGCCGGAGAGCACCATGGCCACATCGGGGAAGCTGGCCGCAAAACGGATCGCCAGCTGGGCGGGGCTGATGCCGTTCAGTTCCTTCACAGCCTTTTCAGGCAGATTCACCAGAGTGCCGCCCTTCACGGGCTCCATGACCAGAACGGGCTTGCCGTGCTTTTTGCACACATCATAGCACTTGCGGCTCTGAACCTTCATGTCATCCCAGTCCACGTAGTTCAGCTGCAGCTGCACCACCTCGATCTCAGGCCGCTCGGTGAGGATCTTGTCCAGCACCCGGGCGCTGTCATGGAAGGACATGCCCACATGGCGGATCTTGCCCTCGCTTTTCAGCTCCTGCACGATGTCATAGGCCCGGGTCTCGGTAAATTTCCTGTGACGTTCGGCGGAATTGGCATGGAACAGGTAGAAGTCAAAATACTCCACGCCGCACTGCTTCAGCTGGTCTTCGAACAGGGGACGGATATCCTCTTCCGTTTCAAACTTGGTGGGGGACAGCTTGTCGGTCAGAACATAGCTTTCCCGGGGGTACCGGGAGGTCAGACAGGTCTTCAGCACACCTTCGCTGGCGCCGCCGTGGTAGGGACGGGCAGTGTCAAAATAGTTGAATCCCGCCTCCATGAAATAGTCCACCATTTCCATGACGGCACCCACATCCACAGCCTCTTCAACAGTGGGAAAACGCATACAGCCGAAGCCGAAATTCTTCTTGATTTCCGGGAAAAACTTGTTCATATGTAACCTCCGGGTTTTCTTTTTATCATAACCAAAAAAGGCCCGAAAGTAAAGAACTATAAATAATCGTTTAGCTTATCAGGATAATGTTCCTTTCTTGTGCCAGACAAGAAAGGAACCAAAGAAACTGGCATAGGAGAGGCGCTGAACGTCTTGCTCCCGCAATCCGATCCGCCCTCTCCTATGTACCTCTCCCGGCCGCATCG
>JAFZGL010000114.1 GCA_017555395.1 Oscillospiraceae bacterium | reverse complement strand
GGATGCCAACAATTCCACTGTTACCGTAACCGGCAGTGAAGGCGGCGCCGATTTGGGCAGCCTGAAGGCCGAAAATGAAGCCACTGTGACCGTAACGGTGAAGGGGGACATCAACACCGAAACGGTGGATGCCAACAATTCCACTGTTACCGTAACCGGCAGTGAAGGCGGCGCCGATTTGGGCAGCCTGAAGGCCGAAAATGAAGCCACTGTGACCGTAACGGTGAAGGGCGACATCAACACCGAAACGGTGAATGCCAACAATTCCACAGTTACCGT
This sequence comes from Oscillospiraceae bacterium, assembly GCA_017555395.1. Lineage (GTDB taxonomy): Bacteria > Bacillota > Clostridia > Oscillospirales > Oscillospiraceae > Faecousia. Next base: position 7,856 of record JAFZGL010000114.1, on the reverse strand, counting down.
AACCGGCAGTGAAGGCGGCGCCGATTTGGGCAGCCTGAAGGCCGAAAACGAAGCCACTGTGACCGTAACGGTGAAGGGTGATATCAGCACAGATACGCTGACGGTTACCGATTCCCAGGTTGCCATTACCAGCCATGATGGCAGCGCGACCTTTGACAGCATTACCGCAAAGGACGATGCCGCCATCGAAGCAAAGACCGTCGTGACGGTTTCCGCAGACAAAACTGTGGATGCCAATACGCTGACGGCAGAGGCTTCTTCCGTTACCGTAATCAGTGACGGCACCGCAAACATTACCGACTTGACCGCGTCTGACAGCGCCTCCGTCAAGATCCACACCGCCGGAGACATCACTCTGGATACGGTGGATGTGGAGGATTCTGTTGTGATCATCACCAGCCTCAGCGATGGGGAAGGTCATGTAATGCCCGGTGAAACCGGCATAACCGGCGGCGGCAAATTTACCGCCCGGTATGTGGAAGCAGACCGCAGCAGACTGGAGATCGATGTTTGGGAGGATCTGCGGATCTTTGACCAGACCGATGACCAGCCCTCTGCCGGGGATCAGATAAAGGATGTCCTGGTTCTGCGGGATATGGCAGGCGGCAATGTGGTAAAGGGTACCACTACTCAGCGGGGTGCCTTCCTCACCAGCCGCAATGGCGCGGTGGACAGCACCCATGATGACTACGAGGTTTATACCGACGCAAACGCAAACGCATATTTCCGTCAGGAGGATCAGTGGTATGTACTGGAAAGCGACAGCGAAGGCCGGCGCTTTGCCAAACTGGATACCGCACCCGATCTGACAGGATTTATCAACCGTGGCAAGTACAGCCTCTACACCGGCACGACAGACAGTGAATCTTCCATTTACATGCCCGACTATGCCGGTCAGCTCATTCTGGAAAGAAGCGGCAACTTCTACCGGATCGTTGCGAACGGCATTGAGAAGGAAGCGCACCTCTCCGAAAGCTTCCTGGATGCACAGAAGCTTCTGAATGTGGGTGCAGGCAATTACTACGACAGCTGGTTCACTGACAAGGCTGATCTGACGGTCAGTGCCAAGGGTGATATCCAGGTGCGTGACAGCCTGCGGCTTACCAACCATACCAACGCAACCCTGACATCCAGCCATGGTGGAATCATCATTGCTGACTACTACATGGATACCGACGGCGACGGCATCGGCGATCTGCTCCAGCCCAGCCGCTACCTGGTCAAAAACAGCGTCGTTACCCTGACAGCAGGCGGCGGTGATGTTCGCCAGGACCGTGTATTCGTGGAGACCAGTTTTGCAAGCATTGGCGACTGTACCGGCGATGTCAATTCCAAGACATGGTATGTTCTGGGCAGTAAGTTCCCCATCAATCTGGAAGGCGATGTGAATATCGTCTGTCTGGACGGCGACAGGGAAGACGCAATTCCCGCAGTACAGATTATCTGGTCCAATGAGGACTTCTACATCTACCTGCGGATGAATGGCGAAGATGGCGAATATTATGACTACATTCAGACCGGTGTGGACATCGTTTCCAGAAACGGCATGGTTCGCATCGAGTCCATGGATGGCAACAAGTCTGCCTCCAATACTCTGGATCTGTACGCAGTTGCTTCCACTGTGAATATTCAGGCAGCACAGGATGTTCAGATTCCCGAGATGGAGCTGAATACGCCCAACGACAGCATCAAGCTGGATGATGGTGAGACGACCGCCACCGGACATGTCTATCATGAACTGATCTTCAAGCAGAATGAAGACGGTAAAACCTATACTGCGATGACCGCAGAACAGATTCCGGATCCTGCTGAGCATGCCTACGGCACGGTGATGAACATCACCAGTACCGACGGCGGCTTCAACGGAAACCATATCAAGCTTGATGGCGCCCTGAATCCTGTCGGCGATGTCTACCGGCAGTATGGTGTCAGCCAGCTGAATATTGTGACCGCAAAGGATATCGATCTGATTTACAACCTGACCGACAGAACCCAGGATCACATTGACCAGTACGGCGAAAACATTGCCGACCGGGCACTGACCATCCGTGATGGTTCCAAGGTTATGCTGAAGTCCACTGAAGGCAGCGTGACAGTACTGGATCCCGCAGGTGACGGTACTGTGGCGGATATCCTTCTGAAGGGCACAGAAACAGAACGTGGCCAGCTGCAGCTGATCGCAGATGATACCCTGAGCACCGGATATATCGATGCAGTGAATGCAGACATTTATCTGAGAACCACCGGCACGGAAGCAGACGACCGTAATAATGACATCCTTGTGAATCGTATCCTAGGCACAGATGTGAATCTGGAAATGGATTCCGCAGGAAACATCGATGCCCTGGACAATGGCTCCAGCCTGCTGCTGAAGCTGGAGGGAGAGACCTCCCTGAGACTGGCGGCCAAGCTGGACATTGGCAACCCCGAATACTTCGCACTGATCGATGTACCCTGCACCGTAGTGGTGGATCAGGTCACCGATCTGTACGCAGATCTGAATCTGAGAGATGCCGACGGCAATCAGATCTTCCCCGAGATCAAAGAGTATGCCATCTCCCAGGGCTATCTGGTCTCCGATGCGGAAGCTATGGTGCAGAAGCTGATCACCATCAGCAAGGATGATTATCTGGGCAATTCCGATCTTCGGTTCTACAACATCCTCCTGCCGCAGGAAACCCTGAACCGGATCAGAACGGAACTGGGTCTGAAGTCCGAAGATCCTCTGACGGCAGATAACCTGATTCAGGGATTCGGCAAGTTGGACGAGGACACCAGAAAACAGGTTCTGAGCGCTCTGTATGATACCGCTGTCTCCGACGGCCAGGGTCTGGAAGAGATCGAGACGGATCTGCGGCAGCAGAACACCGCGCTTGAGAACATTCAGAAGCAGAAGGAGAATCTGCTCCAGAAACTCTCTCAGACCGAGAAACTGACGGCTGCAAAGCTGGAAAATCTGAAGGCTCAGTATGAAGATCTTCTGAAGCAGGAAGAAAGCATCCGTGCCCGGATCCGGGAACTGAATGACCGCAAGGCGGACATTCAGGACCGTTACCAGGATTACACGAAGCAGGATTCCGGCGTTGAAACCCTGCTGAACCAGGCTCAGGGACTGCTGACAAAGGCAGAACAGCTGAGCAGTGAAAGCAGCACCTTCGCGGAAGAGGCACAGAAGATGATGGATGATCTGGATGTGCTGCTGAAGCAGCTGACAGATCTCAGCGCATTCCATGAGCAGAGTCTGGAAACTGCCAGAAATGCCGCGGAAGCAGCACAGAAGGCAGCACAGACCGCAGCACAGAAGGCAGCCGAAGCAGAACAGCTGGCATTGGCCGCACTGGAACAGTCCATCGGTTCTGATGCAGAGGGCAGAAAGGAAGCAGCGGAAAAACTCCAGGCAATGGCAGCCCTGGCAACAGCAGCCAATGACCTGGCAGACACCGCATATACCGCAAGCGCAACGCTGAACAACACCTTCGTGGATATTCCCGCAAGAGACAGTGAGGTTCTCATTGGTCAGATCAATGGCGAACTGTATCTGAACAACGAAGGCGATATCCGGGTGGTAGCAGACAACGGCAGAGCGGTTACTTCCAGATTTGATACAGATCTGAGTCATATTCAGCTGAAGCCCAATCCCATTCTGATCGGCCAGATTCTGTCTCAGCGTGGCGATGTCCATGTGGAGAATGTAACAGACGGAATCCTGGCAAAGACGCTGGAAGAGGGCATGGTCAACATCCTTGCCGACGAGATTACCCTTAAGGCAAAGGGCAGCATCGGATCTGCCGAGCAGCCTCTGATTACGGAACAGCGGGATGTTACACCTTCCAAGCTGGCCGGTGTGGTTGAGGAAATCTACCAGGGACAGAAAACGGAAGAAACCGTCAGCGGCGCAGCACTGCCCGGCAAGGGTGTCATCGGCATTCAGCAGGCACAGCGTTTCGAGGAGCTGACCGGTGAAACCGAGATTGTGGCAGTAACCCTGTTGATGGCAGACGGCACCCAGCTGGCGACCAACATGGCCCTTCAGGATCTGCGTGAGCTGACAAAGCAGGCCAACACCACCGACGAAAAGGTTTACAACTTCCTGACAGACGCAACAGGTGCCAGCGCGGCACTGCAGGTGGTTGTCCGTTATGACTGGGTTCGTTATCTGGATCCCGAAGCCGGTACCCGTACCGATGCAGAAAGCCAGAACGGTTCCATTTATCTGGCTGAACAGACCGGAAAGCTGCATATCGGCCAGATCAAGGCAGCAGGAGACATCCAGCTCAGCGCACCGGACGGTGTATACAGCGTCCTGACGGAGGAAGAGATTGCTTCCGGTAAGCAGAATATCCTTGCTTCCGGAGAGAATTCTCAGGTCACCGTGGAAGCCGGTACCGGCGGTATCGGCACCAGTGAGGATCCCTTAAGAGTTCAGATCAGCGGCGACAATGCCAAGCTGACCACGGACAGTGATGACGGCGTCTACCTGCGTGGTACCGGCGATCTGAATCTGGAATTCACTGATCCCACCCGCCATGTAGAAATCGAGCTGATTGAGGCAGATATTCCCGGCGGCATCGCAAACCTGACGGTCAATGATAAGACTGTGGGCGGCAGCGATGTTCTCACGGGCTATACCAAGTCTCTGGGCAGCCTGGAACTGCATACCGACGCGGATGTGGGTACCACTGAGGCCCCCTTCCTGATTGTTACCGATGCTGCCAAGGGTGGCACACTGATCCTCAGCGGCAACAATGTCAACATTCTCCAGGAACAGGGCGACCTGCTGGCAGAGAATGTGGTAGCCCAGGGCAATCTCCAGGCTGACATTGGCGGCAGCATTATCGATGCTTCCGATTCCGAACTGACGGAACTGCTCAGACAGTACAGAGAACAGCTGGCGGATACCAACGCCCAGCAGAATGTTCTGGACGAGCTGAAGGCAGAATGGAATGCCATCATGAACAATGACATGGATGCCAAGCGGAAGCAGGAACTGGCAGATGCCAGAGAAAATGTCGCGAAGGAACAGTCTGAGTATGACGAGGCTGATCAGGAACAGCAGAAGGCTCAGGAAGCCCTGAAGCAGGCACAGGAGGATCTGGCCAAGGCAAAGAAGAGCGGCGATAAGGCTGCGATTGCAGCAGCTGAGGAAGTCGTTGCCTCGGCAAAGGAAGAGCTGCAGAAAGCTGAGGAGTCCTTGAATCAGGCGAAATCCGAGCTGGATCAGGCGCTTGACCGGCTCCAGAAGGCAGAAGCCATTGAAGACAAGTTTGAAAACCTGCAGAATAAGAAGGATGACCTGGAAGCAGCGTATGAAAGCGGCAATCCGGACCGGATTAACGAGGCGCTGGCGGCATATGAGGCTGCAAAGAAGGATACTGCACCTTATACGGACTATGTCAAGCGCGCGGAATCCGATCAGGAAATCGCGGAAAAGATTCTGAAGGATGCCTTTGGCGAGAACTTCCGGGAAGCACTGGAAGCATCTGCAAAGGATGTCCGGGATCTGTACCAGCCTTTGCTGAACATGCTGGATACGGCGCATGCAGCACTGGATAAGGCCAATGCCCGCCTGGACGAACTCAACGGCGACGAGAATACAGCAGGCAGCATCGCCCAGGCCCAGAAGGATCTGGATGAAAAGAAGCAGGCACTGCAGCAGCTGATCGAGGATATCCGGAAGGCAGAGCAGCAGGGCAGTGATCCGGCCATTCAGGTAGAGGGCGATGCCAACATCCAGGCAGCGGGCAGTATTTCCGGCAGCACCCAGAATCCGGATGACTACGTCAGCATCCAAGTAGGCGGTAAGCTCAATACGGAAACCGACGGCGATACCAAGCTTGTCAGTCCCGGAGATATGCACATTGGTGAGGCGGAGACCAACGATCATCGTCTGGACATCATTGCTCTGGGCAATGTGAAGGTGGATACTACCGATGCTGACGGCTTCAGCGGAGCGGGTGACAACATTGATGTCAATCTGGAGGGCGATGCAATCCTCGGCGACATCATTGCCGACAGTGAAAACGGTAATGTGGTCATTAACTCCAGCGGTAGTCTCACCCAGGAGCCCAACACATCTATTCGCGGTGAGGAACTGGATATCCAGGCCAAGGGCGATGTGAATGTGAATGTCTATGTGGATCATGTGGAAATTGCAGCAGACGGTAATGTGGATCTGTCCAGCGGTAAAACCGAACTGGCAGTTGACAGAATCGAAGCAGGCGGCGATGTGAACGTGGAAGGCAACGGAGATCTGATTTCCGGTGGCGGCGATGGCATCACTTCCGGCGGCAATGTCACCATTCACATGGGCGGCAATGTTGGCACACTGGAAGAAAAACTTCCCATCTATACCGACGGCGATGTGGTTTGGGACTCTGAATATGGTTTGGGCTTTATCCGGATTATTCGTTCTCCCGAGCCTGGTCAGGAAATCCAGCCCACGGACAGCGGCTTCAGACTCTGGGATGATCCTCAGAACAGAGAATACTATGTAGCTGATGCAGACAGCATCCTGGAGAAGCATCTCAGACCCGGCACAGGTCTGGAGGTCTTTGGACAGAATCTGAAGGGTGCCTTCCTGTGGGTCGGTACCGAGCAGGTAAGACAGATGCTGTTTGCGGATGCACAGAATCTGATTCGGATCAGAATCGCTGTGGGTACGGAAGTCCTGTTTGACTACGGTGTCGCCATTGACAGAATCTGTAAGATGATCCTGGACGATGGCAAACAGGTACCTGTAATCGAAAGAGATGAAAACGGCAGATTTGCCGGACAAAAACTGACATTCCGGTTCTTTGTGGGCAGTGAATATAACGGCCTCCGTTATACTGTGGCAATTGAGCGGGATGGAACGATTACGGAAACCAGCGGTATTGTTACCGATGGCTATGTGATCTTCCGGGCTGCCAACGAACCGTCTTCCATTCAGGTTCTCATCGAAAACAAACCTTAAAGCATGAAAGAATCCTCCGGCACGAAAGTGTCGGAGGATTTTTCCTTTGCTGGAGACTTGTGCTGAAAAGAATTATCCTGTATAATACCAATATCGAAACCATAGCTGAGAGGTAAAGAACATGGAGGAACAAATCATACAGAACGAAGCTGAGGCTGCAGAGACTCCGAAGCGCAGGAGTCGATACGGATTCTGGATCCGGCTGACTGCCATGGTTCTGGTAATTGCAATCTTGATGAATCTGACGAGTGTGGACTTTTCACTGTTGCGGTACCGGGGCACTGACCAGATGGCGGCGGCTCAGTATCTGATGGACAGCACATCCTATCTGGGGCAGAGTCGCCTTCAGCGGCTGAAATCGCTGCTGACCGGTGTGGACGCTTACAGCATCAATCTGCAGGCAGCGGATCTGGCCATTGCGAAAATGGATTATGAAAGAGCGGCAGGGTTCCTGGAGAAATGCATCCCTCTGAGCGAGGAGGGGATCCAGACAGCGGAACTGTATAACCGTCTGGGTTGTGTATACATGCTGGCAAATCAGCCTCAGCAGGCGCAGCAGGCCTTTGACAACAGTATTGCGCTGGATCAGGAGAATCCTGTTCCTTATCTGCTGAGAGCACAGTTGCGGTATCAAAAGGAGGATGTTTCCGGTGCGCTGGAGGATGCACAGTTTTACCTGGAATCCGGTGGCAATGACAGTGAAATGCTGATGACAGCAGCTTCCATTTGTGAACTTGGGGGAGATCTGGAGGGAGCGCTGGTGGCCCTGAGCAGACAGGTTCAGGAAGCACCGGAGAATACGGACAAGGCCCATGCCTATGCGGAACGAGGAAGAATTTACTATCTGCTGGGCAAGGAGAAAGAAGCCGCAGAGGATATTAAAAAGGCAAAGCGGGTAAATTCC
>JAFZGL010000113.1 GCA_017555395.1 Oscillospiraceae bacterium | reverse complement strand
GCTGCTGCCCCGGACCCACGACGGTGCGGTGGTGCTGCTGCACTCCACTTCCAAAACCAATGCGGAAATCCTGGATCAGCTGCTGACAAAGTGGAAAGACATGGGCTATCGGTTCGGCACAATTGGGGAACTTTTTTCAGATAAATGATCGTTTAGCGGACTAACGTCCGAATGCAAAATGATGAATGCTGAATGCAGAATGATTATGGCGCACCTCATTTTGCATTCATAATTCTGCATTCTGCATTTCGCCAAAGGCGGATAAACGATCATTTACCATCGGTTGACGGTGGGCTAAAAACATGGTATCCTGATAAAAAGGAGGGATGGCCATGTATTGCTGGAACTGCGGAAAAGAAATGGACGATGATCTGATCTTCTGTCCCAACTGTGCCATGAAGCAGGCAGGTGTTCCGGAGGAGAAACCCAGACGGAAGCTGCCATTTCTGCCCATTTTCTGCGCCGTTATCTGTATTGCGGCGCTGCTGGGTATGGTTCTGATCCTGATGCTGGCAAAGCAGGAGCCGCCGAAACCGGTGGATCCCTACAGTGTGGAGCTGCCGGATCTGGCATCGTTCCTGAATACCCAGTATACAAATGACGATGTCAGCGCCTATACTCACCATGTGACCTGCACCATGAAGAAGGATCCCGGCCTCGATGCTGCCCGGGAATTTCTGGAGCTGCTGCAGCAGCCCCATTATCAGCTGAAGCTGGATGAGAGCCGGAGTTATACGCAGAGCAACAATCTCTGTAGCGACTATATTTTCCACTATACCGGGAAAGGTGAGGGTATCAAGTGGGTGCCCCATAAGGCGGGCTATCGCTACCATGCCAAGGTATCGGTCTGTGAGAGCACCGTGAAAGATAAGGTGACGGTGATCTTCTACACCTCCCCGGGCTTCAAACTGGCAGATCCCGGCGTGGATGCAAAGGCTGTGCAATAAAAAAGAACCCGGGACGTCAGTCCCGGGTTTTCTGCTTAGCGGAAGATGCGCTTGCCGGACAGGACCAGCACAGCCAGGCCGAGAAGGGAAGCGGTCATGGCGCCGATCCAGAGGACAACGGTATCTCCGGTCTGGGGATTGGTGGGGTCAACAGGGGCAAGGACTTTGAAGGTGCCTTCCGCGCTGCCGTCCTCAAACTGAAGGGTCAGCCGGTAGGTGCCGATGGCCTGCTTTTCCAGCCAGCTGTTTTTCAGGGTAAGGATGCCGTTCTTGCCCAGGGTGTAGTGGGAGAAATTCAGAGTCTTGCCGTCGATGCGCACACCGGTGACGTCATCGGTATCGGCGTTGACGGTGAAGGACAGATCCTTGCCGCTCTTCTGGTTCCACTTGCCGCCGCTGCCCTTGATGATTTTGTATTCGGGCTTGGTCTCCTCTTCCGGGGCGGAAGGCTCGGAAGGGGTGGTGGGCTCTGTGGGCGTCTCGGGCTCAGAGGGAACGGAGGGCTGCGTGGGGGTTTCCGGTTCGGAAGGAACGGTGGGCTCCGTGGGCTTCTCAGACTCCGTGGGGGTTTCGGGTTCGTCATCCTTCACGATGGTAAAGTCCATGGAGACCTTGCCGTAGTAGCCCAGGGTCTCGCTGGCGGTGCCGATACCCCTGACGGTCAGGGTGCCGATGCCGGGGGCAAGGTTGTTGATATAGGTGACGGTGTAGTCCTTGCCTTCCTCCAGCACCTTGCCGTCCACAGTGACGCTGACTGCGGGTTCAATGGGCTGGCCGGTGTAGGGAAATTCATTGCCTTCCATCACCACATCGGTGCCCTTGATCTCCACCAGGGTGAATTCCGGGGTGCCGGGTGCCTTGGCGATGGTGAAGGGGATGATGACAGTGCCGGTATAGCCGGCTTCTTCCTTGCCGGTGACAGCAACAGTGCCGGTGCCCACACCGATGTTGTTGGAGTAAGTGACAGTATAATGTTCGTTTTCCACCAGAACAGTGCGGTCCACCATAACGGTCACATGGGGCCTGATCTCCTGGCCGGTGTAGGTGTATTCGGTGCCGTCGGTGAGGACAACATCAGTGCCCTTCAGTTCAGTGGCAGGGTTTTCACACTGCTCACAGCCGTTGACCGCAAAACTGCAGTCCCTGCCGTCGCTGTGGCCGCAGCTGCCGTGCTCCAAGTGCAGGCAGTCGGTGACGGGGGTGTAGCAGGCGGGGACATCGGTGCAGGCATGGCGGCACAGGGAATTGCCCTGGGCATCGAAGCAGGTGGCCACATGATTGTGGCTGCAGCTGACGGTGACGCAGCCGGATTCGGTGCTGCATTTATGGTTGCATTCGCCGGTGGCGGCGTAGCCGCAGTCGGTGGTGTGGCTGGGATGATGGGGGCAGATGCCATCCTCTTCGGCGGCAAAAGCGGTCATGCCCAGGGATGCAGACAGGGACAGCGCGATGATCAGGCTGACGCTCCGTCTGAAAAGGGATTTGCGCATGGTTCGGGTTCCTCCTGGAAGTGGATTTGCGGACAAATGCCGTGAGATCCGCTCGGTCAGGAGTTTAACATAAACCGAACTTTTCGTCAATGGAAAGTGATGGAAACAAAGGAAATGTGGAAAAATATGAACAAATCAAAAAGAAAAACCGGAAGCATTGCGCTTCCGGTTTTGGTGCTTATTCTTCAATCAGCGCCTTGAATACAGGCAGGCTCTTGCGGATCATTTCAGGGCTTACACAGTAGCAGATCCGGAAATAGCCGGGGCAGCCGAAGCCGTCACCGGGCACCAGCAGCAGATCCTTCTGCTTTGCCTTTTCGGAAAAGGCGTTGGCGTCGCCGCCGGGGGCCTTGATGAACAGGTAGAAAGCACCATCGGGGTTGGCCATCTCATAGCCGAAGGAGGTCAGACCTTCATAGAGGGCTTTCCGGTTGGCATCATAGGCGGCCAGGTCGGGACGCAGATGGGTGCAGCGGGCGATGACTTTCTGCCACAGGCTGGGGGCACAGACATGGCCGCAGGCACGGGCGGCGCCGGCCACGGCGGCATAGACCAGGCTGCTGTCGGCAGCGGCCTTGGGCACATAGATATAACCGATGCGCTCGCCGGGCAGGGACAGACTCTTGGAATAGGAGTAGCAGACGATGGTATTGGGGTAGATCAGAGGCAGGAAGGGCACTTCTACGCCGTAGGCCAGTTCCCGGTAGGGCTCATCGGAGATGATGTAGATGGGATGGCCGAATTCCTGACTCTTGCGCTGCAGCAGAGCGGACAGCTCTGTCAGCACTTCCCGGGTGTAGATGACACCGGAGGGGTTGTTGGGAGAGTTCAGGATGATGGCCTGGGTGCTGGGGGTCAGCATGGCCTCCACCGCATCCAGCTTGATCTGGAAGGCGGGCACATCGGGAGGAACTACCTTGAAAATGAGGCCGGCTTCCTCGGCAAAGGGCTTGTATTCAGGGAAGTAGGGAGCAACTGCCAGCAGTTCGCCGCCGGGAATTGCCAGTGCCCGGAATACAGCCACCAGCTCGGGAGCGGCACCGCCCATGATGAAGAGATCCTCAGGCGCAGCGCCTGCACCGAAGCGGTCATTCAGATCGTCAGCGATGGCCTTTCGCATGGAGAAATCGCCCACAGCGGAGGTGTAGCCGTGAACCGCCAGGGAATCCGTGTCAGAGAGGATCTGGCGGATGGTCTCGTTCACCTCTTTGGGGGAGGGGATGGAGGGGTTGCCCAGAGAATAGTCGTAGACATTCTCCCGGCCTACGATGGCGGCACGCTGGCAGCCGTATTCAAACAGATCCCGGATGCAGGAGCGGTTGGCACCCAGGGCGTAGGATTTTTCGTTGATCATAAGAGTTTCCTCCTTTATGTGGTAAATGATCGTTTATCTTCCGAATCGTTCATTATTCTTTTCTTGCTCCTGCAAGAAAAGAACCAAAAGAAGCAGGCATAGGGGCGGCGTTGTGTGTCTTGCTCCCGCAATCCAATCCACCCGCCCCTATGTACCCCACCCGGCCGCATCGCCGTAGGTTCCGGAG
>JAFZGL010000112.1 GCA_017555395.1 Oscillospiraceae bacterium | reverse complement strand
GAATACCGCAACGGTTGACTTTGCGGTGTTTTTTGCGTATAATAATCTGGAATTATTATGGAAAAGTATTGGCAGGTATGTAAATGGCTACGAAAAAGCAAAATGAACAGTACGGAAATTCCAGTATTTCCATGCTGAAGGGCGAGGACCGTGTCAGAAAGCGTCCCGCTGTTATCTTCGGTTCCGATGATCTGGAAGGCTGCAAGCATGCGGTGTTTGAAATTCTCTCCAACGCCATCGACGAGGCAAGAGAGGGTCACGGCGATACCATCATCGTCACCCGGTACGAAGACCTCAGCGTGGAAGTGGAGGACTTCGGCCGTGGCTGCCCTGTGGACTGGAATGAAAAGGAAAAGCGTTACAACTGGGAGCTGGTTTTCTGCGAGATGTACGCCGGCGGCAAGTACGGCGAAAACGGCGAAAACTACGAGTACTCCCTGGGTCTGAACGGTCTGGGTTCCTGTGCCACCCAGTATGCTTCCGATTTCTTTGATGTGACTGTCCGCCGGGACGGTTTTAAGTATGACCTCCATTTTGAAAAGGGCCGCATCGTGGGCAAGATGTTCAAGACAGAGACGGACCGGAAAAAGACCGGCTCCAGATTCCACTGGCGCCCCGATAAGGAAGTCTTCACTGATATCAACATTCCCGTGGAATACTACCGGGATGTACTGCGCCGTCAGGCGGTTGTCAACAAGGGCATCCACTTCAAATTCCGCAACCAGGTGGGCAAGAAGTTTGAAGAGGAAGAGTTCTGCTACGAAAACGGTATCCGGCAGTATATTGAGGAACTGGTAGGGGACAACGCCTTCACCATGCCCACTTTCTGGGAGACGGAGCGCCGTGGCCGGGATGCGGAAAACCGTCCTGAGATGAAGCTGAAGATCACCTGTTCCTTCTGCTTCAGCAAGCAGGTGAGCCATCTGGAGTACTATCACAATTCCTCCTGGCTGGAATACGGCGGCAGCCCTGACCGGGCGGTACGCCTGGGCTTCACTGCGGCTTTTGACAAGTTCCTCCGGGACAACAACAAATACACCAAGGCGGAGAACAAGATCATCTTCCAGGACATTCAGGATTCCCTGGTGCTTGTGACCAACTGCTTCTCCACCATCGGTTGCTTTGAAAACCAGACTAAGAAGTCTGTTAACTCCAAGTTCACCCAGGAAGCCATGACCAATTTCTTTAAGGAGAAGCTGCAGGTCTGGTTCATTGAGAACGCCCAGGAGGCCATGAAGGCTGCTGAGCAGATCCTGGTGAACAAGCGGGCCCGTGAGTCCGCGGAAAAGACCAAGTCCAGCGTCAAGAAAAAGCTGTCCGGTTCCATCGACATTGCCAACCGTGTCCAGAAATTTGTGGACTGCCGCAGCCGGGATACCGCTGTCCGGGAACTGTATATCGTGGAGGGCGATTCCGCATTGGGCTCTGTCAAACTGAGCCGTGACGCTGAATTCCAGGGTATTATGCCTGTCCGCGGTAAGATCCTGAACTGCCTGAAGGCAGACTATAATAAGATCTTCGCCTCTCCCATCATCACTGATCTCATGAAGGTGCTGGGCTGCGGTGTGGAGGTTCAGGGCAAGAAGGCCAAGGAACTGTCCAGTTTTGACATCGACAATCTGCGCTGGAACAAGGTGGTCATCTGTACCGACGCCGACGTGGACGGTTTCCAGATCCGCACCCTGATTTTGACCATGCTCTATCGTCTGTGTCCCACCCTGATCCGGGACGGCTATGTCTATATTGCGGAGTCTCCTCTGTTTGAGATCACCTGCAAGGACAAGACCTGGTTTGCCTACAACGAGTCTGAAAAGGTGAAGATCCTGAAATCTCTGGAGGGCAAGAAGGTCACCATCCAGCGCTCCAAGGGTCTCGGTGAGAATGATCCCGAGATGATGTGGATGACCACCATGAATCCCGAAACCCGCCGCCTCATCAAGGTCATGCCTGAGGATGCAGAGCGGACAGCCATGTATTTCGACATGCTGCTGGGCGACGCGCTCCAGGAGCGTAAGAATTTTATCGCAGAAAACGGCGCCAAGTACCTTGAGCTTGCCGATATTTCCTAAATATATCTGTCATTGCGAGGAGGCCGCAGGCCGACGTGGCAATCCCCCCACGGTTACGCAATGTCTAGGAGATTGCCGCACCAGTCTGCGGACTGGTTCGCAATGACATGTTTGTTGCAAAGGAGCCAAGTATGGCACGTAAAAAACAGGAACCTGAAAAGAAGAAAAAAGTAAATACCGACGGCATCATGGGACTTGTGGGTTCCACCACCGAGCAGGCTATCTCCGAAACTCTGGAGATCAACTACATGCCCTATGCCATGTCCGTCATCGTTTCCAGAGCCATTCCGGAGATCGACGGCTTTAAGCCCTCCCACCGCAAGCTCCTGTACACCATGTACAAGATGGGCCTCCTCAACGGCGGCCGAACCAAGTCTGCCAACATTGTGGGTCAGACCATGCGTCTGAATCCCCATGGCGATGCCGCCATCTATGAGACCATGGTGCGTCTGGCAAAGGGCAACGAAAGCCTGCTGCATCCCTTTGTGGATTCCAAGGGTAACTTCGGTAAGGTCTACTCCCGGGATATGGCCTATGCGGCTGCCCGTTATACCGAAGCCAAACTGGACAGCATCTGCACGGAGCTGTTCAAGGACATCGACTCCGATACCGTGGACATGGTGGACAACTATGACGCCACCATGAAAGAGCCTGCGCTCCTTCCCACCACTTTCCCCAATGTGCTGGTGTCTGCCAATCAGGGTATCGCCGTCGGCATGGCCTCCAATATCTGTTCCTTCAATCTGAAGGAAGTGTGCGACACCACCATTGCGCTGATGAAGAATCCGGAGCACGACATTCTGGAGACTCTGCCCGGACCCGATTTCTCCACCGGCGGTGAACTTCTGTTTGACGAAGCCACCACCCGGGAGATCTACAATACCGGCCGCGGCAGCTTCAAACTCCGGGCAAAGTGGCACTATGTCAAGGAAGGCAATCTCATTGAAATCACCGAGATTCCCTATTCCACCGCTACAGAAGTGATCATGGACAAGGTGGCGGAGCTGATCAAGGCCGGCAAGATCAAGGAGATCGCCGACATGCGCGATGAGACAGATCTGGGCGGTCTGAAGCTGACCATCGACTTAAAACGCGGTGTGGAGCCTGAAAAGCTGATGCAGAAGCTCTACCGGCTGACCCCGCTGCAGGATTCCTTCCCCTGCAATTTCAATGTGCTGATCGCTGGCATGCCCAGAGTCATGGGCGTAGGCGAGATCCTGACGGAGTGGACAGCATGGCGTACCGACTGTGTCAAGCGCCGCCTGTTCTATCAGATCGGCAAGAAGGAAGACCGGCTGCACCTGCTGAAGGGTCTGGAGCGGATCCTGCTGGATATCGACAAGGCCATTGCCATCATCCGGGAGACGGAATTGGAAGAGGAAGTTGTCCCCAATCTGATGATCGGTTTCGGCATCGATGAGATCCAGGCAAACTATGTGGCGGAGATCAAGCTGCGCAACATCAACAAGGAATACATCCTGAAGCAGACCAAGGCCACCTCCCAGCTGGAGCAGGAGATCGCTGACCTGCGGGATATTCTGGGCAGTCCCCGGAAACTGCAGAAGGTCATCATCAAGGAACTGGAGGAGGTTTCCAAAAAGTTCGGAAAACCCAGAAAGACTGAGATTATCTACAACATCGATGAGACCCTGCCTGAAGAGGAAGAACCTGCCGTTCCTGACTATCCTGTTACCGTCTTCCTGTCAAAGGAAGGCTATCTGAAGAAGATCACCGCCCAGTCCCTGAGAATGTCCGGTGAACAGAAGTTCAAGGAAGGCGACAGCCTGCTCTGGACCAGAGAAAGCACCAACCGGGCAGAATTTTTGGTGTTCACCGATAAGTTCCAGTGCTATAAATCCCGGCTTTCCGATTTTGAGGACAGCAAGGCGTCCCTGCTGGGTGACTATCTGCCCCAGAAGCTGGGCTTCGAACAGGGCGAGACCATGGTTTCCATGGTATTTTGCGGGGATTACAAGGGCTTTGTGCTGTTCTTCTTTGAAAACGGCAAGGCGGCTAAGGTGCCCCTCAGCGCTTACGAAACCAAGACCAACCGCCGCAAGCTCACCGGTGCCTATTCCGACAAGAGTCCTCTTGTAAAGGTACTGGCGCTGGATACGGATGAGCAGATGGCCGTCTATTCTTCCGACGGAAGAGCGGCGATCTTCTCCACCGCTCAGCTGAATCCCAAGACCACCCGCAATACCCAGGGTGTGGCGGTGCTGACCCTGAAGAAAAAAGCGGTGCTCAGCGATGCGCAGCTTCTGAAGACCAGCGGCATCACCAACGAAAGCCGCTATCGGACCAAGACCATCCCCTCTGCCGGAAGCCTTTTGAAGGAAGAGGATTCTGCTGAGAAGCAGCAGACCTTTGACGTGTAACAGGAGAGAATCGTATGGAAAATTTGAGAGAAAAATACGGATGGATTTTGGCAACCGTTCTGGGCAGTGCCGTTTTTGCCTTTGGATTTGCGATTTTTCTGGCGCCCGGTGATCTGAACGCCGGCGGCATCTCCGGTCTGGCTATGATCGTTGTGGAGGTTCTTGGTGTCGGTTCTGTGGGTGCTCTGAGCATTTTGCTGAACCTGCCTCTGTTTATTCTGGGCGGTATGAAGATCGGCAAGCGGTTTTTCTTCGGCTCCATGATCGGCATGGTGCTGAGTTCTGTGCTGATCGATCTGTTTGCATTGTATTCTATCCCTATGCCGGAGCCTCTGCTTGCTGTGCTTTACGGCGGTGTGATCTGCGGTATCGGTCTGGGTATGGTTTTTGTCAGCGGTACTTCCACCGGCGGCTCTGATATTCTGATCCGTCTGCTGAAACTGAAATACCGCAATGTACCCATCGGACAGATCTCCATGGCTTTTGACGGCCTGATCGTGATCCTGACAGGTCTGGTGTTCCAGGATGTTTCCAAGGCTCTCTACTCCGGCGTGACGGTGTATCTGTCCGGCAAGGTGGTGGATGCCATGGTGTATAATTTCGACTATTCCAAGGTGGCACTCATCATTTCCGATGAACATGAGGCCATTGCACGGGAGATCGGCCTGCAGCTGGACCGCGGTGCAACCTACCTTCTTGCGGAGGGCAGCTACAGCCATGCGCCGAAAAAGGTGGTGCTGGCAGCGGTGAAAAAGCAGCAGCTGGCGGAACTGAAGGAACTGGTGGTTCATATCGATCCCAATGCCTTCATTATTGTGCAGGAAGCCCACCAGGTGCTGGGCGACGGTTTCTCCCGGTATACCAAGGATTCTCTTTAAGAAGGAGGTAGGCGTTATGAAGCGGCGTCTGATCCTATTGTGCCTGTGCTGCGTTCTGCTGCTGAGCGGCTGCGGCTGGCCCGACGGCAATTACCATTCTGTAACGCCTCACCGGGAGCAAAGCGGCAGTATCCGCACAGAAAATCTGGTGGTCAGCAATTATGAGGAGCTGCTGGAGGCCATGGAAGCGGTTGTATCCAAGGGTACGGAAAGCAGCATCATCAATGTGGTGAATTACGACAGCTTTTTGCTGGAGGAAAACCTGGCCAACGCAGCGTATCATATCCGTAAGATCTATCCAATCGGTGCCTATGCGGTGGAATCACTGGACTACGAAGTTGGCAGCAACACAGGAAAAACCGCCATTGCTCTGACAATCACGTATCGGCACAGCCGGACAGAGATCCGGAAAATCCGGAATGCCCAGGATGGGGAACAGGCAAAGAAACTCATCGGCGATGCGCTGGACAACTTTGAAACAGCATTGGTACTGAAGATTGAAGCGTACGAGCAGCTGGATGTGACTCAGATTGTACAGGACTATGCGCTGGAGAATCCCCAGAATGTGATGGAGGTTCCTCAGGTGACATGGGAAGTCCACGGTGTCGGCGACGCCCGGGTGCTGGAACTGATGTTTTCCTATCAGACCAGCCGGGATGCACTGCGGACCATGCAGGCCCAGGTTAAGCCGGTGTTTGATTCTGCTGTACTGTATGTCAGCGGTG
Source organism: Oscillospiraceae bacterium (assembly GCA_017555395.1). Taxonomy (GTDB): domain Bacteria; phylum Bacillota; class Clostridia; order Oscillospirales; family Oscillospiraceae; genus Faecousia. Next base: position 807 of record JAFZGL010000112.1, on the reverse strand, counting down.
AGGGTACCGAAAGCCAGAAGTTTTCCCAGCTGTACGGCTTCCTGATGGAACGGTTTGATTATAAGATCGAAACATCCATTACTCCGGCCTATAGCCTGCTGCGCCACGGTGTCGGCGACAGCCGTGTGTTTGCCACGGTGTACGCGGCAATGTGCCGGGCGGCAGGACTGGAATGCATCGTGGTGACAGGAACCCGCAGCGGCTCCCCCTGGACCTGGAACATCATCTGTCAGGACGGTGCATACTGGCATGTGGATCTTCTGCGGTGCAATGAGGCCGGAAAGTTCCGCAGACAGCTGGATATGGAAATGACCGGATATGTGTGGGATTATTCCGCGTATCCCAGCTGCAACGATCTGGATGCGGTAGTGGAAGCCCAGGGACAGCCGGAGACAACGAAACCGGAAGAAAATTAAAAACAGGGCTTGACAAAACGGAAAAAGATGTTATAATGCATCATGTCCGTTGCGGGTGTAGCTCATCCGGTAGAGCGCCACCTTGCCAAGGTGGAGGTAGCGAGTTCGAGCCTCGTCACCCGCTCCAAAAAGAAAGACCAGCCTTATGGCTGGTCTTTTTCTTTTTGGAAGGGCGAGGCTCGAACCATCTAAATGCAACTGTCCGGTGGACAGTTGCTGATTTCCGGCTGGACGGAAATCACACTATAATGTATCGAGCCTCGTCACCCGCCCCTGCAAGGGGTATAGAGGATCACATCGTGAGCCTCGTCACCCGCTTGCCAAAGAGGGGAGAGGATTTCGAAGAAAGCCGTGTCTCCCATTCCTTGAGAGAGATCCAGTACAGAAAACG
>JAFZGL010000111.1 GCA_017555395.1 Oscillospiraceae bacterium | reverse complement strand
CGTAGAACTCCATCATTTCCTCTTCGGTGTCGAAGTTGGCAACGTACATCTGGTTTGCCATTGCACCGGACAGAGCCTCAGGAATACGGCCCCACATGACCATCTTGTCGCCGTACTTCATCATGACTTCGTAGTCATCCAGCTTGTAGGGCTTGTTGTCGCGGCGGCCGAAGAAGGCGCAGTAGTGGCTGTTGCCGATGGACTTGGTGTTGCAGTCGAAGGCAATCATGTCAGCCCAGATCTTGTAGACGTCGGTCTCCTGGGAGTAGTTGTACATCTCGGGGGTGAAGCCGCCGGCGGGACGCATGTTGACTTCCAGACCCAGCACGTCGCCCTTCTTGCCCAGACCCTCCTGGTCCTCGTTCAGAACGAAGAACTCCAGGTGGATGAAGCGGGACTTGACGCCGAAGGACTTAACGGTAGCGAGGCCAGCCTGACGGATCTTCTCGGGCAGTTCCTTGACCAGGTAGTAGACGGAGTCGCCGTTTTCATTGACAATATCCATCAGGGAGTGGGGAGTGATGTTGCCGGACTCGAACAGCATGTTGCCCTGGGAGTCGACAATGCCGTCATAGGTCTGAACGTAGCCGTTGACGAACTCTTCCATGATGTAGATGTTGTCGTCCTTGGTGTCGATGAACCACTGGACATCCTCATCGGACTTCAGCTTGTAGGTGTTGGAAGCGCCGACACCGTTGTCGGGCTTGACAACGACGGGGTAGCCGACCTTGTGGGCGAACTCCAGAGCGTCCTCCAGGCCTTCCACCAGGTGGTAGCGGGCAACAGGCAGACCTGCCTTCTCGTAGTAGGCCTTCATGGCGGACTTGTACTTGATCTTGTCCATCTCATCCAGCTTGGGGCCGGTGGTGATGTTGAACTCAGTACGCAGAGCGGCGTCGCGCATCAGCCAGTACTCGTTGTTGGACTCCAGCCAGTCGATCTTGCCGTACTTGAAGGTGAAGAAAGCAACAGCCTTGAACACTTCATCGTAGTTCTCCAGGGAGGAGACCTTGTAGTATTCATGCATGCTGTCCTTCAGTTCCTGCATCAGCTCATCGTAGGGGCAGTCGCCGATGCCCAGAACGCGCATGCCGTTGTACTTCAGCTCACGGCAGAACTTCCAGTAGGTCAGGGGGAAGTTGGGGGAAATGAATACGAAATTCTTCATAGTTTTTCTCTCCTTATAAATAATTCGGAAAAGTTTCAGAAATTAACCAAGAAGCCAGGGCAGATAGGTGGGAACCATCTTGTGCCACCAGGGCCAGTCGTGGTTCACATCGAAGCCCCAGTACTCAAAGCGGGTGGGGATGCCCTTCTGGCAGCAGATGGTATCCAGCTGGCGGGTGGAGGGCAGCAGAGCCTCTTCCCAGGCACCCTGACCGATGACGACCAGGCTCTTCTGTCTGCGGTACATATCCATGTAGAAGTGATCCTCAGGCAGGTTGGGCAGGTAGAAGACAGGGCAGTTGTTGTAGACCAGATCGTCGCAGTAGTCGCCGAAGAACTCCTTGTTGTCGTACAGACCGGAGATGGCGAAGCAGGAGTCGAACAGGTCGGGACGGCGGTAGTACAGGTTGGCAGCGTGCATAGCGCCCATGGAAGCGCCGAAGGTCATGATGCCGCGGGTGTAGCCGTTGGCCTGATAGCAGATGTGGTTGATGGCGGGAACCAGCTCGCGGGTGATGTAGTTGAACCACTTCTCGTGATTCTCGATGCGCCAGCGCTTGTCCTGACCCAGTGCGGCCCAGGCCTCGTTGTCGATGGAGTCACAGGCAATGACCATGACTTCGCCGGATTCAATCCAGGGAGCCCAGGTCTTGTCCATGTTGAAGCCTTCGAAGTCCCAGTAGCGGCCTGCCTGGCAGGGGATGAACAGGACAGGGCGGCCGGCATGGCCGTAGACCTTGAATTCCATTTCACGGTTCAGGTGACCGCTCCAGTGCTTTTCGTAGCGAATTTCCATAAAAAATGTCTCTCTCCTAAATGTTGTTTATATTAAATAAAAATGGTTTTAAAGTTCCAGGCTGTCCATGAAGATGGGAACTTCCTTCTCCCAGGCAGCTTCACAGTGATAGCCGTCCCGGACGATGCGCAGCGTCAGGTTCACACCCTTGACGTAAAGTTCACCTGCCACAGCGGAAATGATCCAATGGTTTGCGCTGTGGTTTTTCATTTCCTGCTGTCCGTAGGACAGGAAAATGGCGGTGTCGGGGGCATAGCTGGTTTTGGCAACCATGGCCAGCAGTTTTGCGGGAGCCACCCAGAGGCTGGGAGACAGGCAGGCTGCCTGACGGAACACATGGTTATAGGCACCGATGCCGTAAAGGGCGATCAGACCGCCCATGGAAGAGCCTGCCAGGGAGGTGTGATCCCGGTCCGGAAGGGTGCGGAAGGTTTTGTCCACATAGGGCTTCAGCTGATGCACCAGCCAGTTCATGTATGCAGGCGCCTTGCCGGTGATGCTGCCCTGTTCCTTGTTCCGGTAGGTGACAGGGGCGTATTCCTGCAGGCGGCTGTTGCCCTGATGATTGCACTCCACTGCCACGATGATCAGATCCTTCCGGGTCATTCTCATGTAGTCTTCCATGCCCCAGGATTTGCCGAAGGCGGCATATTCATCCCGGAAGATATTGTGGCCGTCAAACATATAAAGGACACCGTAGCGCTTTTCGGGATTGGCCTCATAATCATCGGGAAGCCAGACATAGGCCTTCCGGGGATTGTTCCCGGAGAGTTTCGGAATGGTCACATTCCATTTGATCAGCATGACTTAAATTCCTCCGAAAAACTTACAATAGTTGCAGGATAACTTACAGTATAATTTGATATTCACAAATTGTCAATATTTACATCCGAAAATAGGGCTTTTTTCCAAATTATATATTGTTTTGAGCGACATACGGGTAAAAATGACAAAGAAAGAGGACAGCGCAGCGGCTGTCCTCCTTTAATTTACAGTTTATGGAAAATAGGATTGCGGTCTTCAAAGGTGCACACATGACCGAAGATATCCTGCAGGATCCGGCAGGCATCGAAACTGTACTGTCCGACCCGGTCGGTGGTGTGGGCGTCAGAGCCGACAGTGACGATCTCGCCGCCCAGTTCCTTGAACCGGCGGAAAATGTCAGCAGTAGGCAGGAAACCGCCGCAGCGGTCCATGCCGCTGGTGTTCAGCTCCATACCCTTGCCCTTGGCTGCCAGCACTTTCAGGATCTCATCGATGAGCTCCCGGTGCTCGGCATAGGGAACGGGTCGGGGTGCGGGATGGCATTTGGTCTTGCTGATATAGGTCAGATGCGCCAGAACATCAAAATCATTGTGCAGCTTTACACTTTCCAGAGTGGCTTCCAGATACCGCCGTTCGGCCTGGAACACGGTCTTGCCGCTCCAGTAGGGTTCAAAGTAGACATCCAGATCGTCCACAAAATGGATGGAGCCCAGAACAAAGTCAAAATGACGGCGCTGCAGGTCTTTTTTGAACTGCTCCACATTATGGACATCCATGCCGAATTCCATGCCGCGGCGGATTTTCAGGCCGGGAAGCTCCAGAGAATCGTATTCCAGGTTGTAAGCTTCCGTGTCGAAATCCAGCTTGCCCATCTGTCCCAGTGGATCGTAGTCCAGATGATCGGTAAAGCAGATATCTTTCAGACCAGCGGTCAGGGCAGCCTGAGCCATGGCAAGGCCTGTGTGGTGCCCGTCAAAGGACACTCTGGAATGCATATGATAGTCAAACATGTTATTTCTCCTCCCAGAACAGGCGGAAAGCTGTGGGCAGCGCCGCCTGGGTTTTGATCTCGGCTTCCGTAAACCACTGATAATCGCCGGCGGGCTCGGCCAGTTCCAGATAAACGCCCTTCATATTCCAGACGATGTGGGTGAAAATGTGCTTTCGGGTGATTTCTTTCCGGATTTCCCGGACAGGGAGTCCCATTGATTCCACCAGGGCAAGAAGTTCTCCGGTTTCGTAGTGTCCGGAGATGTTCGGGAACTGCCACAGTCCTGCCAGAAGTCCCTTATTTGGACGCTTCTCAAGGGCATATTTTCCGTCGCAGGATAAAATCAGCACTGTCCGGTCTTCCTGGCGTTTTTCTTTTTTGGGGGCTTTCACCGGCAGTGCCTGCGCAGTGCCCAGCTTATATCCCAGGCAGAGATCCCGGCAGGGGCATTCTTCGCACCGGGGCTTCCAGTTGGGACCGCAGAGGGTGGCACCCAGTTCCATCAGCGCCTGGGTAAAGTCACCGGCGGCATCCGGATAGATCGCCTCCAGGGTGTTGCGGACGGCTTTTTTGGTCTGGGGGAGATCGATGGGGCTTGGGTCGTTTTGCAGCCGGGACAGCACCCGCAGCACATTTCCGTCCACCGCCGGGGTTTTCAGACCGAAGGAGATGGAGGAGATGGCGCCTGCGGTGTAGTCTCCGATACCCGGCAGGGAAAGAATCTCATCGTAGGTTTCAGGGAACCGGCCGCCGTTCTGCTCCAGAATGACGCCGGCGGCTTTTTTTAGATTCCGCACCCGGCTGTAATAGCCGAGACCTTCCCAGAGCTTGTGCAGCAGGTCATCGTCACAGTTTGCCAGGGCTTCCACCGTGGGCAGGGCGTCCAGAAAACGGGCATAATATCCCTTCACAGCTTCCACACGGGTCTGCTGCAGCATGATCTCCGACAGCCAGATGTGGTAGGGCTCCCGGTCTTTCCGCCAGGGAAGATCCCGCTTGTGTTCGTAATACCAGGGCAGCAGAAGCCCCGGCAGGGCGGTGAGGTCGCAGGTTTCCATACAGGGACTCCTTTCGTTTTTTATTATTTTACTATAGGTGGGAATCCCGTGTCAAGAAGCCCTGTTTCCTTTGACAAGAGAGAACACCTTTGATATAATCCGAATTATGACAACCGGAAGGAGGAATGAAGATGCGGCGGATCTTTCTGCTGTGCTGTACACTGATCTGCATGCTTTTGGGTGCCCTGACCGTCAATGCGGAGGAGATCTCCGGAAGCGCCGCGCTGAAAAGACACACCGGCTTCAGTTCCGACAACCGGCTTTTTGACGGCAGAACCATGGAATCCACAAAGATCAGGGATGGCGGAACCGTCACCTTGTCCCACGAAGCAGGCGTCGGCTCTGTCTATCTGGTATTCGGCGAGGAATACGGCGCATTTTCTGTGACCGATGAAGGCTCCGGCGAAACACGGACCGTGGGCCAGACCGGTTACCTTCATGAGTTTCTGGATCTGGTGGCGGTATTCGGAACCGCTCCCGAAACTGTGACCCTGACGTTCAGCAACGGAGACGTGAAACTCGCGGAACTGTCGGTATTCACTCCCGGCGAGGTGCCGGACTGGGTGCAGCGCTGGCAAGCTCCCGCGGAGGGAGAAGCGGACCTTACGCTGTTTTCCACCCACGGCGACGATGAGCAGCTGTTTTTCGCGGGTCTGCTTCCTTATTATGCCGCGGAGCGGGGATACAATGTCCAGGTGGTTTATATGACCGATCACCGGAATATGACCATGCGCCGCTGCCATGAAATGCTGGACGGTCTGTGGGCGGTGGGTGTCCGGCATTATCCGGTCTTCGGTACCTTTGGGGACTATAATACCCAGTCTTTGGCAGAGGCCTATCAGAAATACAGAAACAAGGGCATCAGCCGGGATGACATTCTCTCCTTCGTGGTGGAAAATGTCCGTCGGTTCCGTCCCAAGGTGGCAGTGGGTCACGACCTGAGGGGTGAGTACGGCCATGGTATGCACATGGTCTATGCGGAACTTCTGTGTGAAGCCGTAACCGTTTCTGCCGATCCGGAGCGATTTCCGGAATCCGCGGAGCGCTACGGTATCTGGGATGTGCCCAAGACCTATCTGCACCTGTATCCGGAGAACCGGATCAATATGGATTGGGATATCCCGCTGGAAAGCTTCGGCGGTATGACGGCCTTTGAAGTCACCAAACATCTGGGCTTTCCCTGCCATGTGAGCCAGCAGACCTATTACAGCTGGTACTTCCAGGGGATGGATGCCGCTTCGGAAATCACACAGTACAGTCCCTGCGAATTCGGCCTCTACCGCACGACGGTTGGAGAGGATGAGCAGAAAAATGATTTCTTTGAGCACATGACCACCCATCTGCAGGATGCGGAACTGGAGGCCCGGTGGCAGGAAGAGGAGGAAGCGCGTCTGGAAGCCGAACGTCTTGCCGCGCAGGAAACAGCAGAGACTCTGCAGCCCCAGGCAACCCAGCCGACACAAACACAGTCTTTTGCTCCGGCTGCGGAGGAAGAGCCGGAAGCCGCGGAACCGGATTTTCGTCTGACAGTTGGAATTGCCGGGGGAATGATGGTGTTTTTCCTGATTTTCGGCCTGATTGGTGTGGTGAAAAAAGAAAATAAAAAATTTTGAAAAAAAGTGAAAAAAGGGCTTGATTTTTTTGGAACCCTGTGCTATTATATCTGAGCGCTAAGGAATTGCGCATATGCGGCGATAGCTCAGTTGGATAGAGTGACTGACTACGAATCAGTAGGTCGGGGGTTCGAGTCCCTTTCGCCGTACCAAAAACAGGAAACACCATCCGGTGTTTCCTGTTTTTGTTTTTTGCGAAAGGGACGAGAAGAAATAAATGCAAGAGTCCGGTGGACTCTTGCTTGCCGCCGGTCTCGACGGCGGCAACTCATTAATGTTTCGAGTCCCTTTCGCCGTGTTTTCTCGGGATGCCCATTTGGGTATCTGTTTTTTTGTTTTTCGGCGCAGGGACTCGAATGACTAAATGCAACATGCCGGTGGCATGTTGTGGCCACCAGTTCAAAAACTGGTGGCGACCATAGTGTAACGAGTCCCTTTCGCTCCGTAATGAATAACGTAAAAAGCCAATTCATGCGACAGTTCCGGACTTTTCCGGATCAACAGAAAAAGCAGACCGCACGTTTTGTGCCGGCCTGCTTTTATTCTTAATTCATCATATTATCAGTCATATTTAACGTAATCCAGATTGATCCAGCCTTTATCCGTTTTGCCCCAACCGTTGTTTACTTCGATGATGGTGATATGATCGCCTTCCTTATAGACATTGATCTTTGCAGAGGCGGGATCCGGCGCTTCGCGAATATTCAGACCGACTGTGACGGTGGCGTTTCCGGTAATATACACGGGATCCGGCAGTTTCACATACATCATGCTGATCCAGCCCTTTTCGGTGTAACCCCAGCCATTGACCACTGCGAGAATCTCAACAGAATCGCCTTCCATGTAACTGTTCACACGCTTAAAGGAAGTTTCGGGACCGGTGCGGACGTTCAGATCATTTGTTGTGATGGTACCGGTGGTGGCATCTTCAGCCGCGGTACCTTCTACATAGAAGTATAAAGTGCTGACCCAGCCGTCGCCGATACGTACCCATTCATCAGATACTTCGTAGTAAGCGTAACGGATACCCTGCGGTATTTCCTTGATCTTTGTATAATCGGTGCCGGGACCGATGCGCACATTCAACGCTTTCAGGTCTACAACACCATAGCCCAGTACGGTAGAACTGCCGTTGGACACGATCTCGGTTCCGTCGAAATTCGCGGGATGGACATCATCCATTCTGACGCTGTCCATGCGGATCCATCCCTTGCCGGTATAACCCCAGAGCGTACCGTTAACCTTCTTCGTTTCATGGATCTCGACACGATCGCCTATGGTGTAATATTCTTCAACATCAATGTCAATGCCGGGGTCTTTGCAAATGCTCAGGCTGTCTGTGCAAATGGTACCCATTTCTGCGGGGATACCGACAGGCTGCGGTTCAATTGCATCAGAAGTGATCGTGGGTTCAATGTCTTCAACCGCAGCAGCCATGGTTGCGTCGAGGAGCTCGTCCACGGGTTCTTTGCGACTGTGTACAGTAAGAACCAGAACAAAAATCAGGACAAGAACCAGAACAAAAATGACAGCGGCCAATCCAATCATTCTTGGTTTTGAGGATGATCCTTCGGAAACCAGATATTTAAGTGATAACATTTTTTGATTGAGTTTTTTGAGGAGAGACTCCTTACGGGTGTTGTTCATGTTGCACCTCCATATCCAAATTTATAGAATGCCACGACGAAATTATACAGTTAGCTGTAAAAAATGTCAATTCGCAGTTGCGGTAAAACACTAATAATTTTGTCTATATTTTGCGACAATATTCGACATGTTAACATAAATCCTGAATTATTTGCAAATAAATGAAGTGACGTGTATCTTGCAGGATACAATGAATTTACATAATAAGCTTACATAATTGCATTCGAACAGGAATGAATCGTTTCTCTGCAGCTGCCAAAGAAGCCGGATGTCGATTCTGACATCCGGCTTTTGTTATTCTTCAGTTACAGCGCTGCGCAGGGGCAGGGTATGGAAAATCTCAGCGGTAATGGCCTTGTATTCCTCCAGATCCGTGGTTTTGCGCAGCTTCTTCCATAGCTTGTCCACGCCTTCAAACCGGGGGTGCAGCAGTCCCCAGTTTTCCTTCAGCCGGAACATGGCGTTGCGGCTGCCACCGAAGGCCACGGTGTATTCCTCCAGCAGAGCATTCATAAACTGCTCCAGGGCCTTCACATCGGTGCCGCCGCAGAGCAGGCCCGGATCCGCCACCAGACCTCTGCCGATCATGACGGATTCCAGCTGGGGGAACTCCCGGGACAGGGACTCAATCTGTTCCACAGAGGTGATGTCGCCGTTGTAGCACAGAGGATTGCGGCTGTTCCGGACGGCGTAGTGGAACAGTTCCATGTCCACAGTTCCGTTGTAGAACTGCTTGCGGACTCTGGGATGGATGGTCAGTTCCTTGATGGGGTACTTGTTGTAAATATCCAGAATGGCGGTAAATTCCTCGGGATTTTCAATGCCCAGCCGGGTTTTGACAGAAACCGGAATGGGGCTTTTTGCGAAGATCTCATCCAGAAACCGGTCCAGATGCTCCAGGTCCCGCAGCATACCGCTGCCCTTTCCCTTGGATACCACGGTACCGGAGGGACAGCCCACATTCAGGTTGACTTCATCATAGCCCCGGTCCAGGCAGACCTGGGCTGCCCAGAGAAAATCCTCGGAAACCTTGGTCAGCACCTGGGGAACCGCATGGAAGGACTCACTTTCCGCCAGGGGCAGCTCCCGGTCTTCCCGGTGGGTCAGGGTGCGGTGGATGGTGGGGGAGAGAAAGGGCATATAGTACCGGTCCACACCGGTGAAGTATTGATGGTGCGCCCGGCGGTAAATGCTGTCCGTCAGACCCTCCATGGGGGCAAAATAATAACGCATAAAGATGCTCCTAATACCGTTTTTTCTGTTGTATCACAAAAGCCGTCCTTTTTGGGGACGGCTTTTTTATTAGATTTCGGTGATCACAGGCAGGATCATGGGATTGCGCTTGGTGGTCTTGTAGAGGTAGCCGCTGATGTCATTCTTGATGGCGCTCTTGATGGAAGACCAGTCCCGGACCCGCTTGCGCTGGCACCGCTCGATGGCCTCCATGGCCACTTCTTGAAGAGATTCCATCAGTTCCTCGGATTCCTTCACATAGATGAAGCCGCGGGTGATGATATCGGGGCCGGTGAGGACAGAGCCGTCTTCGGCGTTCAGATTCACAACCACAACGATCATGCCGTCTTCGGCAAGATGCTTGCGGTCTCTCAGAACCACGCTGCCCACATCGCCCACACCGCTGCCGTCCACGAATACCTTACCGGCGGGAACAGTGCCGTTTTCCTTGCAGGTCTTGCCGGTGAACTCGAAGACCTTGCCGATCTCCATGATGTGGATATGGCGGGGGTTCATGCCCATGGACTGGGCCAGCTTGGAGTGGATCTGCAGCATCCGCTGCTCACCGTGGGCGGGCAGGAAGAACTTGGGTCTAACCAGGCCATGGATGATCTTCAGCTCCTCCCGGCAGGCGTGGCCGGAGGCATGGAGGCCTTCGCTCTTCTCATAGACCACATCGGCACCCTTGCGGTAGAGCTCGTTGATGATCTTGGAAACAGCCTTCTCATTGCCGGGGATGGCGGAGGCGGAGATGATGATCCGGTCGCCGGAGGTGATGTCCACCTGCTTGTGGGTATTGAAGGCCATGCGGTACAGAGCGGACATGTTCTCACCCTGGGAACCGGTGGAAACGATGACCACCTTGTTCTTGGGCAGGCTCTTGGTGGCAGCCAGATCCACAATGGTACCGGGCTTGACCTTGATATAGCCCAGTTCCTGGCCGACTTTCAGCATATTTTCCATGCTCCGTCCGGTGACGGCCACTTTTCTGCCGTGGCGCTGGGCGGTGGTCAGGATAGACTGGATCCGGTGCATGTTGGAAGCGAAGGTGGTGACGATGATCCGCTGGTCGCAGTTGCGGAACTGACGGTCCAGGCTTTCTGCCACCATGGTCTCGCTGGGGGTATAGCCGCTGCGCTCGACGTTGGTGGAGTCAGCCAGCAGTGCCAGAACGCCCTCATTGCCCAGCTGACCCAGCCGGGCCAGGTCGATCATGCCGTCGGCGGCAGTGGGGTCGATCTTGAAGTCGCCGGTAAAGATCACATTGCCCACGGGGGTCTTGATATTGAACGCCACAGCGTCGGCGATGGAGTGGTTTACGTGGATGAATTCCACACTGAAGCAGCCGGCTTTGACGGTGTCGCCTGCTTTGTGGGTGATGAGCTTGACCTTGTCGGCCAGCTTATGCTCCTCCAGCTTCAGCTTGATCAGGCCGTTGGTCATGGCGGTGCCGTGGATGGGGCAGCTGATCTGCTGCATGGCGTAGGGAATGGAGCCGATATGGTCTTCGTGACCGTGGGTGATGAACATGCCCTTCAGCTTTTTCTGGTTTGCCACCAGATAGGAAAAGTCGGGGATCACCAGATCCACGCCGTACATGTCTTCCTCGGGGAAGCCCACGCCGCAGTCGATGACGATCATATCCTTGCCGTACTCCAGGACGGTGCAGTTCTTGCCGATCTCGTCAAGGCCGCCCAGAGGGATAATTTTCAGTTTTTCTGCCAAAAAAATACTCCTTTCAGTGATTATGTCCGAAAATGAACAACACAAGCAAGCAGCCGCCTTCCCAAATTCAAGCCCTGAATCGCTTTTTTCGGGGAAAAACGCCTGCATATCTCTTTTTATTTATGGTTCCGGAGTAAAAATCCGGATAAAAGTGCCCGGGTAAAGCCCGCTCCCGGCGCAGTCTACGGAAGTATAGCACACAAATTTGAAAAAGTATACAACAATTTTTGAACTTTTCGTTTCCGGGGGATTTTTCTGGCATTTTCCTGAAAAACAGTTGCACGGCAACGGCAGATTTGATATAATACTGTGCATACTATGGATTTGTATGGCCATTTGGCGGAAAAAGAAGGAGGCGGTAACCTTGAAACACAGATTGGGACGGCTTTTACGCCCCGGTGTCGGTGCCTATTTCAGTGTGATGGCGGCGTTCTGTGCAGCGACACTGCTTGCGGGAGAATACTGGCTGGCTGCTGTGGAAGCGGCTGTTGTGCTGGGTGCGTTTTTTATTTATGTGCTGCACCGCAACCGCCGGGACCGGAATCTGAAAAAATATCTGACCTCCATGCCCAATACCCTGGAGTCTGTGGGTCACGGCGATAATCCTTTCCCCACTGTGGTGGTCCGGCTGGCAGACGGCGGCATCGTCTGGACCAACCGCCGGTTCAGCAACCTGACCGGTATTTCCGATACCATGATGGAACATGAGCTGGAGGAAGTTCTGCCCGGTTTCTCCACCGACTGGCTGGCTTCCGGCAAGAATGAATGTCCCCACGATGTGACCATCGACGGCCGCCGTTACCGGGTCTACGGCACCATGATCCGGGCAGCGGACAACCGCAGCACCATGCTGGGTGTCATGTATCTCAGCGACCTGACGGAACTCTACCAGGTTCGGGACGAATATATCCGTTCCCGTCCCGTGGTTTCCATTATCCTCATTGACAACTATGAGGAACTGACCAAGAACCTGTCCGAAAGCGGCATCTCCACCCTGAACGCCAAGCTGAACGACACCATCACCAAGTGGACGGAAGGCTACGGCGGTCTGCTGCGAAAGATGGAGCGCAACCGGTTCCTGTTCATTTTCGAAAAGCGGGACTTAAACCATGCCATTGAGGATAAGTTCTCCCTGCTGGAAAACATCCATGACATCACCAATCCCTCCGGACTGGCGGCTTCCATTTCCTTTGGTCTGGGTGTGGATGCGGTGAACTTTGAAGAGGGTTACGATTTTGCTGCCCTGGGCATTGAAATGGCTCTGAGCCGCGGCGGCGACCAGGCGGTCATCAAGGACCGGATCAATTTCACCTTCTACGGCGGCCGGAACAAGGAAGCTGACTACCGCAGCAAGGTTCGTTCCCGTGTTACTGCCAACTCCATGATGGAACTGATCGGCCAGAGCAGCCGGGTATTCATCATGGGTCACAAGAATGCTGACCTGGATGCCGTCGGTGCCGCCATGGGCATTGTCTGCCTGTGCCGCAAGAAGGGAAAGAAGGCCAATATCGTCATTGACCTGGAGGTCAATGCTTCCCAGAAACTGATCAGTGAGATCCTGGAAGTTCCCGAATACAAGGACATCTTTATCACCGGCCAGGAAGCCATGCTCCACTGCGACAACCGCAGCATCCTCATTGTGGTGGATACCAACCGTCCCGACCAGGTGGAGTACAAGCCTCTGCTGGAAGCCATTTCCAAAATCTGCGTGGTGGATCACCACCGCCGTGCCGCGGATTATATCAATCCCGTGGTGGTCAATCTGCATGAGACCTATGCGTCTTCCGCATCGGAGCTGGTGACGGAACTGGTGGAATATGCCGTGGAAAAGCAGGATGTGCTGCCCATCGAGGCCAAGAGCCTGCTGGCCGGCATCTGCCTGGATACCAAGTTCTTCAATGTCCGCACGGGTGAGCGTACCTTTGAGGCAGCCGCGGCGCTGCGGCGTCTGGGCGCTGATACCACCGACGTGAAGATGCTGCTGCAGAACGATTTCCAGGACACCATGGCCAAGTACCAGATCATCAAATCCGCCCGTCTCTACCGCAACGAGATCGCCGTCGCGGCGCTCTACACCCCCACCACCCGGGTACTGGCGGCTCAGGCAGCGGACGAACTGCTGAATATCTCCGGCATCAGCGCTTCCTTTGTGCTGTATCCGGACAATGACCGTGTCATCATCTCTGCAAGAAGCATCGGCACAGCCAATGTGCAGATGATCCTGGAGCCTTTGGGCGGCGGCGGCAATACCGCCACAGCCGGTGCCCAGATCCAGGGTATCACGGTAAAGGATGCCCTGGATAAGCTGGTGGCATCCATCGATAAATTCTACGAAACGTAAAAACCGCAGAAAGCGGAACTGCCGCTGTTTTGCATGACACATAAGGAGTATAATTATGAAGGTTATTCTGTTACAGGACGTAAAGGGCAAGGGCAAGAAGGGCCAGATGCTGGAGGTTTCCGACGGCTACGCCCGCAATTTCATGCTGCCCAAGAAGCTGGCCATCGAGGCTACCCCCGACGCCATCAACACCATGCGTATGAACGACAAGGCTACCCAGGAGCGCATTGCCCGTGAGAAGGCGGAAGCTCTGGCAACCTCCAAGAAGCTGCGGGAGATGACCGTTGTGGTCAAGGCCAAGGGCGGCGGAAACGGCCGTCTGTTCGGCTCCGTCACCAACGCCGAAGTTGCCGATGCACTGGCAAAGCAGGGCATCAAGCTGGACAAGCGCAAGATCGTTCTGAATGAGACTATCAAGAACGTGGGCACCTACACCGCCACCTGCAAGCTGGGCTACGAGATCAGCGCCCCCCTGTCCGTCAAGATCGAGGAAGCATAAGGCTTTTCTGAATGATTTCGAGAGAAAGGAGAGAATTCAACATGGATGAACAGCTTCTCCATAAGCAGCAGCCCCAGTCTCTGGAAGCGGAGCAGGCAGTGCTGGGCTCCATCCTCATCGACAGCCGGTGCATCACGGAAGTGGTGGGCCTGCTGAAGCCGGAGGATTTTTACCAGCAGCAGAACCGGGAGATCTACGAGACCATCTATACCATGTTCAATTTCTCCCAGACCATTGACCCGGTTACCGTGCTGGATAAGCTGAAGGAACTGGGTTACTATCACGACAATTCCCGTGACTATGTGCTGCAGCTGATGGAGATCACTCCCACCGCTGCCCATGTGGTCCGGTATGCCAATATCGTCCGGGAAAAGGCCATGCTCCGGGGTCTGAATCAGGCCGCTGCCGATATCACGGAGATGGTCTATGAAGAGACCGGTACCGCCAGCGAGATGCTGGAATCCGCGGAGAAGAAGATCTATGCCCTGCGCAAGGGTGAACACGGCGACTCTCTGGAGCATGTGGGCACCGTCCTGCACCGGGTTTTTGATACGCTGACGGAGCTGAGCATGTCCGACTCTCCCATCCCCGGTCTTTCCACCGGCCTGCGGGATCTGGATACCAAGATCCACGGTCTGAACAAATCCGACCTGGTGCTGATCGCTGCCCGTCCCGCCATGGGTAAGTCCACCTTCTCTCTGAACATTGGTATGAATGTGGCCAAGAAGTACAACAAGACCGTGGCCATTTTCAACCTGGAAATGTCCCGGGAGCAGCTGGTCATGCGTCTCATGTCCGGCGAAAGCTTCGTGGAACTGGGCAAGCTGATCACCGGAAAGCTCAGCGAAGAGGAGTGGAGCAAGCTGTGTATGGCCTCTGCCTCCCTGAGCCAGACGGACATCCGTGTGGATGACAATCCCTCCATCACCGTGGCGGAGATGAACGCCAAGCTGCGCCGGCTGGACAATCTGGGTCTGGTCATCATCGACTACCTGCAGCTGATGAACGGTTCCGGCTACGGCAAGGGCGGCAGTGAAAACCGTGTTCAGGTGGTTGGCGAGATTTCCCGAAGCCTCAAGATCATGGCAAAGGAACTCAATGTGCCTGTCATCTGCCTGAGCCAGCTGTCCCGTGCGGTGGAAAGCCGAACCGACAAGCGGCCCATCATGTCCGATTTGCGTGAATCCGGCGCCATCGAGCAGGACGCGGACGTCATCATGTTCCTGTACCGCGATGAGTACTATAATCCCAATTCTGAGGACAAGGGTGTGGCGGAGTGTATCGTGGGCAAGAACCGTCACGGCGAGACCGGTACGGTGAAGCTCCAGTGGATCCCCCAGTTCCAGACCTTTGCGGACCGGGAGTGGAAGCATGCTGAATAAGCTGACTGCTTTTGTAAAGCAGTATGACATGATACAGCCGGGAGATACCGTCATCTGTGCGGTGTCCGGCGGCGCGGATTCCGTGGCGCTGCTGTTTTCACTGTATCTTCTGAAAGAAAAACTGGGCATCACACTGGAAGCTGCCCATTTCAACCATCATCTCCGGGGGGAGGAATCTGACCGGGATGAAGCCTTTGTCCGGGATTTCTGCGACCGGTATGACATTCCCCTCCACCTGGGCGGCGGAACTGTGACGGCAGGAAAGAAGGGTCTGGAGGCGGCAGCCCGGGATGCCCGGTATGCCTTTCTCCGGGGCTTGTCCGGAAAAATTGCCACTGCCCATACTGCTGATGACAATGCAGAGACGGTGCTGCTGCACCTGATCCGCGGTACCGGACTGAAGGGGCTGGGCGGCATTATGCCTGTCAGCGGTCATGTGATCCGTCCCATGCTGGGTATCACCCGGCAGGAGGTGGAGGCGTTTCTGGAAGAGTGGTGTTTAAGCCATATCGAGGACTCCTCCAACGGCGGCGATGCCTTCCTGCGCAACCGGATCCGTCATCATGTGATGCCGCTTCTGAAGGAGGAAAATCCCCGGATCGGACAGAATCTCTCTGCCATGGCTCTGCGGCTGCGGCAGGATGAGGAATATCTCTCCGCCCAGGCGGATTTTGAGATCCTGCCCACAGTGGAAACCCTGAAAGCCATGCATCCGGCAGTGCGCAGCCGCTGCCTGGAAGCATTCCTCAGGAAAAATGGCGTCCGGGAACCGGAGCAGGTCCATATCGCGGCAGCGGAAAAACTGCTGTATTCGCCCAAACCCTCGGCGAAAGCCCATCTGCCCGGAGGCATTACCGTATCCCGGAACTATGACCGGCTGGAATGTCTGACAGAAACGGATGCTCCGGAGGACGTCCGCCTCTCCTGTCCCGGAGAGGCAGAATTCAGTGATTTCCGGATCTTCTGCGCACCGGCGCAGGAGCTCGTCAACACGGCGGAAGCATTCACGGTGCAGACTGCCGGCACCATCACGGTCCGTTCCCGGAAAAGCGGG
This sequence comes from Oscillospiraceae bacterium, assembly GCA_017555395.1. Lineage (GTDB taxonomy): Bacteria > Bacillota > Clostridia > Oscillospirales > Oscillospiraceae > Faecousia. The sequence goes on along the minus strand of JAFZGL010000111.1, from coordinate 18,009 downwards.
GATGAGATCCGTCTTTCCGGCGGTACCAAAAGCCTGAAAAAACTGTTCATCGACAGGAAGATCCCGGCGGCTTGCCGCGGCAGGATCCCTGTTGTGGAGGATGAGCAGGGAATTTTGGGTGTCTGTTCTCTGGGTGCTGATCTGGATCGGGCGGCAAAGGAACTGCCTGCCGTGATGATCCGGTTTGAAAAGATTAGAAATAATTGACATATGGAGGAAAAACAATGGAAAAGGATATTCTGAAAGTTCTTGTTTCTGAAGAACAGATCCAGGCACGCATCCGTGAAATGGGTGCGGAGATCTCCCGGGAGTATGAAGGCAAGGACCCCGTGGTCCTGGGCGTTCTGAAGGGCGTTGTTATGTTCTATGCGGATATGATGAAGCACATTACTGTGCCCTGCCAGATGGACTTCATGTGCCTGTCTTCCTACAAGGGCACCAAGTCTTCCGGCAATATGATCGTGAAGCAGGATATGTCTGTGGACGTTGCTGGCCGCCATGTGTTGATCCTGGAGGATATTTACGATACCGGCAGATCCCTGCAGTATACCTACAACCACCTGCTGAGCAAGAACCCTGCCTCCATCAAAATCTGCACGCTGCTGGACAAGCCCGAGCGCAGAATTGAGGGAATCACCCTGCAGCCCGACTGGACCGGCTTCACCATTCCCAATGAATTCGTGGTGGGCTACGGCCTGGACTTCAACGAGCATTACCGGAACCTGCCCTATGTGGGTGTTCTGAAGCCCGAAGCATACGAAAAATACGCAATTACCCAAAGGAGCTAACCCAATTTGAAAAACCGTAAGATTTCTCCCATCCTGATCTATGTCCTTGGCATGTTCCTGCTCATGTCCTGGGTGTCCGGACTGTTTGGCGACGGCACTGACGGACTGCATTATTCTGAAGTGGTGAGCCTGTTCCAGGATGCTCAGGTAAAAAGCTTTGAGGTTCAGGATGATATCATTGCGATGGAACTGCATACCGCCTATAGCGGAAAAACAAGCCTGACCGCATCCATTGGCGATGCAGACCAATTCCGTGAGGAAATGAATGACCTGTTCCTGTCCCAGAAGGCCGCAGGCATTCTGGAAAATTATCATTTCCACCCGGATACGGGAATCGATCCCTATGACTTTGTCCTGCCCATCATCATCGCGGGCATTGTGCTGCTGTTTGCCTGGGGCCTCCTCATGGGCCGGATGAACAACAACAATCCCCTGCAGAACTTCGGCAAGGCCCGGACCGTTCTGGGTGTTCCCGACGGCAAGAAGGTGACCTTTGCCGATGTGGCAGGTGCCGACGAAGAAAAGCAGGAACTGGCGGAAGTGGTCGACTTCCTCCGGGATCCCAAGAAGTACACCGAAATCGGTGCCCGCATTCCCCACGGCCTGCTGCTGGTGGGCCCTCCCGGCACCGGCAAGACCTTGCTTGCCCGTGCGGTAGCCGGTGAGGCAGATGTTCAGTTCCTGTCCATCTCTGGTTCCGACTTCGTGGAGATGTATGTCGGTGTGGGCGCCAGCCGTGTCAGAGACCTGTTTGAGCAGGCCAAGAAGGTTGCTCCCGCCATTATTTTCATCGACGAGATCGACGCTGTGGGTCGCAAGCGCGGCAGCGGCATGGGCGGCGGACATGACGAAAAGGAACAGACCCTGAACCAGCTGCTGGTGGAAATGGACGGCTTCGGCCGTACCGAAGGCGTCATTGTTCTGGCTGCCACCAACCGTCCCGACATTCTGGACCCCGCACTGCTCCGGCCCGGCCGTTTTGACCGCCAGATCCATGTGGGCCGTCCCGATGTGAAGGGCCGTGAGGAGATCCTGAAGGTCCATGCCAAGGGTAAGAAGCTGGATGATTCCGTGAATCTGAAGGTCGTTGCCCGCTCTACCTCCGGTTTCACCGGTGCTGACCTGAGCAACCTGCTGAACGAAGCTGCCATCCTGGCTGCCCGGGAGAATCGCCCTGTTCTGAACATGGAGGATATGAACGAGGCCATGATGAAAATTCTGGCCGGTCCCGCCAAGAAGAGCCGAGTCCAGACCCGGAAGGATCTGAAGACCACCGCTATCCATGAGGCAGGTCACGCTGTGGCCACCTATAAGCTGCCCACCCAGGCTCCTGTCCGTCATATCACCATCATCCCCAGAGGCCAGTCCCTGGGCTCCACCTGGAGCCTGCCCAAGGATGACTCCTCCAACATGACCAGAAATGAGATGTACGAGGAGATCGTCACCCTGCTGGGCGGCCGTGTGGCGGAGGCTCTGTTTGTGGGTGATATCTCTGTGGGTGCCTCCAACGACATCGACCGCGCCACCAAGCTGGCCAAGGATATGGTTGCCCGCTACGGTATGTGCGAGAAGCTGGGTACTGTCAGCTACCTGGACGGCGGTGAGGTGTTCATCGGCCGGGACTACCAGACCACCAAGAGCTACTCTGAAAAGGTGGCCGGCACCATTGATGACGAGGTAAAGGCCCTGATCGACCGTGCCTACGACCACTGCCGTCAGATCCTGTCTGACAATTCCGAAAAGCTTCAGGAACTGGTGGACTATCTGCTGGCCAACGAATCCATTTCCGGCGAGCAGTTCGAAGCCCTGATGGAAGGCAGAAACATTGAAGACTGTTCCCAGACCTCTCTCTTTGACGGCTTTGAAGAAACCGAAGCATAATAAAAACCCGCACCGTTTCCGGTGCGGTTTTTTTGTACTTAAACAGCGTACAGCAGAACGGACAGGAACTGAAGGGTTGCACCCAGGACCACAAAGATATGGAACACGGAGTGCATCCACTTCTTCTTTTTGCCGATGCCGTAGAGAATGGATCCGATGGTATAGGCAATGCCGCCGGAGAGCAGAAGAGCAAAGCCCGGCAGAGTCATTACCTCCAGGGTCTGGCGCCAGAAGATGATCACGGCCCAGCCCATGCCGATGTAGCAGATCATGGAGAAAACACTGTATTTCTTCAGATCAATGGCGGTGAGGGTGGTGGCCAGTGCGGTCATGGCCCATTCAAAGGCGAAGAGTCCCCAGCCAAGCACGGGATAGACCGGCCGGATGGCGGACAGGACGATCACCGTATATGTACCGGCAATGAGGAAGTAGATGGTGCAGTGGTCGATGACCTGCATCACTTTTTTGCCCAGGGTGGGTTTCAGTCCGTGATAGACACTGGAAATGGTGAACATGGAGATCATGGCGGTACCGTAAATGGCGGAGGTGACGATGCCGTAGACATTGCCGTGGATAGCGGCAAAGATGACACAGAGAGTCAGCGCCACGATGCCCACGGCGCCGCCGACGATATGGGTCACCATGTTCATGATTTCTTCTCCCCGGGTGTAGTCCGGCAGCAGCCGGTCTGCGAGTTTGGTGCGTTTCATAGCGGGCTCCTTTTGAGATAAGATAATAAAAAACCGATAAACAAGTTTGATATAACTTGAGATAATTATACACCCGAATGATCCCTCTGTCAATAGCGGGTCAGAAGAGGCGGAGAAACCGTAATGCACATTCACCAAAAGGAAATTCTTTTTTGCGGAACCTTTCCACCAATGGGAGAAAAACAGACTCTCCCCACAGGAGAGTGCTGTTTGGCGTTGACAAATGACCGCCAATGGAGTACAATTTGTGCATTGACCAATAAGAGAGGTAAGCCGTAATGAAAAAGACACCCTTTGTGACACTGCCCCAGGTGCAGCAGATCACTGAGCAGATCCCCACACCCTTCCACCTGTATGATGAGGCCGGTATCCGCCGGAACGCCCGGGCGCTGAAAGATGCTTTTTCCTGGAATCCCGGCTTCCGGGAGTATTTTGCCGTAAAGGCAACCCCCAATCCCTATATCCTTCAGATCCTGAAGGAAGAGGGCTGCGGCTGCGACTGCGCCAGCTATACTGAGCTGCTGATGGCAGAGGCAGTGGGCAACAGCGGTCACGATGTGATGTTCTCCTCCAATGTGACCCCGGAGCTGGATATGCGCAAAGCCTGGGAGATGGGTGCCTACATCAATCTGGATGATGCCACCCATGTGGAATTCCTGGAGAAAATCGCAGAGGGAAAAATGCCTGAAACGGTCTGCCTGCGGTTTAACCCCGGCGGATCCTTCTCCCTGGGCAACACCATCATGGATATGCCCCGGGATGCCAAGTACGGCATGACGGAGGATCAGATGGCCGGCGCCGTTAACCGGCTGCAGAAGCTGGGTGTCAAGCACTTCGGTATCCATGCCTTCCTGGCTTCCAATACCACCGCCAATGACTACTATCCGGAACTGGCCAGCCAGCTGTTCCGTCTGGCCGTGCGGCTGCGCAATGCCACCGGCGCCCATTTTGCGTTCATCAATCTGTCCGGCGGTGTGGGTGTGGACTATCGCCCGGAGCAGCCCGCCAGCAATATTGCCTACATCGGAGAAGGCGTCCGGAAGAAGTACGAGGAGATCCTGAAGCCCCAGGGCATGGATGACATTGCCATCTTTACGGAGCTTGGCCGGTTCATGCTGGCACCCTACGGCCATCTGGTTTCCAAAGTGCTCCATCAGAAGCACATCTACCGGGAATATGTGGGTCTGGATGCTTGCGCTGCCGATCTGATGCGTCCTGCCATGTACGGTGCCTACCATCATATTACGGTGCTGGGCAAGGAGGATGCCATTCTGGATCATGTGTACGATGTTACCGGCGGCCTGTGTGAGAACAATGACAAATTTGCCATTGAACGGAGTCTGCCGGAGATCGAGATCGGTGACATCCTGGTGATCCATGATACCGGTGCCCACGGCTATTCCATGGGCTATAACTACAACGGCAAGCTGCGCTCCGCGGAGGTGCTGCTGAAGGAGGACGGCTCCTTCAAGCTGATCCGCCGGGCAGAGAAACCCAGCGATTATTTTGCCACCCTTGACTTTACGGAGTTCAAGTTTAATGGATAACTGGCATCATGCCTAAAAATAAAACGGATAATTCGTCACATCGCCAACAAAATAACGAAAAATTTTCATACTTTTCCAGTGAGGATGTGCTATAATAATAGTGCAACAGCTGGGTGATTCAAAACCCGGGCTGAAAGGAGAATCTATGAATAATATTTTGTTTTTTCTGACGCCGAAGGCCATGTGCGCCTTCCTGCACGATGATTATTCCGTGCGGCAGGCGCTTGAGAAGATGGAGTCCGCCGGTTACGCGGCGCTGCCCATCCTGAATCGGCAAGGTGAATACGTTGGTACACTGACCGAAGGTGACCTGCTGTGGGCCATGAAAAACATGTGCTCTATGGATATGAAGCAGGCGGAAGCTGAGCGGATCATGAATATTTCCCGCCGGAAGGATAATGTACCCGTCAAAGTCACCACCTCCATGCAGGAACTGGTGGATCGGGCATCCTACCAGAACTTTGTTCCCGTGGTGGATGACAAAAATGCTTTCATCGGTATCGTTACCCGCCGCGCCATCATCAAGTACTGCCAGCAGTCCCTGTTCAGCGACAAATAAGCCATACATAAAGATCCCCGGCTCTTTGGAGCCGGGGATCTTGGCATTATTGCATCAGGTACTGTTCCCAAAGCAGGGGCTCTGGCCAGTATTCCAGGTCAAACGCTTCCCGGATACCGGTGCACATCTGCTTCAGTTTGCTCTGCAGGTGCGGGGAGCGGAACAGTTCTTCGTGACCGGAGGTCATGGCATATTCAAAGAGCCGTGCCCGGTCTTCTTTCGGATAGCTCATAGCATAGGCATCGATGAAGTATTCCTGCCCGCTGCGCAGCCAGGGACTGCCGTCCTGAAGCGCATTGGCCTGAAGGTCACCGTCATAGGAGAATCCCTCCGGATTCAGATTGTTCCAGCGGTCATAGGCGGTGCTTTCGGTCAGCACCACAGTCTCCATCAGGTGACTCAGCTCGTGGCAGAGGGGATATTCCGTGTCATGCTCTGTACACAGAACAATGTATGCGTCAAAGTCCTTCAGGAACTGAATTCCATTGACAGCATCCGGACTGCCGGATTCCGGCGTTCCTGCGGCACTGCGGACAATGCAGATCTTCAGGGCGGTGAACTTGCTGCGGAGCTTTTCCAGAAAGGGAGTGGGGAAATTGGCCAGATGCCGGTCCAGAGCCTCCAGTTCCCGCTGCAGCACGCTGACCTGATGTTCGTATTCCAACCGGTAATCCCAGGGCTCTACAGCGACAGCATCCTTGTAGATCAGAACCTCAATGCCGTATTTGCTGCCGATTTCCTGGGCGTAAAGAGAGCAGGCTGCCAGACCCTCGTAGTCAGGATCGTTACGGGTGTAGTAGGGGTGGATGTACAGATTTCCGTCGGAAACGGCAGATTGCTCCGGATCCCAACAGTACAGGGCTTGCCCGTTCTCATCGGAATGCAGGAACCAGACAGCACCATCAGCCGTTTCTGCTGTGTGCTCCGGAAACAGGGAATAGGGGAGTGACAGCTCAGCCCGGAGGGATCCGTCGGTCAGGGCATAGCATTCCAGAATAGAGCCGGATTCCGTAAGACCGGAGCTAACAGCCCGGTTGCTGCCGGGAAGATACCGGCAGCCGGTATCTGTGTGCCGGGCGTCCAGAACCATGGCAGAGCCGTCGGCAGTGCCACACAGCAGGACGGAGGGAGAGAACAGAAAATAATGGGTACCGGAGGTTTCCGGCAGGATATTTCCTTCGGCGCTGTGTTTCAGCTGTCCGTTTTCCGTGGAGAGGAACAGGGTTCTCCAGGTGCCGTCCGCTTCCGTAATGCTGACCTGGAGGATTGTGTCATTCAGCAAAAGACCGGAGACACTCTGCACAGGGTATGCAGCTTCCTTCAGAACCTGGCTGATGCCGGAATCCATATCCAGCACCCGGATGGCAGAGGCAGTGCAGTAATACACACTGCGGCCGTCCCGGGACAGCAGTGGCATACCCGTCAGTCCCTCCGGTGCGGCGATGCGGCGGATCTCCCGGAGGGTCTTATCCAGAAGGACGGTCTCTCCGGCGTCACCGCTAAAATAGGAGATCCCGCTGTCCAGGATTTGAACCGTTGCGTTCAGCGGACTCAGAAAGACCGGGGCCTCATGGTCTGCGATCTGGCGGCCTGTTTCACAGTCCAGCAGTGTGAGTTTTCCGGTATCGCCGAAGAAAAGAAGGTCATTCTCCACAGGCAGAAAACCCAGAGCAGGCTCTGAAAGGGCATACTTCCGCAGTGCGTGATCTTTGGAGATGAGATCCATATAAAGTCCCCCGGTCACCGCAGGAGCCTCGGTCTGCACAGCGGCAGGAGCAGCTGCGGTTTCCAAAGGTTCAGCGGAAACGGGATCCCGGGCGGCGCAGCCGGAAAGCAGCATGGCCAGAAGCAGGGAAAGAAGCGCTTTGTTCATCATTGTCTCCTTGCCAGGGTATAGTCATCACCCTGTCGGTAGTAAGGACAGTGCTGGGAACGGGAGGTCATGATCCGGTAGACCTCGTCCTCGTCCAGATCCATCATGCAGTAATACTCATCGTATTCCTCATCATAATCATAATACCAGCAGGTTTCGCATTCTGTCGAATTCATGTTGTACCTCCTAAAAAATGGACAGCGGGGAAGAACCCCGCCGTTTTTTATGTGTTAAAGTTTATCCAGATAGGATTTTACATCAAAGGGACGGATCTTCTCATCCTTGCGCAGATACAGGGGATGGTGGGGATGTCCCTTTTTGGTGATGGCACCGGCGCAGTACCACCGGGCGCCGAATTCCTCACCGGCCATCAGCATATCCCGGACACAGTCGGGAAGATACTTTCTCTTTTCGATGATGGCACCCCAGGCAGCCCACACTGCGGGCTGCTCTGAAATGGAGAGCACATACCGGAAGGCCTCCAGATTTTCCTTATGGAGAAGAGGATTGCAGGTTTTCTCCATATCATCGGGAGAAGTGGCACGCTGGGCGTAGACGTTGAACATGATGAAGGAGTCGAATCCGTTGCCCAGAGCGATCCGCTCCACGGACTTCAGGGTGTTGTCCAGCGCATCGGGCTTTGCGGTAGAGGGATTGATGCCGATGCAGATCAGGGGATGCTTGCCCCGGGTACCCAGGATATAACGGTATTCCGAGTAGAAATTGGGGGCATAGAGCCACTTTTTAATATCATAGTCCGGGGACGGGGTGTTGGCGGCTTCCAGTGCCTGACGGAAGGTCACCAGTTCCAGCTCGGTGGTGGCGCAGCCGGGAATATGCATTATGCTTCCTCCTCGTGGGGGAACCACCAGCTTCTGCTGGGGTCATGAAATTCACAGGTCTGGGGATCAATGCCCTTCTGCAGGCACCAGCCTGCAAAGGCAGTATCCAGAAACAGGTAGATACCATCCATGGCAGACTGGAGGCTGACGGCGGAGCCGTCTTCCATGTGCAGCTCAATGATCACGTTTCCGCCCTGGATCAGATACAGTGTCTGTTCCCGGATCTGATCATAGCGGTAGCTGCGGTCCTTTCTGCCGAATGTGGACACCAGAAAGCTTTCGCCGTCATAGAAAATGCCGTGGGTCAGGTAATACATGGAAAGACCAATGCCCATCAGCAGCACAAGAATGCCCCCCAGAAGCAGGGCAAGACCGGAGGTAATGCCCAGGCAGATGGCCAGAACACCAATCACACTCAGGCCAACACCGAAAACACCGTTGCGCTTGTTTACACGGACAGCCAGGCCGCTTTGGTGCTGGGCCTTGCTGCGGAATAGTTTGGAGAAACCCTTGTCGACTGCGAAGCAGACGCCGAAGACAGCGGCAGCCACAAGGAGAACAGGAAGAATGCTCATAGTAAAATCCTTTCTAAAGGGAGAAAACGATATCCACTGGAATGTCGTGGGGCTCCGGTTCCAGACAGTCGGTCAGCTGAAAGCTGTAGCACAGGCCGATGGTGGGGTGATGGGGCTCGGCGGAGAGAAACCGGTCGTAGTAGCCGCCGCCGTATCCGATGCGGTAACCTTTGCGGTCAAAGATCAGTCCCGGAACAATGACCAGGGCAGAAGGATCCGCGGCCACAGGAGAATCCTCCGTAGGCTCCGGCGCACCGATGGCACCGGGACGAACCCGGGTCAGATCGGACATCAGGATGAACCGCATTTCCTTTCCGTAACATTTGGGCAGAGCCACTTGCTTGCCGTCGGCCATGGCCTGACGGAGCAGAGGCATCAGATCCACCTCCTGATTGAAGGGAAGGTAGCCATAGAGGGCGGAGGCTTGCTGATATTGTCTGGTCTGAAGCACCATGCGGCACAGCGCCTCGCTGCGGGCAGTGATGTCTGCGGAAGTCATGGCGCTTTTCTGCTGCCGGACAAGTGCACGGAGCGCTTGCTTACTGCTCATCGGGCGCATCCTTCACAGGACGGAACAGGCGGAACCACAGCATGATGGCAATTTCACCGGGAATACCCAGCAGGAAGATCCGCCACATGTTGAAGCGCAGGAATACCAGCAGGCTGACATAGATACTCACCAGAAAGCCCCAGACGATCACAGAGATCAGGCCCCGGTTCCAGCGGAAATCCCGCCAGGCAGAGCGCAGGCTCAGCAGAACGATGGCATTGACGGGCACCGCATAGAAGAAGGAGACCCAGCTGTTGGGAAGGTCGAAAGAAGAGATGACCACAAATACCAGCAGGGCAATAAACCAGACCAGGGTGGTGCTGAGCCCCAGGATCACATTTTTATTGGCCTTTCGCTTCAGTGCCTTTTCAGAGACCTGGGTCATGGCCTTTTCCAGTTTGCCGGGATTGCCGGGAAGCTGATTGGGATCTTCCAGAAGGTCACCTACAGAGATGTCGAACAGCTGCGCCAGCTGCATCAGTGTCAGCACGTCGGGCATGGATTCGCCCCGTTCCCATTTGGAAATGGCTTTGTCGGAATAATTCAGTTTTTCGGCAAGTCCGGCCTGGGTCAGGCCAACCCGTTTTCTCTGCATGGCAATGTTGGCGCCGATCTGGTCCTTCAGGTTATCGAGATCCATTGTAGCCCTCCGTGTGCATATTTTTTTTATTTTACCATACTCAAATCTTCAATGCAACAAAAAATGCGCCGTTCCGGTTTGGAACGGCGCAAAGAAAGGATATCAGACAGTATGACCCTTTTGGCGGATTACCTGAATCACATCATCCACACAGGATTCACAGACCTCCTGGGATTCTGCTTCCACCATGACTCTCACCAGAGGCTCGGTGCCGGATTCCCGGACCAGGATCCGGCCGGTATCCCCCAGTTTTGCGGCCACAGCAGCCACAGCGGCCTGGACATCAGGATCATTCTGGGCTTCCCGTTTGTCGGCGACCCGGATGTTCTTCAGAACCTGAGGATAGATGGTAAGACCTTCGCAGAGCTGGCTCATGGTCTTCTTTTTGGCCATCATGACTTCCATCATTTTAAGGGAGGTCAGGATGCCGTCGCCGGTGGAGGCATATTTGGAGAAGATGATGTGGCCGCTCTGTTCGCCGCCCAGGCGGCAGCCGTTGGCCATCATATACTCATAGACATACTTGTCGCCGACCTTGGTCTTGGCGTAGTCGATGCCCAGCTCGTCGAAAGCCTTGTAGAGGCCGAAGTTGCTCATGACCGTGGTGACCACAGTGTTGCCCAGGAGCTTTCCCCGTTCCTTCATGTAGCGGCCGTAGATGTAGAGAATATGGTCGCCGGTGATCACATTGCCATTTTCATCCACACACAGGCAGCGGTCAGCATCGCCGTCATAGGCGAAGCCCACATCCAGGCCGTTGTCCAGCACGAACCGGCGCAGCACATCGATATGGGTGGAACCGGCATTGGTGTTGATGTTGTAGCCGTCGGGATCGGCATTGATGACATAGGTTTTGGCGCCCAGGGCATCAAAGACAGACTTGGCCACATTCCAGCTGGCGCCGTTGGCGCAGTCCAGACCCACCTTGACACCCTTGAAGGAATACATACCCAGGGAAATCAGGTAGCCGATGTAACGGTTTCTGCCGGAGACATAGTCCACGGTGCGGCCGATCTGATCCCGCTTGGCCAGGGGCAGTTCTTCCCATGCCTTGCCGAAGGCCACCAGTTCACCGTCCAGATAGGCTTCGATGAGGGAGATCACGCTCTCATCCATCTTTTCGCCGAAGGAATTGATCAGCTTGATGCCGTTGTCATAGTAGGGGTTGTGGCTGGCGGAGATCATAATGCCGCAGTCAAAGCTGTCGGTTCTTGCCACATAGGCTACGGAGGGGGTGGTGGTGACGTGAAGCAGATAAGCATCGGCGCCGGAAGCCACCAGACCGCCTACCAGAGAATATTCAAACATATAGCTGGAGCGGCGGGTGTCCTTGCCGATGACGATCCGGGCAGGACCGTCGGCACCGCTGCGGCGCTTCAGCTGGGTATAGTACCAGCCCAGAAAACGGCCGACCTTAAAGGCATGGTCGGCAGTCAGGTTCACGTTGGCTTCCCCGCGGAAGCCGTCTGTTCCAAAATATTTGCCCATAGGATTACTCCTTTTCAAACTTATTTACGACAACACCGCCGGTTTTCCAGATGCACTTTTCCGGAATCACGCCGCGGACGCAGGAAGTGGGATAGACATTGCTGTTCCTGCCGATAACAGTACCGGGGTTCAGCACGCTGTTGCAGCCCACTTCCACGAAATCTCCCAGCATTGCGCCGAACTTCTTCAGTCCGGTGGGGATCTGCTCGCTTCCGTTTTTCACCACAACAAGAGAATGATCGGATTTGACATTGGAAGTGACAGCACCGGCACCCATATGGGATTTGTAGCCCAGGATGCTGTCGCCCACATAATTGAAATGAGGCACCTGAACATTGTCGAACAGGATCGCATTTTTCAGTTCCACAGAATTGCCTACAACGCAGTCTGCTCCCACCAGCGCGCTGCCGCGGATAAAGGCGCAGTGCCGGATCTCGGTGCCGGGGCCGATGATGCAGGGCGCGCCCAGAAATGCGCTGGGAGCAACGGCTGCGGTCTTATGAACCCAAACCTGGGGCGCGACTTCCGCATAGGAATCGTCCAGCTGGGGGCCAAGCTGAAGGATCAGGGCCTTGATGCCGGAAAGCGCCTGCCAGGGGAAGGGGAAGGTCTTCAGATAATCACCTGCCAGAGAATGGCTGAGGTCAAATAGATCAGTCGTTGTCAGCATAAACTGCCTCCGTTTCAGATATATCAGGTGGTTTTGCTTCCCTACTATACACTGGGAAAACGGACATTGTCAATAAAAGAATGCAAATATTTACAGAAAAGAATTATTTTTTTAACAAAACCGATTTGGCTGTGCAAAATAAAACCGGAACTGTGAGTAACAGCTCCGGTATCTATTATACATTTGTCTGGTGCAGCAGTTCTTCGATGGCCTGAAGATCGGCCGCGGTGATCTCCTCGCGCTTCAGAAGCGCAGCAAACAGACCAATAATTTCAGGCTTGTGACGGTGACAGAAGATCGTGTTGGCAAAATATTCTTCGCGTGTCATAGTCGGGGCAAAAACACGGCCATAGGTTTTGATGCGCTTGACCAGACCGGCTTCCTGAATGGCACCCTTCTGCAGAAGACCGTTCAGCAGGATGTGAACAGAACTGTCCTTCCATGTTTTCTCCTCGGAACGGGCCAGAAGATCAGCGCGGGACATGGGAACCTTGCTTTCCCACAGTACATCCATAATTTCCATTTCACTCTTTGTAAGTTCCATCTGTTCACCTCCTCATTGTTAAGCAGGGCTATTATAACGCCGCTTACAGATTTTGTCAATAAATAAAGAGATGAAAAATTTGGAATTTTCGATGTTTTTTGGGAAAAAAACGATTTCGATAGAATGAAATATAAGATAACTGGGGAGCGTGCTTAAAATGGATGCCGGAAATTGGCTATTTTGTCGTATAAAATATAAAGTTACTCAATCGTTTTCGTGATATCTTCAAGAGATTGGTGAAACCGGATGCGCAGATTTTCCAGGTCTGTGGCCAGCACATTCATGCCCCGGATCGTCTCATATTCATAGGTTCCGTCGGCAGGAAAACGCTGACTTGTGATTTGAGGAGATTCCAGCAGAGGGAAGAGCCGGATGCCCAGCCGAAGGACATCCCGGCGGCTGAAGGAGGTGGTGATCAGAGGCAGTGTATCGGAGAGAGCGGAGAGAATGGTCAGAAGATCCGTATTCCGGTAACGTTCCAGCAGCGAAGTCAGTAATTTGCGCTGCCTCAGACTGCGGCTGAAATCCCCGTCGGGGTCCAGGTTCCGGATCCGGCTGTAGATGAGTGCCTGTTCTCCGTTGAGCAGCTGCTCCCCTTCCCGGAGAGTTCCGGGAGTCTCCCGGTTGATTGTTTCCGCTTCATCCTGCCGAAGGGTCAGGGAAATACCGCCCAGGGCATCAATGATGGTGGGAAAGCTGGTGAAATCCACCTCGATACAGCCGTCGACAGTGATCCCGAAGTTGTGCTCCAGGGTTTCCTGCAGAAGAGACATGCCGCCCAGTGCGTAGGCCGCATTGAGTCGGTTGTCCCGATGGCCGGGAATGGGGACATAGAGATCCCGCAGAAATGATGTGAAAATCACATCGCCGGTATCCGGAGAAAAACTGCACAGGATCATGCAGTCGGAACGGGCAGGTTCCTCCTGCCGGTTGTCACGGCCGACGAGAAGGATATTGGTGAGATGGGGCTCCTGCGAGGTGACTGGGGAATCTGCTGCGGCGCAAAGCATAGGCACAGAGCACAACAGTATCAGCAGACAGCTGAAAACAAGGATCGTTTTTTTCATGGAGAAGGAACCTCCCGGCATCAAAATTCTCTATAGCCTATGCAGGAGGCGGAAAATCATTCCCGATGACGGCAGAAGAAAAGGGCGTACCGCAATGCGGCACGCCCTTTGGCGATATTGGTTATTCACCGAAGCTGTCGCCGAAGAAACGGCGATAATAGTCAAACCATTCGTTGGGATCACCCTGGCTGGGCATACCCTCAGTGGATTCGGGCATGGTGGGAGCGGTCTGTGCTGCAGCCTGGGGCTTTTCGTCCAGCGTGATTTCCAGTGTCTGCTCACCGCCGCTGCGGACAACGGTGATGGTGGTGGTATCACCAGCTTTGAAGCTGCGAAGGGCACGGGTCAGGGTAGTAATGCCCTTGACCTCATAGCCGCCCAGGTCGATGATGATATCCTTGGGCTGAATACCGGCCCGGTCTGCGCTGCCGCCCTCTTCCACGGTCATGACATAGGCACCGACCGGCAGGCCGAACATGGCGGCGGATTCTTCATCCGTATTGGAAACGGTAACGCCCAGATAGGCACCGGTGACGTAGCCGTAGTCGATCAGATCATGGATCATGCCCATCACATCATCAATGGGAATGGCAAAACCGATACCCTCAATGGTGGCGCCGGAACCGGAGGTGCCGGAATACTTGGCGGTGGTGACACCCACAACCTGACCGTACATATTGAACAGAGGACCGCCGGAGTTGCCGGAATTGATGGCGGCATCGGTCTGGATCATGCTGATGATGCTGCCGTCGGTGGTCACATCCCGGTCCTTGCCGCTGACGTAACCAACGGTCTGGGTAGAGGTCAGCTCACCCAGAGGATTGCCGATGGCAACCACCATGTCGCCGATGATCAGATCATCGCTGCTGCCGATGGTAACGGCGGGAAGACCGGCGGCATCCACATGCAGAACGGCGATGTCATTGGCGGAGACGGTGCCCACAATGGAGGCAGGATGCTCCACGCCGTCATGGGTGATGACGGAAACAGAGGTAGCGCCCTCCACCACGTGGCAGTTGGTGATCACATAGCCGTCCTCGGTGAGGATGAAGCCGGAACCGGTGGCGGTGCCTTCGGAAGTGCCGTAAAAACTGTTGGTCTGAACGGTGGCGGAGATGGCCACCACACTGTTGACATTGGCGGCATAGACCTGGCTGGGCGTCATCTGATTGCCGGAGGATACGGCACCGGCGATGGCGGCCTGTCCGGATTTGGAGGTGTTGATCTGCTTTTGCAGACTGTCGATCTTCTGGGTGAAATTCGCTTCCATAGCGGAGGTGCGGGCTTCCCAGCGGTTGTTGACCAGAAGGGCAGTCACGCCGCAGCTGCCGCCCACCAGAGCCAGGGCCAGTACGGCTGCCAGGATCTTTTTACCCAGACCCTTGCGCGGCTTTCTGACCTTGGGTGCCTTGGGAGGCTCATACTGGGGCTGATACTGGTAAGCGGTCTGCTCCTGCTGCTGATAGCCGGTGTTTTCAGACTGGTGATTCATCACATAGGGAGAGTTTGCGTAGGGAGATTCCTTCCGCCCGGAGCCTGCGCCATGGTAGGCGGTGGGCTGAGGCGGAACCTCATGCTGAGGCTCGGCAGCGGGCTGCTCGGGGACAAATTCGTTGTTTTCGTATTCGTTCATAAGCGGATCCTCCTTTGGTGGATTCTTTGAAAATATCATATCGGTCAGTTATGAAAGAAATATGTACGCACGACAAAGAATCTTTGAATTTTCCAAAATTATGACATCATCATACTGTGGCGGAATGGATTCGTCAAGAAAAAAAGCGGCAGCTGAAAACACTGCCGCCAATGGGAAATGGAGTTACTTCTTGCGGAAGGACATGCAGTCGGTGCACTGATCCTGGGTGGGATTTGCCTCGTGGGTACCCACAGTGATGCGGTCCAGAGAACAGTAGTTTTCCTTCCCGCAGTGATGGGCACACTGGCGGACGGTACATTCGATGGACTTGTTGGCATGGCAGTTCATAAAAAAGCCTCCTTTGAATTTGGATTCGGAAGCAGTATGCGCAGCAGACTGAAAACCATACTGGGAATATCTTCCAAGGTTGCTTTTTCCGGGCTGATATGATATGCTGACAAAAAGTAAAGAGAAAAAGGAGAGATCATTATGGCAAAAATCGCACCTTCCATTCTGTCTGCGGATTTCGCAAATCTGGAGCGTGATATTCATAATATTGAGGAAATGGGCGCAGACTGGGTCCATGTAGACGTGATGGACGGCATTTTCGTGCCCAATATCTCCATTGGTATTCCTGTGGTGAAGGCGCTGCGGCCCGTCACCGACCTGCCTCTGGATGTCCATCTGATGATCGACCGGCCCATCCGCTATATCGAGGAATTTGTCAAGGCCGGTGCCGACTGGCTGACCATCCATGTGGAGGCTGACCAGCCCCAGAATACCCTGGCTGCCCTGGATAAGATCCGGGAGCTGGGCTGCAAGGCTGCTATTTCCCTGAAGCCCAGAACCCCTGCGGAAGTAGCCATTCCTTATCTGGAAAAGTGCGACATGATCCTGGTGATGACGGTGGAACCCGGCTTCGGCGGCCAGAAGTTCATGGCAGACCAGATGCCCAAGATCCGTCAGCTCAGAGAGTGGCTGGATGACATCAATCCCGACTGCGTCATCGAAGTGGACGGCGGTGTGGATGCCGTGACCCATACTGTCTGCAAGGAAGCAGGCGCCGAAGTGCTGGTTGCCGGCTCCGCCTACTTCAAGGCAGCTGACCGCGCCGCATTTGTCAAAACCATTCAGGCATAGTGAAAGGGGAGGGCAGTGCCCTCCCTTTATTTATTTGAAAAACAGCAGTTTACCCATATCCGGCTGATATATCCTTATTGAATTTGTAACGTTTCCAATTGACATACCACCCCGAAAACGATATAATATACGCGGAATTCTTATGGATTCCGGACACATATATCCAAAGACATCAAGTCTTTTGAAAAGAAAGGAAAATTGCCATGATTTATAGTGCAGAAGTACAGCATATGTGCTGCGTGGCCAAGGGCGCCTATCACGGTCCCGCTCCCATTCCCGAAGAGGGCAAGTGGGTTCAGGTCAAGGAAATTAAGGACGTCTCCGGTTTCACCCACGGTATCGGCTGGTGTGCTCCCCAGCAGGGCTGCTGCAAGCTGACCCTGAACGTCAAGGAAGGCATCATCGAAGAGGCTCTGGTTGAGACTCTGGGCTGCTCCGGCATGACCCATTCCGCTGCTATGGCTTCCGAGATCCTGATCGGCAAGACCCTCCTGGAGGCTCTGAACACCGACCTGGTCTGCGACGCCATCAACACCGCTATGCGTGAACTGTTCCTGCAGATCGTTTACGGCCGTTCTCAGTCCGCTTTCTCCGAAGACGGTCTGGCAGTCGGCGCTTCCCTGGAAGACTTGGGCAAGGGTCTGCGCAGCCAGGTCGGCACCATGTTTGCCACCAAGGCAAAGGGCCCCCGTTACCTGGAAATGGCTGAAGGCTATGTCACCCGCGTTGCTCTGGACGAAGAGAACCTGATCACCGGTTACGAGTTCATCAACCTGGGCAAGATGATGGACTTCATCAAGAAGGGCGACGATGCCAACGAGGCTCTGAAGAAGGCCAAGGGCTCCTACGGCCGCTTCGCTGACGCCGCAAAGTATATCGACCCCCGTCACGAATAATAGGAGGACACGAAAATGGCTCTGTTTGAAGGTTACGAAAGAAAAATCGACAAGATCAACGGTGTCCTCGCTCAGTACGGCCTGAACTCCGTTGAAGAGTGCCGCGAGATCTGCCAGGCTAAGGGCTTCGACCCCTACGAAATCGCAAAGGGCATCCAGCCCATCGCTTTCGAGGACGTTGCATGGGCATACTGCGTCGGCGCTGCCATCGCTCTGAAGAAGGGCGTCAAGAACGCTGCTGAGGCTGCTGAGGCCATCGGCATCGGCCTGCAGGCATTCTGCATCCCCGGCTCCGTCGCTGAGGACCGCAAGGTCGGTCTGGGCCACGGCAACCTGGGCGCTATGCTGCTGCGCGACGAGACCAAGTGCTTTGCTTTCCTGGCTGGCCACGAGTCCTTCGCTGCTGCTGAAGGCGCTATCGGCATCGCCCGCAGCGCAAACAAGGCCCGTAAGGAGCCCCTGCGCGTTATCCTGAACGGCCTGGGCAAGGACGCTGCTCAGATCATCTCCCGTATCAACGGCTTCACCTACGTCGAAACCAAGTATGACTACCTGGGCCATGACGTTAAGGAAGACCACGCTCTGACCGTTGTTAAGGAAACTCCT
>JAFZGL010000110.1 GCA_017555395.1 Oscillospiraceae bacterium | reverse complement strand
CAGACATCCTCCGCCTCCTGGGGACTGCGGGTGTAGTTCACAGCCAGCCGGTATACATCATCCCGGTAACGGTGAAACAGATACAGGACATCCATTGCCCCACCTCCTTTTATCTCTCTGTCTATAAGACGATTCAAGAGGGCAATTTGTTTCATAGTCTATAAAAATTTTCAGCGGGTACCGAAGTACCCGCTGCTGATCAGTTGTTGTTCAGTTCTTTTTTGATATTGCGGACCACAACAATGGTGGTCAGGCAGGCAACCAACGCAATGGCCAGATAGGCGATTGCAAATCCGTTAAAATCCGGGTTACCCCAGTCAAATACCGTCCAGGCGCCCAGCAGGAACATCGCCGCATTGACAAAGGGCAGAAACCAGCGCTGCTTTACCTGCAGTCCCGCAAAAATTCCCACAAACATGCTGACAGTGGTATTCACGCCGAAAAACAGGACAAAGCAGATGGCCATTCCCGCATCGCCAGGGGCAAGGGTCACCGATGCCCAAGGGAATCCGAACATCACAATAAACACGGCAGCAAGTGCCGCAAGATTCTTTTTCATGTTATGCCTCCTGTCTGTGGAGCTCCGCCACCACAAGTTCCGGGCGGTTGCCGATCCGAAGAGGGATAATACTGGCACCCAGTCCCCGGCTTACCACCATAGAGCATTCTCCATCTGTAAACACCCCGGCATCGTATTCCGGGAAAAAGCCCTGATTAGGAGCAATCAGGCCGCCAACAAAGGGAAAGCGGAACTGTCCGCCGTGGGCATGTCCGGAAAACGTCAGATCAATGTCAAAGTCCCGATACACAGAAAACCACTCCGGCCTGTGGGACAGCAGAATCCTGTATCCGTCCGTCTCCTCTGTCAGAGCCTGCAGAGCAGCGCGGATCACCGGCTCATTGTCTCCTGTCATGTAATCCGCAACAAAACTGGGATCATCGATGCCCATCAGAGTAAGGATATCCCCACCCCGGTACAGCATGCATTTTTCGTTACGCAGGACTGTGACTCCTGCCTCTGTCAGGCCCTTCAGAAGCTTCGGAAGTTCTTCTATCCGGGCTTCGTGATTTCCCGGCACATAGTAGCAGGGAGCGATTTTGGCAGCCTGTTCCGCGAACCGAACTGCCACGTCCATTTTCAGTTTCCGGCAGTCGATGAGGTCGCCGGTCAGAACAATGATATCAGGTTTTGCTTCTTTCAGCGCTGCCAGCAGTTTTTCATTTCCGTTTCCAAGGGAAGCGTTGTGCAGATCGGAAATCTGGGCAATCCGGAATCCCTCAAAGCCTTCAGGCATACGGCAGCTGGAAACCGAATACTCCGTGGTCTCAAGGGCAGAATTTCCCCAGAGCAGCCACCCTGTCAATATCACACCTGCCGTGCTCAGTAGGAACTTCTTTCTGCTCATTCTTCCAGCAGGCAGACGGCATGGCAGGACATACCCAGACCTTCACCAGTAAAGCCCAGCTTTTCCTCAGTGGTGGCCTTCACATTTACACGGCAGGGTTCAATGCCCACAGCACCTGCAATATTCTGAACCATCTGAGGGATGTGATCCTTCAGTTTGGGGCGCTGGGCGATCATGGTCACATCGATATTGCTGACCCGATATCCGGCAGCTTTTACCTTCTCTGCCACATTTTCCAGCAGCTTCAGGGAGTCCGCGCCCTTGTATTTGGGATCGGTGTCTGGAAAATGGCGGCCAATGTCGCCCAGACCAGCTGCACCCAGCAGGGCATCGGATACCGCATGCAGCAGCACATCCGCATCACTGTGACCCAGCAGGCCCAGTTCATAGTCGATCTTCACGCCGCCCAGGATCAGATCCCGGTCAGGCACCAGCTTGTGTACATCATATCCGTGTCCGATTCTCATTTTTCTTCCTCCAGCAGCATCTCTGCGATTCTCAAATCCATGGGAGTGGTAACTTTGATATTATGCTCGTCACCCTCCACGATTTTCACGGACATCCCCATCAGCTCCACCGCGGAACAGTCATCGGTGACAGCAGCACCGTCAGCTTCCGCTTTTTTCAGCGCCCCGCGCAGCAGGTCAAAATCAAAGACCTGAGGAGTCTGCACCGCAAACAATGTGGATCTGTCAGGGGTATTCTTCACCACACGGCCTTCCACTACCTTGATGGTATCCTTCACCGGAATGGCAGGTGCCGCAGCACCGTAGCTGTTGGCCGCCCGGACAGTGCGGTCGATGACCTGCCAGGTGATCAGAGGTCTGGCACCATCATGGATGGCTGCCAGCTTCACCTTGCTGCTGAGGGCACCGAGACCAAGACCCACGGATTCCTGGCGGCTCTTTCCGCCGCATACAACTGCCTTCACTTTGGGCATTTCCCGGCAGAGGGCAGTAATCGGCTGGATCAGATCCTCCCGGGTGACGATGACAATCTCAGAAATGGCATCACATTCCTGGAAGGTCCGCACAGTACGGACGATCATGGGCTCGCCTTTGAGTTCCGCCATCACCTTGTCAATGCCGCCCATCCGGGAAGCATTGCCTGCTGCCACAATCACAGCACCGCAGGTCTTCAGGGGAAGCAGCTTTCTGGCGGGTTTGGTCAGCTTGGTCATATCCATGGTTACAGCTCCCTTACGAGTTTTTTGAAGAATTCGCCCCGCACCATAAAGTTCTTGAACTGGTCAAAGGCTGCGCTGGCAGGGCTCATCAGCACCACATCTCCCTCTTCCGCGGCAGCTGCGGCAGCCCGGACAGCGGATTCAAAGTCACCGCAGTCCACAATGGGCAGTTCCTGTTCGTTGTATTCGGGGCAGGCAACAACTGCATCCAGGATCTTGGGGCCGGTGGCACCGCCAAGGAACAGCTTTTTGACATGGGTACAAATCTCAGGTCCCAGAACATCGAAGGGGATATTCTTGTCATATCCGCCTACGATCAGGATAACCTTTTCAGAAAAGCTTCTCAGACCGGCAATGGTACGGGTGGGGCTGGAAGCGATGGAATCGTTGTAGAACCGGACACCATCCTTGATCCGCACCAGCTCGATTCGATGCTCCACACCGCCAAAAGTCTTTGCCACATGACGAACGGTCTCATCATCCACCAGGCCTTCCACGGCCGCAATGGCGGTCATATAGTTTTCAACGTTATGGACACCGGGGATCAGAATATCAGCGGTATTCAGCACAGCTTCACCGTCCCGGTAGATCACGCCGTCCTTCTGAATCACATGGACATTCTTGCCCTGACGGGAGAAGAACCGGGTCGTTCCCTTTCCGGTAAAGGCTGCGGTGATGTCATTATCGGCATTCAGAATCAGAATATCGTTTTCAGTCTGGAAGTTGAAGATGTTGGTCTTGGACTGGACATACTCTTCCATGTCCTTGTGGACATCCAGATGATTGGGAGCCAGATTGGTGACCACAGCGATATGGGGGCTGCGGGTCATATCCATCAGCTGGAAGGAACTGAGCTCCACCACTGCATAATCTGTTTCCTTCATCTGACGAACCAGCGGCAGCAGCGGAGTGCCGATATTGCCGCCCAGCCAGACCGTCTTGCCGGAAGCCTTCAGCATTTCGGAAATCAGGGTCGTAGTGGTGGTCTTGCCGTCGGAACCGGTGACAGCAATCAGCTGACAGGGCGCAACCTCAAAAAACACTTCCATTTCAGACGTTACCTGAGCGCCTTTGGCCACCAGCGCCTGAATGGCGGGATTACCGGGATGCATGCCGGGGGTACGGAACAGAAGATCCGCTTCCATCTCATCCAGGTAGCCGTCTCCCACACTGAGCTTGCAGCCCATGGTCTCCAGTTCCAGCAGCTCCGCATCCAGCTTCTCCCGGGGTGTCCGGTCACAGCCGGTAACGTCGCAGCCAAATTCCAGCAGCAGCCGCACCAGGGGGCGGTTGCTGACGCCCAGTCCCAGAACGGCGATCTTCTTTCCCTTGAGAGAATTAAAATATGTTTCAAATGCAGTTTGCATGATTCATTCCTCATTCCATAGTATGGTGATTATAGTATATCCTTTATGAAAACATTTTGCAAGACATTTGACTTTTTCGCCCCGGTGGAGTACAATATTTCCGCAACCAGATCGGACAGCCGCGGACGCAGGCCGAAAGGCCGCGGATGAGGAAAGTCCGGGCTCCACAGGGCAGGGATAACGGGTAACGCCCGCCGGGGGAAACCCCAGGACAAGTGCAACAGAGATATACTACTGCATTGCAGGAAAGGTGAAAAGACAGGCTCATAGCCTGTCCGGCCCATGGTAACATGGGTTTTACGATGTAAACTCTATCCCGGAGCAACGCCGTGGAGGGACAACAGGCTGACCCGGCCGTCCCGAGGAGGCGGCTTGATCCTATGGGCAACCATAGGGCTAGATAGATGGCTGTCAAGACAGAACCCGGCTTATAGATCTGGTTGTACCAAAAAAGCACCACTCGATAGAGTGGTGCTTTCTTTTTATTCTTCTGCTCCGGCTTCCTGCACCACCTTGGGTGCCAGACCGGCAACATCGGAAACAGGCAGGGAGAATGCAATGCCTTTGGCCTTCTTGGCCATGCCCATTTCCTTATAGATGGCATTGAGAACCTTGTCCCGGAGGTCACGCTCCACCACCATCATCAGAATTTCCTTGTCCGCATGGAGGGTGATGCCGAAGAATGCAGCCGCATCCTCCTTGACCACACCGCGGGCATTCAGAATGGTACCGCCCCGGACACCCAGTTCCCGGGCCAGATCCATCACATCCTCGGCATAGCCGGAATTGACGATGGCAAAAATCACTTCATGGTTATTGGTCTTCATCTTATACCCCCCTGCCCATACGGTTATCACTTAAGAACTGATAGAGATTGACGCCGATGACACTGGCCAGCGGCACGGCAAAGCAGATACCCTTGCCGTTGCGGACGGTGCGGAACTTGTCTTCCAGACAGTTCATCACGTCGTCCACCAGATCCTCGCGAACCACACTGAGGATCACAACTTTATGGGGTTCCAGGCCAAGAAGTTCCAGAAGTTCCGAATTGGCGGT
>JAFZGL010000109.1 GCA_017555395.1 Oscillospiraceae bacterium | reverse complement strand
GGGCAAGATCTTAATGAAGTTCATTCTGAGCTTGCCGGAAATATGTGCCAGAATGGTGTGTCCGTTGCCAATGTCAACTTTGAACATAGCATTCGGCAGTGCATCGGTTACGATGCCCTCAATCTCGATTACGTCGTCCTTTGCCAAGTCATTAACCTCCCAGGTTTGTGTCTTGCATTTGTCTGGCAAGGAATGCCAGATCTCTTCGTAATTCTCCGTTGAGCACTTTGTCGCCGGAACGGATCTTCTCGGCAACTCTGGTCTCAGAGCGAAGGACCTTTTGTACGTGCTTACGCTTTTTACGCTTCGGCTTCTCCAGTGTTCGGTCCTTTCCGTTTGCCAGGAGCAGGAAAACGGGATCTGCGTCGATCACGTAGAACCACTGTCCCGCATCCCGGCCCGCTGTGGCCAAAACCACATCGGAAATGTTGATATCCGGTATAGCTGGGTCCATAGTTTAAAGTCCTTCGGTGACGGTGAGTATTTCCGGCTCGCCGTCGGTGATGAGTACAGTATTTTCATAGTGGGCGGACAGCTTGCCGTCGGCAGTCAGCACAGTCCAGCCGTCTTTCTGAATGCGAACCTCATGGGTTCCGGCATTCACCATCGGCTCAACTGCAATGGTCATACCCTTGACAAGTCTCGGCCCCCGACCGGGATGTCCGAAATTCGGAACTTCCGGCTCCTCATGCAACTGGCGTCCCACGCCGTGACCTACGAAGGAACGCACAATTGAAAAACCGTTAGACTCCACATACGTCTGGATGGCGTGGGAGATATCTTGCACCCGGAAACCCATCTTAGCGAACTTCATTCCTTCAAAGAAGGACTGCCGTGTCACATCGATCAGCTTCTGAGCATCGGTGCTGATGGCACCACAGGCAAAGGTTGCTGCACAATCACCATGAAAACCCTTATAGTAAGCACCCACATCGATGGAAACAATGTCTCCTTCCCGGAGGATGTAACCTCCGGGAATACCGTGGATCACGGTACTGTTGACCGAAATGCATGCACTTGCAGGGAAGCCGTTGTAATTCAGGAACGACGGTTTCGCGCCCTGACTTACGATATAATCGCGGACGGCCTGATCTATTGCTCTTGTCGATACGCCAGGTCTTACCATTTCCCCTGCCAAAGCACGGGCTGCCGCGGTAATTTTACAAGCCTGACGCATGGACTCGAGCTCACGTTCATTTTTGATTGTGATCATACCTGTGCCCCAATAGCCTTGAGGATCTCCTCGTTGGCCTTTTCGATGGGCTGGTTACCTTCAACGATGCAGAGTCTGCCCAGCTTGCCGTAGAACTCCTTCAGGATTTCAGTGGTGGCGTGGTAGACTTCCAGGCGCTTGCGCACAGTCTCGGGAGCGTCATCCTTGCGGATGGTCAGCTCAGAGCCGCATGCATTGCAGATACCTTCCATCTTGGGAGGATTGGCGACGATGTGGTAGCTTGCACCGCACTTGGGGCAAACCCGACGGCCGGTCATACGGCCTTCGATCACAGCATCGTCAACCTCAATAGAAACAACATGGTCAATCTTGACACCCATGTTCTCCAGGGCTTCTGCCTGAGCCAGCGTGCGGGGCATGCCGTCCAGAATAAAACCATTGGAGCAGTCGGGCTGAGCCACCCGGTCAGCGACGATACCGAGAATCAGTTCGTCGGGGACCAGGGAGCCGTTGTCCATGTGCTGTTTAGCTTTCATACCCAGCTCGGTACCATTTGCAATGGCCTCGCGGAGCATGTTACCCGTGGAAATGGCGGGTATGGAGAGCTTCTTAACCAGAATCTCTGCTTGTGTACCCTTTCCGGCGCCGGGTGCGCCCAGTAGAATGAGATTCATCCTGCCATACCTCCTGTCAGATTAATCCAGGAAACCCTTGTAGTGCCGCATCAGCATCTGAGCCTCCAGAGCCTTGACGGTCTCCAGAGCAACGCCCACAACGATGATGACAGAAGTACCACCGATGGCCAGGTTACGGACACCGGGCATCACATTGCCGGCCACGATGGGCAGCAGTGCAACAATGCCAAGGTAAATGGCACCAAAGACGATAATCTTGTTGATGACCTTCTGAATGAACTCAGCGGTGGGCTTACCGGGGCGGAAGCCGGGGATAAAGCCGCCGTTGCTCTTCAGGTTGTTGGAGATCTCCACGGTATCATACTGAATGGTGGAGTAGAACCAGCTGAAGAAGAAGATCATGATAAAGTACAGAACTGCGTAGCCCCAGCTGTTGGGAGCCCACAGGGCATTGTAGAAGAAGCCCTGCTTCCAACCTGCGAAGGTGTAGACAGTTGCGGGCAGAGAGCAGATGGACTGCGCGAAGATGACAGGCATAACACCGGACATTGCCACCTTGATGGGCAGATTGGTGTTCTGACCGCCATAAATCTTGCGGCCCACAACGCGCTTAGCGTACTGGATGGGAATCCGACGCTCAGCATCGTTGATGAAGATGATGAACAGGATCAGGGCAGCCATACCGACAACCACAATCAGAGCCTGCCACCAAACCATGGTGAACAGAGCACCGACCATCTTGGGCAGGCCGGAGACGATGTTGGCAAACAGGATCATGGAGATGCCGTTGCCAATGCCGAACTCAGTGATCTGCTCGCCCAGCCACATAACCATGGCGGAGCCGGCGGTGAAGGCCAGGACGATAACCAGGCCGGGCAGGAAGCCCTGCTGAGTGACGATGCTCAGGCCATAGCTGCTCTCGTAGTTGCAGAGCATCATGTAGTAAGCCCAGCCCATCAGCAGACCCAGACCTACAGTGGTGTAGCGGGTGATGGCGGTGATCTTCTTCTTGCCTTCCTCACCGCCGTCCTTTGCCAGCCGCTCCAGAGCGGGGATGGCAACGGTCAGCAGCTGGATGATGATGGAGGAGTTAATGTAGGGCTGAATACCCAGTGCAAATACGGTTGCCTGAGAGAAGGCAGAACCGGACATTGCATTGTACAGACCCAGGATCGTGCTGGACAGAACGCTGTCGAAGTAGCTGGCCAGGGTGGCAGTATCGATGTAGGGAACAGGAATGACGTTACCTACGCGGTAGATCAGCAGAATGAACAGAGTGAAGATAATCTTCTTACGCAGTTCAGCGATCTTCCATGCGTTCTTCAGAGTCTCGATCACTTAGATCACCTCGGCCTTTCCGCCTGCCTGCTCGATCTTTTCCTTAGCAGACTCAGAGAAAGCCGCAGCCTTAACAGTAACCTTCTTGGTCAGAGTGCCGTTGGACAGCACCTTCAGACCGTAGGGGCATGCAGAGATGATGCCAGCCTCGATCAGTGCAGCAGCATCAACAACAGCGCCGTCTTCAAACTTGTTGAAGCAAGCCACGTTGACAGCAGTCAGGGGCTTAGCAAAGATGTTGTTGAAACCACGCTTGGGAACGCGGCGAACCAGAGGCATCTGGCCGCCTTCGAAACCGACGCGAACCTTGCCGCCGGAGCGAGCCTTCTGGCCCTTATGGCCACGGCCGCCGGTCTTGCCGTTGCCAGAACCATGGCCACGGCCCTTACGCTTGCCCTCAAAAGTGGAGCCAGCTACGGGAGAGAGTTCATGAAGCTTCATTATTCTCTTCCTCCTTATTCAACTTCGGTGACCTCGAGCAGATAGCCGATCTTGGCGATCTTGCCGCGGGTCTGGGTGTTGTCGGGCTGGATGGAGACCTGGCCGATCTTACGCAGACCCAGGGACTCAGCAGTAGCGATGTGCTTAACCAGTCGACCGTTCAGGCTCTTAACAAGCTTAATCTTCAGGTTTGCCATGTTAATTGCCCTCCTTACAGAATTTCTTCAACGCTCTTGCCACGGATAGCAGCAACCTGCTCGGGAGAGCGCAGGGACATCAGGCCAGCCATGGTGGCCTTGACAACGTTCTGGGGATTGTTGGAACGCAGGCACTTGGAGTAAACGTTCTTGATGCCAACAGCGTCCATGACAGCACGGACAGCGCCGCCGGCGATAACACCGGTACCAGCGGGAGCGGGCTTCAGCAGAACAGTGCCGGCGCCGAAGATGCCCAGAGCCTCGTGGGGGATGGTGTCACCATCCAGGGAGACCTTGACCATGTTCTTCTTGGCATCAGCGATGCCCTTCAGGATAGCCTCGGAAACTTCGGCAGCCTTGCCCAGGCCGTAGCCGACAGTGCCCTTGCCGTCGCCAACGACGACCAGAGCGGAGAACTTCATGACACGGCCGCCCTTAACGGTCTTGCTGACACGGTTCAGGTAAACGACCTTCTCAATGAGCTCGGGAGCTTCATTGTTAGTCTTATTGTAAGCCATTTTATTTCCTCCTC
>JAFZGL010000108.1 GCA_017555395.1 Oscillospiraceae bacterium | reverse complement strand
GTTCCTTGCAGTATCGATGTGCACAGTGCTTCGGTATGGCGGCGGGGGGATTCCCAAGGGGGGCGCGATTGGCTCGTAGCGCCCCCTTGGGCTGAGTTCTTTGGTTACTTTCTTGTTCAGTGACAAGAAAGTAACATCGTCCCACTAAGATAAACGATCATTTATCACCGCAGCAGGATCGGCGCATTGTCTGAAATTATCCCTCAAAATTACATACAGCACCACATCTTGTGATGTTTCCGCAAAAATACATCCCACATCTGGTGTTTCGACAGCATTTGCGCAGAAGCTGTTGTATTATGCAGACAACCGGCGTCGGGTCAGCCGCAGTACCGCCACTGTGGCGTCATCCTCCCCGGTACCCCTGCATTCCTTCAGAAGCCACTCCGCCAGCTCCCCCGGCGGCAGCGGCGCAATTACTCCCCGGCGCAGGATCTCCCCAATCTCCGCGCCGTCGCTGACCAGGATCAGCACCTCTCCCCGGCACAGGGACAGCCGATCCACCGTTTCCCGGCTCTGCTCCACGCAGATCCCCGGCGGCGGTGTGGCTGTCCCGATTTTTTCTGTTCCTTTCCGCCCCAGAAGATAACTTGGGGCCGCACCCCATTTGTACAGGGACACCCGGCCGCTGTCCAGACGGATCTCCGCCAGATCCAGCGTCACTGCCCCGGCCTGTCCCCGCAGGGCCAGAATGCTGTTGATGCTGCGAAGGGCGTGCTCCGGTGGAAATCCCGCCGTCAGCATCTGCCGCAGCAGTTCCCCGGCGGACTGCCCCTCCTGCGCCGCCCCCAGCCCGGTGCCCATGCCGTCGCACAGCAGCACATAGAACCGGCAGCCTGTCCCCTGAAATGCCAGACACCGGTCTCCGTTTGCCCGCTCCTTCCCCCGGGAGCGGGAGGACACCTCCAGCCGGTAATAGGCCCGGAGCCGCTCGCCCCGCCGGGGCAGCTGATCTGACAGCCGCTGTAAGTACACCGACAAAAACCGATACTGCTGCACCATGGCCGCCCGGTATTCCCGCTGCCGCTGCCGGTCGGCCTTCAGATCCTGCAGCCGTTCCCTGGCCCGGAGCAATTCTCCCTGAATCTGCCAGGGATGACGGCAGGCGAAGGTCATGGGGTCATACAGATGTTCCAGCCCCAGCCGCTGCCGTTCCACACACTGCTCCCGGACACTGCAGCTTCCGCAGGAACGGTTGATGGCCCTGTTCAGCAGCGCCCCTTCATCAATTTCCCCCAAGGGCACCTCCAGCAGCAGCCTCTGGGTCTGGGCCAATACCCCTGCCGTCAGTTCCAGCCGGACCTGGGCGACCCCCAGTTCTCCCTGGCGGCGCACCGATTCTGTCTGAGGCGGCAGAAAGTACCCTATCAGACCGCCCACCATCAGTCCCGGCAGCGGTTTCGGATCCCAGATCCCGCAAAGGCCCATCACCGCCAGGCAGGCAATACCCGGTACAAGATACCGGAGTCTTGGATCCGGAAAGGGAATCATCCGTCCGAACCAGGCCGCACAGACCACCACCGACATGGGCACCGCCGTCACCCGGGCAAGATCCATCCCCAATCCTGCCAGAATCGCCGCTGGAAAAGAGGCCCATACCGAAAATACCCCCACTGCTCCGTAGCCCAGGGGCCCCAGCCGGGCCAGTGCCAGGGTGCCGATCCCTCCCAGCACCCACCGGGTCACTGAATCCCGGTTCTCCCGGGCCTGACGGAAAAACAGGGCGGAGACCGGGGCAATGAAAAGCCGCAGAAAAAACAGGGACAGCGATGCTCCCCGGCGAAAAAAGAGAAAGGTCAGTCCTGTGGCTGCCGTCGTTGCCGCCGTCAGCGCCGGGATCAGCAGCGGATATTCCTCTGCCGGTTTTCCTTTTCCCAGCAGCAGCGCCAAGATGCACCCCGCTGCTGCCCAGGCCATTCCCTGTATCCCGGTATTTCCCCAGAAAACCCGGTATCCCACCGCAGCCCCCAGGGCTGTCACCAGCGCCCGCCAGCCCGTCATAGCCGTGATCAACCCCATGGCCAGCGGCTGAAAACTTCCGTTAAGGGCTGCCGCACTGAGAAAAAATCCGCTGCCTCCCCAGGCCGCCACCCGGGCACCGGACCGGATCCGGGGATCAAGCGCCGCTTTGCGGACCATTCGCTGAGACTGACGCAGACAGGTTTCCATGGATGTGAGCATTGAAGCACCACTGCCTTTCCTTCGTGATGAAAAAATCCTACCACAGGCAGAAAAATAATGCTGTCGGAACGGCAACCGGCCAGAAAGATTCTTGCATCATTCCTGTGACGGGTGTATAATGGAGGGCATCTACACAGAAACAGAGGAACAATTATGGCAAGAGAATTTGAAGTAAAATTCCGCGCATCCGCTAATCAGCTGGCTGCCATCATGGAGGAATACCAGGGTTTCCGGGAAATCTCCATGATAACAACCTATTTTGACACCCCCGGCCAGGATCTGCTGCCCCGGCGCTGGACGCTGCGCCAGCGGATTGAAAACGGTGTTTCCGTCTGCGCCCTGAAGACCCCCTGCCCGGAAGGCGGCCGCTGCGAATGGGAAACTGAATGCGACGATATCACCGCCGCCATTCCCGCCCTGTGCGCGCTGGGCGCTCCCGCCGAGCTGGCAGAGCTAACTGCCGGCGGACTGGAAGCCCTCTGCAGCGCCCGGTTTACCCGTCAGGCTGCCCTCATCGAACTGGAAGACTGTACCGTAGAACTGGCTCTGGACCGGGGCTTCCTGAAGGGCGGCTTCCGGATGAGTCTGATGATGGAAGTGGAAGTGGAGCTGAAGTCCGGCAGTGACGACGCCGCCATCGCTTTCGCCAGAGAACTGGCTCAGAAGTATAATCTGGTGCGGGAGCGCAACAGCAAGTATCTGCGGGCGCTGAATCTGACCGGCAGAATCTAACGGGAGAACAGTATGGCCTTTGAATCCCTGTTTGCCAGATATGATAAGCTGGTGCTTTTCGACACAGAGACCACCGGTCTGCAGTACAGCCGGGACGAGATCATCGAATTCGCTGCCGTGGTGGTAGAGCCTGTAAACGGCATCCCCACCGTCACCAGGGAATATGACGAGCTGGTGGCACTGACCCCCGGCGGTTTCGTGCCGCCCAAGATCACGGAGCTCACCGGCATTTCCACCCAGGATCTCCGGGAAAAGGGTCTTCCCAAGGCCCGGGTCTGCCGGGATATCGCCGAGATGTTCTCCGGCAACTGCCTGCTGCTGGCCTATAACGCCCACTTCGATCTGAGTTTTCTGTTCTACATGCTGCTCAGAGACGGCGATCCCACCATTCTCAAGGGCAAGGACAAGCTGGATCTGCTCACCGTCTACCGGGATCGTCACAGCTATCCCCACAAGCTGTGCAGCGCCATTGAGGTCTACGGTCTTTCCGGCAAGGTGGTCAATTCCCACCGGGCAGTGGACGATGTGATTGCCACTGTGGCCGTCATGGAGGAGATGGAGAAGGAGAAGAACGACCTTCTGAATTATGTCAACCTCTTCGGCTACAACCCCAAGTACGGCATTGAGGGTAAGCCCATTGGTTCTGTGACCTACAAGCCCCAGCCCTATAACCCCAAGGGACCCCTGTATCTGTAATACCATAAATGATCGTTTATCTTAGTGGGACGACG
>JAFZGL010000011.1 GCA_017555395.1 Oscillospiraceae bacterium | reverse complement strand
ATCCCGGTGGACGGTACTGTCCTGGAAGGCAGAGCATCTGTTGACCAGAGTGCTCTCACCGGTGAAAGTGTCCCCGTGGAAAAACTGCCCGGAGATACGGTTGCCGCAGCGACCATCAATACGGAAGGTTATCTGGAATTCCGGGCTGACAAGGTGGGCGAGGATACCACTCTGGCCCAGGTAATCCGCATGGTGGAAGAGGCCGGCGGCTCCAAGGCACCCATTGCCAGACTGGCAGATAAAATTGCCGGTGTCTTTGTGCCTGTGGTTATGACCATCGCTGCTGTTACCTTTGCTGTCTGGATGCTGCTGGGCTATGGTCTGGAATTCTCCCTGACCTGCGGTATTTCTGTGCTGGTGATTTCCTGCCCCTGTGCCCTGGGACTGGCTACCCCCGTGGCCATTATGGTTGGTACCGGCAGAGGCGCCCATATGGGCGTGCTGTTCAAGAACGCCCAGGCACTGGAACAGATGCATCATGTGGATACGGTGGTGCTGGACAAGACCGGAACCCTGACCACCGGCAAACCGGAAGTGACAGACATCCTGCCCGGACAGGTCAGCGAGGCAAAGCTGATGCAGATTGCTTCCGCCCTGGAACAAAAATCCGAACACCCCTTCGCGAAGGCCATCCTGCGGAAAATGGGCCGCAACCGCTATCCTGCCGCTGCTGATTTTGAAACACTGCCCGGCAGAGGCGTGGCCGCAACAGTGGGCGGTGTCCGCTATTACGGCGGCAACGAACGGCTGATGAACGAACTTGACGTTTCTGTGCCTGATCATTCCAATCTGGCGAAGCAGGGCAAAACGCCCCTGCACTTTGCCGCGGAAGACGGCACATATCTGGGCAGCATTGCTGCAGCGGATGTCCTGAAGCCTGATTCCGTGGCTGCGGTTCAGGCGATGCAGGAATTGGGACTTGACGTTGTGATGCTGACAGGCGATAATAAAACCACAGCAGCAGCGGTTGCCGCAGGCGCCGGTATCTCCCATGTGATCTCCGATGTGCTGCCTGCTGACAAGGCAGGCACCATACAGAAGCTCCAGGCAGAAGGCCATAAGGTGCTGATGGTTGGTGACGGTATCAATGATGCACCGGCATTGGTCACGGCAGATGTGGGTATGGCCATCGGAGCCGGCACGGACATTGCCATGGATTCCGCGGATATCGTGCTGATGAACAGCTCTCTGGCGGCCGTCAGCGGTGCGGTGGAGCTGAGTAAGGCCACCATCAAAAACATCAGGCAGAATCTGTTCTGGGCCTTTTTCTACAATTCCTGCGGCATTCCCATTGCGGCAGGTGCCCTGTTCATTCCCCTTGGTCTGCAGCTGAGCCCCATGCTGGGTGCCGCGGCCATGAGCATGAGCAGCGTATTCGTGGTAACCAATGCCCTGCGGCTGCGGTTCTTTAAGCCGAAAACTGTTCCTGTTTTTGTACAGGCGGCAGAGAATACAACCGAAGAAGTCATTTATGAGGAGGAACCGATTATGGAAACCGTTATTACTGTTCATGGCATGATGTGCAAGCACTGCAAGGCCACTGTGGAACGGGTCTGCAAGGCCATTCCCGGTGTACAGGATGCTGTTGTGGATCTGGCTGCAAAGAATGTGACCGTCACCGGTGAATTTGATGTGGCTGCGCTGAAGCAGGCCATCATCGCCGAAGACTTTGAGGTCATTGACTAAGGCAATGCGTACAGAACACTGGTACCCGTCCTGCGGAGCCGGACAGATCCACTGTCTGCAGTGGCATCCGGAAGAAGCTCCCAAAGGCATCGTTCAGATCGTCCATGGTATTTCTGACCATATGAGCCGGTATGACACCTTTGCGCGGTATCTGGCAGAGCAGGGATATCTGGTCGTGGGCGAAGACCATATGGGCCACGGAGAATCCGTCAATGAAGATGGGATCCCCGGATATTTCCACGGCGGCTGGTTCAGCGCTGTGGAGGATACGTACCGTCTGCTGCGGGATACCCGGGAGAAATATCCTGACCTTCCTTATATTCTGCTGGGTCATTCCATGGGTTCCTTCCTGGCAAGAACTATCCTGTTTCAGCATCCCGACAGCGGCATTTCGGCGGCAGTTCTCAGCGGAACCTGCTGGCAGCCTGCCGTTGCCATGCCTGCCGTCGTCAGGCTCATGGAGCTGATCTGCCGGGCAGTGGGAGAAACCGCTGTCAGTGAAAAGCTGATCTCACTGGTATTCGGAAGCTATAATGCCCGGGTGGATCACCCCCGCACTGCGGCGGACTGGATCTCCCGGGATAAGGCAGTGGTGGATGCGCATCCCATGAATCACGGATTCCAGCCCAGAGCCGGTCTTCTGCGGGATATGATGATCGGCGTCAACTGCATTGAGCGTGCAGAGAATCTCGCCTCCATGCGGAAGGATCTTCCGGTATTTTTCGTGGCAGGCGGCGATGATCCTGTGGGCTATTACGGAAAAGGTGTCCATGCCTGTGCCAATGCCTTCCGGAAGGCGGGCATGACCGATGTAGAGGTAAAGATCTATCCCCTGTGCCGCCATGAGATCCTCAATGAGATCAACAAAAAGGATATTTTTGATGATATCATAGGGTGGATGGAGAAAAAGGCAAGATAGTGAAATAAGTCCGTTTTATAGGACTGGGTATATTGTAGGATATAGTCACAACAGTTAAGAAAGGTTGATGGCTATGTACGATATGCGTAATGTCCGCGGACACATTCAGGTTTATGATTTTAGAGGCAATTTCCTGTTTTCGGCAGATTCCGAGCGGGAAGCCTGGGAGGAACTGCGCGACTATGAGGAATTTGCGGCTTGATATCTGCTATGACGGCACCCGGTACCGGGGCTGGCAGCGACTGCCCGGAAAAGACGATACCATTCAGGGAAAGCTGGAAACGGCACTTTCCAGAATTCTGGGAGAACCCATTGAGATCAGCGGCAGCGGCCGCACCGATGCCGGTGTCCATGCCCGGGGACAGGTGGCGAATTTTCACTGCGAAAGCACCATGACGGCCCCGGAGATTCTGGAAAACCTTCGCCGGTATCTGCCGGAGGACATTGGTATCTATTCCTGCAGGGATGTGTCCGAGCGATTTCACGCCCGGCTGAATGCAAAAGAAAAGACTTACCGTTACCGGATCTGGAACAGTGAACAGCCCTGTGTGTTTGAACGGCGGTTTGTGACGGTGATGCCGGAAGCACTGGATGTGGATGCCATGAACCGGGCAGCTCGGCATCTTCTGGGTCAGCATGATTTTGCTGCCTTCTGCGGCAACGCGAAGATGAAAAAATCCACAGTCCGCTATATCCGCAGCCTGACGGTGGACCGGCATGGGGAAGAAATCCACATTACAGTCACCGGAAACGGTTTCCTGCACAATATGGTCCGCATCATTGTGGGAACTCTGGTGGAAGCGGGCAGGGGAGAGCGGAATCCTGACAGTATTCCTGCTCTGTTTGAAGGAAAGCGGGCAGACGCCGGATTCCTGGCACCGGCTCAGGGTCTGTGCCTGATGGAGGTATATTACGGATGAACATTCAGATTTTCGGAAAAAACAAATGCTTTGATACCAAAAAGGCGGAGCGGTATTTCAAGGAACGCCGTGTCAAATTCCAGTCCATCGACCTGAAGAAATATGGCATGTCCCCCAAGGAGTTCGACAGTGTGCTCCGGGCAGTAGGCGGTATCGACAATC
The DNA here is from genome assembly GCA_017555395.1 of Oscillospiraceae bacterium. Taxonomy (GTDB): domain Bacteria; phylum Bacillota; class Clostridia; order Oscillospirales; family Oscillospiraceae; genus Faecousia. The sequence goes on along the minus strand of JAFZGL010000011.1, from coordinate 7,383 downwards.
TCATTGACTGGGACAGCAAGGCACCGGAGGTCACCCTGATGAAATATATGGACGATAAACGGGCCAAGGAGGACAAAGTCTTTGACGATCCCACCCTGATGAAGACGCCTGTGGTGCGCAACGGCAAGCAGGCAACAGTGGGGTACTGTCCTGAAATCTGGGCTGCCTGGGAATAAAGATGTATAAAATGACGAGAAAGCAGTTTCCTTGTGGAAGGGAACTGCTTTTTTGCCGATTTTTTAATAAATGAGTCATAATTCTCTTGCAGTCCGGTGAAAAAAATGATATGCTATGATGAACTTATGACAGGATACAATTGTGTGCAAGTGATGTACGGTACGCCTGAAAATCCTGTCGGAGTAAAGAATCCATCAGAAAACAGGCGGTTTTGCCGCCGAGGAGGTAACCATGCAGATTTCCATCAATGCCAACCGTTGTGAGCCCTCTCCCATGAGAAAGTTCCATCCTTACGCGGTGGCGGCGGAAGCGCAGGGCAAGAAGATTTATCACCTGAATATCGGTCAGCCTGACCTGCCCACTCCTCCGGCGTATTACGAGGCGATCCGCAATTTTGACGAAAAGACCCTGGCCTACGATGCTTCTCCCGGCAATGCAGGTCTTATCAAGGCTGTTCAGAAGTATTATAAGAAGCTGAACGTGAGCCTGGATCCTCAGGATATTCTGATCACCACCGGCGGCAGTGAAGCGCTGCTGCTGACCTGCCTGAGCATTCTGGATCCCTATACCGAGGTCATCATTCCTGAGCCCTACTACCCCAACTATACCACCTTCGTCCATGCGGCCGGCGGTGTTATCCGTGCGCTGCCCACCAATCCCTGGGAAGGCTACCGCTATGCCAGCCGGGAACGGATCGAGAGCCTGATCACCAAGAATACCCGCGCCATCATGATCACCAACCCCGGCAATCCTACCGGTGTTGTTCTGAGCCATGAGGAGATGCGGATGATCGCGGACATTGCCAAGGAACATGATCTGTTCCTGATCTGCGACGAAGTCTATCGTGAATTCTGCTATGATGATAAGTTTGGCGTGCCCACCATGGCACATTTCCGGGATATCGATGAGAACCTGGTCATTATTGACTCCGTGTCCAAGCGGTTCTCTGCCTGCGGTGCCCGTATTGGCTGTGTTGTCACCCGGAACAAGGAACTCCAGTCAGCGCTGCTGAAGTTCTGCCAGTCCCGTCTGTCTGTTGCAACCATCGACCAGATCGGCGCCACCGCACTGTATGATGTAGATCATGAATTCTTCCAGATTGCCAAGGATGAGTATCGCCGCCGCCGTGATACCGTTGTCAGCAAGCTGCGCCAGATTCCCGGTGTTGTGGTGGAGGAGCCCATGGGTGCGTTCTATGTGATGGCAAGCCTGCCGGTGGATGATACGGACAAATTCCAGTACTGGCTTCTGGAACAGTTCTCCGACCGGGGCGATACCGTCATGTTTGCCCCCGGTGCGCCCTTCTATGAAACCCCTGGCAAGGGCCTTAACGAGGTGCGAATTGCCTATGTGCTGAATCAGGCGGATCTGGAGCGGGCCATGGATGTTCTGGCCAAGGGCATTGCCCTGTACCAGCATCAGGTTATGAAGGTTAAGTCACATTCTGTAGAAGCATAATGACTCAAAACGAGGTGCTTTCCGGCACCTCGTTTTCATTTTTCGCCACCGACCATTCGGCAGACTTTCAATGGCGGGGTGTGTATACTGTTTCTCGCAACACTGATGAGGGAGTGGGTACATGCTCAGAAAATGGATCTGTTTGGCGTGGGCAGTGGGACTGATATTGGGTTCAGGCGTGGAGGCAAAGGCAGGATCGGGGAGTATCCGGATAGAGCCCATATGGTGTGGCGCACCAGTCTGTGGGGTTACAGTGGGTGTATGCAAGGTGGGTGCGAAAACGGAAGCGGGTGTGGTTTTAACGGATGGTCTGGCAGACTGGCAGGTGCAGGAGGACGAACTGACGGAAGGAAACTGGGTTAACTGGCTGGCACAGAAAGAGATTCCGGATGAGAGACGATGTTTGGCAGGGAACGGGGGCGCATTGTTTCAGAATTTGCAGGAAGGGATCTATCTGGTGCGCCAGACAGATGATCCGATAAATGGGAGACTGTTTGAACCGTTTTTTCTGGGGATTCCCGATGGAGAGAGCTGGGATGTGTACCGGGCACCGAAGATGATCAGCAGGGGAGAGCCCCCGAAAACCGGAGACCGGCCGACACCGCTCATCGGGGCCATGGGTATAGGGCTTTCCGTTGCATTTTTGATGGTTTTTGTGGATGAACACAGGAGATAACCGGCAGCCGGGCGGAGAAATATCTGCCCGGTTTCTTTTTGAAAATGCTTGACAAATCCTTGCAGTGAAGTTATAATACTTAAGCATGTTTGCGAGAGTGTTGGAATGGTAGACAAGCACGTTTGAGGTGCGTGTGGTTATGCCGTGTGGGTTCGAGTCCCATCTCTCGCACCATAACAGATACCGTAATGGATACAAACGTGTCCGTTACGGTTTCTTTTTTTATTCTCATGTTTACCCCAAAACAGGGGGATTTCCCTAACTTTGCAACGCATTTGTTGTGACTGCTTCCACTATGTTGTGGTTTTGAGATATGCACGGAGGGCCTGATCCCTACATATTGTGCGCTCGATTCGTTAAATAACCGCAATTCGTTATACAGCTGAGAGTAGAAAATAACGGCCCAGAATTGTGCAGCTTAGCTACTTGCAATTCACGGGCGGCAGAGTTAACATCACACACACTTTTTTAAGGAGGGTGATGTTATGAACATTTTGGAAGAGTTCTGGTATGGCAACATTGAACCGGCAGAATATGATACTTCTTCCAGCAAGGAATACAAGGAACTGCTCCAGCTGATCAGCCGGAATGAGGAAAAACTGCTTGCCACAATGACAGATGCCCAGAAGGAACTATTTACCAAGTATGCGGATTGCGTCAGGGAATATCAGGTTATGGCTGAGTGCCTGTTGTTCCAGAACAGCTTCCGCCTGGGCGGCAGGATGATGCTGGAAGTGATGAGGGGTGCTATCGGGAATGAATGAGTATGTTGCGGTACTGAGGAAGTATTCGAAAGAAAACCCACCCAACTACGGCAGCGATGCCCACTCCATTCTGGAGATGCTCTTCGTCTATTACCACGAATGCAACAATACCGACACGGATGCTGTAAAGGCAGCCTTTGAGGATTTGTATCAGAGAATGCACGGTATGCCCCTCCGGGAGATGGATCGGATCGTAGATGCCGTCTGTACCCTCTGCCGGGAGCATGAGAAGGCGGGGTTTCTGGAGGGGGTGAAGGTGGGTATCCAACTGGAACAGGAAATAATATAGTGTACACAAACTCCCTACTGTTGAAGATACGGTGGGGAGTATTTTATTTACTGAAATGTAAACTTTGTATTAATACAACATTTTAACACTACATTTGTGTTTACAATACTATATTTTTGCGTTATCCTATATGCAAAGAGGAGGTGGAGGTATGAAGACCTATAGCGTGAAAGAGATAGCGGAGATACTGAATACCAACCCAGAGACTGTGAGGAGGTGGATTCGGGATAAGAAGCTGGATGCATCCATCGAATCAAAGAAGGGTGGCCACATTGTCTATGAAGCTGCACTGCAGGAGTTTCTGCGATCCTCCCCGAAGTATGCAGCAATTGCTAAAACCTCGATTGCAGGGGCTGCAGTCCTGTCTACTGTTGTGGTCGGCGGCCTTGTAGCCGCCCAAAAGCTAATAGATCTTGACCAACTGAAAAAAGCCCGTATTTCCACGCAGGATGTAGTTCTTTTCCTCCGTGGCGAAATTCAAAAGAGCCAAGATGCTATCAAAAGTAAAGAGGCAACTATTCACCAACTGCAGAAGCAGATTGAAGCCGATCAGTCGCAAATATCTGAATATCAAAAGTTGATCGATAACCTGTCAAGAGAGAAGGAGGCTGCTTATGAGTGAAAGCACAAAGAAAGTAACCCCTGAAGAAAGTACTGAGTTGGATCAGAACGTGGAATTCGTACCGGAGACGAAAAAAGGTTTTCTTGTATGGATCAAGGCGCATAAACCCCAGCTTATCATGATTGGTATAAGTATTCCAACTATAATCGCAGTAGTGCTCGGTTTAAAAAACAAGGTTGCCATACAGTGCTTGTGGGATAAGTTAAGCGAGGAGCTTAAAAAAGCTGATCTTTACAGTCCGAAGTGGTTTGAAACAGTTTCTGATGAACTGTTAAGTACGGAGCGTGAGAAAGTCAGGCTGGCATACTGCTCTTCTGGTGATAATTTTTCTGAGGCTAATTGGCTGGAAAACTTGCTGAGAAGATTTGACAAGGAAATGAGCAAAAGGGCATGTTTATGACGGTATTAATTATGAAGGTGAGGAACTGGAAGAATACCGACAGTACTATGGTCGAGTGATTCTTAAATATCACAAAACAGCACAGACCCAGGGTATGCACTACAACACTGTTTGCAATGATCTGGAAGTACTGCAGGTTTTGCCTAGTGTGTTTGATGGTGAGGAATTCCCGGGATATGACAATGTGCGCTTGACCTGGCATCAGCTGGAATCCATTCTGGAAAGAAGAAAGCAAAGCTGGATCGCTGCTCTGGAGAACCAGAAGGCAGTCTATCTGATAACAGATTGTAGCAATGGCAAACTGTATGTGGGATCTGCAACCAGTGATAATGGCATGCTGCTCCAGCGGTGGAGTAACTATGCCCAGAACGGCCACGGCGGCAACAAAGAGTTGGTTGCACTGGTCAACGAAAAGGGATTTGACTATGTGAAGCAGAATTTCCAGTATGCGATTCTGGAAAACTACAATGCCAAAATTGATGATAAAGTTGTTCTGAAAAGAGAATCCTGGTGGAAAGAAACGCTGCAGAGCAGGAGTTTCGGCTATAATAAAAACTAATATTTGTTAGATGCGTTATGAGAATCTTAGTTAGTGCCTGCCTTTTGGGCGAAAACTGTAAATACAACGGCGGCAACAATTACAATGCAGTTGTGGCGGAATATGTGAAAGGTAAGGATATTCTGCTAATCTGTCCGGAGATGATGGCAGGGATGGGCTGCCCCAGAACTCCAATTGAGATCGTTGACAGTGTACTGATGGATCGCAACGGAAACAATGTGGATGCTGGCATGCGGGAAGCTGTGGCGAAGGTCATGGAGATGATCCGGAAGGAAGATATCCAGTGTGCTATCCTGCAGTCCCGTAGCCCCACCTGCGGTGTAAATCAGATTTATGACGGCAGCTTTTCTGGAAAGCTGATTCCCGGGTCCGGTGTGCTGGCACAAGCATTGAAGGATGCTGGCTATCAGGTAATTGATGCGGAAGATGTAAAGGCAGGTGTTTGATATGCCCTTTGAGATCGTCAGAAATGATATCACCAATATGTGTGTGGATGCTATTGTCAACTCGGCAAATCCCCGGCCTGTGGTCGGACTGGGCACCGATTCCAGCATCCATGAAAAAGCCGGTCCGGAACTGCTGGCTGCCCGGCAGAAGATTGGCCCAATTCCAATGGGACAGGCAGCAATTACACCCGCATTCCGTCTGCATGCCAAGTATGTCATTCACGCGGTAGGTCCGGTGTGGGACGGCGGCAGTTATGGAGAAGAAAAACTGCTTCGCAGCTGTTATGATCAGTCCTTGAAACTGGCTTTGGAGCATGGCTGTAAGTCTATCGCGTTCCCGCTGATCGCTACCAATAACTATGGTTTCCCGAAGGATAAAGCCCTGCAGATTGCCGTCGCGGCTTTCAGTGAATTCCTTCTGGAACATGAGATGTTAATCTATCTGGTGGTGTTTGACCGGAGCGCTTACAGGCTGTCTGAAAAGCTGTTCCACAGCATTGCCAGTTACATAGATGATCACTATGTGCAATCTTGGGAAGAGACTACATATGGTGTCGAGAAAGAATCTCGACGGTATAGTACCCGTCGCCGCAGAGACAGGGATCTGTTCCGGAAGAACTCTGTGTGTGAGGATGCGGCGCCCTGTGCACCGATGGCCATGCCCATAGAGGCAAAGCCAAAACCGGCATCTTTGACGGACCTTCTGAGCCAGGCGGATGCAGGCTTTACGGAAACACTGCTGAAGCTCATCGACAAGACAGGGAAGAAGGATTCGGAGATTTATAAAAAGGCGAATCTATCCAAACAGCATTTCTCAAAAATCCGAAATAATCCGGATTACAAGCCTACCAAACAAACCGCCATCGCTCTGGCCCTGGCTCTGGAGCTGGATCTGGAACAGACAAAAGACCTCATCGGCCGGGCAGGCTATGCCCTGTCCAACAGCAGTAAGTTCGATTTGATTATCCGCTATTTCATCGAGCAGAAGAATTACAACGTGGTGGAGATCAATATTGCGCTGTATGAGTTTGATCAGAGCTTATTGGGTACATAAAGGAGAAAAATATGTGGATGATTCTGGCGGTTCTGTCTGCTGTTTTTGCGGCGCTTACATCGATCCTGGCGAAAATCGGTATTGAAGGTGTGGACTCGAATCTGGCTACGGCTATTCGCACCTGCGTTGTAGTGCTGATGGCATGGGTCATGGTGTTTCTGACTGATGCTCAGGTGGGTATTGGCGGTATTTCCCGGAGAAGCTGGATTTTTTTGATCCTGTCGGGACTTGCTACCGGCGCTTCCTGGATCTGCTACTACAAGGCTCTGCAGTTGGGAGAAGCTTCCAAGGTGGTTCCCATTGACAAAATGAGCGTGGTGATCGCGTTGATTCTGGCTGTTGTCTTTCTTCATGAAAAAGTGAATACAAAATCCATTATTGGATGTGTACTGATCACATTGGGAACCCTTCTGATGGTGCTGTAAAAGTCCCCTCTCAGTTGACCAAATAAAAGAAAAAACCTCCTATAATGTGGTTGTAAGTTCAAGACACCCACGCTATAGGAGGTAATTTTTATGAAAAAGAATCTGACAGAACTGGTATTTATCCTGGATCGCAGTGGTTCCATGGCGGGACTGGAGAAGGACACCATTGGCGGTTTTAATGCCATGATCGAGAAGCAGAAGGCAGAAGCAGGAGATGCTTATATTTCCACAGTCCTCTTTGATAACTATTCTGAGGTCATCCATGACCGGGTGGCACTGAGTGATGTGCCCAAGCTGACGGAAAAGGAATACTACGTCCGGGGATGCACCGCACTGCTGGATGCTGTGGGCGGCGCCATCCATCACATCGGCAACGTCCATAAGTATGCCCGGGAGGAAGACCGTCCCGAAAAGACCTTGTTCGTCATCACCACCGACGGCATGGAAAATGCCAGCCGCCGGTATTCCTACGAAAAGGTCAGAGAGATGATCACGCGGCAGAAGGAGAAGTAT
>JAFZGL010000010.1 GCA_017555395.1 Oscillospiraceae bacterium | reverse complement strand
CTGGGCTACCCCATGACCTTTCAGCAGGCGCTGGGTCTGCGCAGTTTGAACCGTAATGCCGGTCAGGAAAAGCTGAACGAATACTTTGGTGAAGGCATCTCCTATAATGCCGTCCGGAACCATCGCATTGAGCTGATGGATGCCCACATCGAAAAATACGGCATCGAGGTCAAGCCCGGCATTTTCGAGCTGATGGACTATCTGCAGTCCGCGGGGATCGCCTCCGCCATTACCTCCTCCTCCCCCATGGAGAACATCCGGCGGCACCTGTCCGCCCACAATCTTCTGCACCGCTTCGACAAGCTCTGCAGCGGCTATGATGTGCCCAACGGCAAGCCTGCCCCGGACATCTATCTTCACGGTGCCGCCTCCCTGAATCTGAAGCCGGAGGAATGCCTGGCACTGGAGGACTCTCCCACCGGTATTCTGTCAGGCTTCCGGGCAGGATGTCTGAGCGTTATGATCCCGGATCAGGATCAGCCCGACGCGCAGACCGAAGCCCTTCTCTACGCCAAAGCCGATTCCCTCCATGATGTGATCTCCCTTCTGAAATAACTTGCGGGACACCTGCCGGTGTCCCGTTTCTCTTTCCGGTGCCGGCCTCTAACCAATAAATTTACCAAGTTCCTATTGTGCAACCGGCGAATTTTTGTTATAATAAAGAGAAAAAGTTATATTGGATGTGTATCGCTTTGAAATACGGAATTTGGAATGTTGCACAGCCGGAGCCGGGGGCAGTCAATGCCCTGGTTTCCGGTGGCTACGCCCCGCTGGCCGCTATGATCCTGGCCTCCCGGGGCATCGGAACGGTTCGTGACGCGCAAACTTATCTGGACTGCAATGCCCCCCTGCTGGATCCTTTTCTCATGACCGATATGGATCTGGCTGCCGGCCGTGTAGGTCTGGCTCTGGCCCGGCAGGAAAAGATCGCCGTCTTCGGTGACTACGATGTGGACGGCATCACTGCCACCTGTCTGCTGACAGATTTCCTGCGCCGCCACGGCGCCAACTGTATCTCCTATATCCCCGGCCGCCTGGAAGAGGGCTACGGCCTGAACCCCATCGCCATCCACCAGCTCCATGCCGACGGCGTCAAGCTGATCATCACCGTGGACTGCGGCATCACCGCCGTGGCAGAGGCAGAACTGTGCCGGGAACTGGGCATTGATCTGGTGATCACCGATCATCACGAATGCAAGGAGATCCTGCCCCAGGCCATCGCCGTGGTGGATCCCCACCGTCCCGACGGCGGCTACCCCCACAAGAATCTCTCCGGTGTCGGCGTGGCCTTCAAGCTGGCCGCCGCCCTCTGCGGCAGTCAGGAGGAAGTCCTCAATAACTATGCCGATATGGTCTGCCTCGGCACCGTGGCAGACGTAATGCCCCTGCAGGGCGAAAACCGTGTTTTCGTGACCCAGGGACTTGTCTCCCTGCAGAATACCAAGCGTCCCGGCATTGCCGCCCTGATGACCGAAGTCGGCTGTTCCTGCGACGCTGTGACCTCCTCCACCATCGGCTTCATGCTGGCTCCCCGGATCAATGCCGCCGGCCGCATGGGTCAGATTGACCTGGCAGTGGAGCTGTTCCTGACCCAGGATCCCAGCCGGGCAACGGAAGTCGCCCGTGCCCTGTGCGAGCTGAACCGTCAGCGCCAGAGTGTGGAATCCGAGATCTATCAGCAGGCCATCTCCATGCTGCCTGTAGGACAGCCCCCTGAGGCCATCGTCCTGGCGGACGAAAGCTGGCATCAGGGTGTTGTGGGCATCGTTGCCAGCCGCATCGCCGAAGAATTCTCCTGCCCGGCTTTCCTGATCTGCCTGGACGGCGAACACGGAAAGGCCAGTTCCCGGAGCCACGGCGGTTTCAATCTGTTCTCCTCCCTGACCGCCCTGTCTTCTCTGCTGGAAAGCTACGGCGGCCATGAACTGGCCGCGGGCTTCACCATCTCCCGCAGCAATATCCCGGAATTCCGCCGGCAGATCTGTATGCTGGCCTCCGAATTCTATTCCGATGATACCCCCAGAACCCTGCTGGATGTGGACTGCGATATTCCGCCGGAGCTTCTGACCCTTTCCAATGTGGAATCCCTGAACGTTCTGGAACCCTGCGGAAACGGCTGTCCCAAGCCGGTTCTGATGATGAAGAACCTGACCATCGACCGTCTCCAGCAGGTGGGCAGCGGACGGCACATGCGTCTGCGGCTGCGCAGCGGACGGCACGGTCTCAACGCCATCTATTTCTCCGCCACCCCCGAATCCACCTTTGTGCAGCAGGGGGATGTGGTGGATATCGCCTTTACCCCTCAGATCAACGAATTCCGGGGTGAGCGCACTGTGCAGATGAATGTGCTGGACATCCGTCCCAGCTGCTGCGCCGACTGCTGTCCCGATACTCTGCAGTACCGTGCCATGCAGGAAGACCGGCTGACCGCCGAGATCGCCCGTCTGCTCTATCCCGAACGGTCCACTCTGGCCCTGGTGTGGCGGTATCTCGCCGCCTGCGGCAGCACCATCCAGGAATCTCCCCTGTGTCTTTGCCGTAAGATCGTCCGCTGGTCCGGAAAACCCCTGAGTCTGGGACAGCTGATGGTCTGCCTGGATGTTTTCCGGGATGTGGGTCTTCTGCAGACCCAGCGGCTTCACAAATACATATCCATCCGGCTGACCCCCGGTCCCCAGAAGGCCGACCTGAATGACAGCCCCACCCTGCAGCGCCTGCAGCAAGTGAAAGAGAGTGATTAGGTAATGGAAACTTTTGAAGATCATTATGCGTCAATGCATGCGGCCATCATACAGCACATGCCCGGTGCGGACATGGAGCTGATTGACAAGGCTGTCGAATACGCCAATGCCAAGCACCAGTATCAGAAGCGTAAGGACGGCTCTCCCTATATCATCCATCCTCTGGCCGTTGCGGAAGTCGTGGCGGAAATGGGTCTGGATATGGATGCCATTCTGGGCGCTCTGCTCCACGACTGCATCGAGGACACCGACGCATCCCACGAGGAGATTGAAAAGCTCTTCGGCGCCACCGTCGCGGAACTGGTGGAAGGCGTCACCAAGCTGACCCGTGCCAATTTCTCCAGCACCGAGCAGGCCCAGATGGAAAACCTGCGCAAGATGTTCATGGCCATGTCCAAGGACATCCGTGTGGTGCTGATCAAGATCGCTGACCGTCTGCACAACATGCGCACCATGCAGTATCAGTCCCCCGCCAAGCAGATCATCAAGTGCCGGGAGACCATGGATATCTACGCGCCTCTGGCTCACCGTCTTGGTATGCAGAAGATCAAGTGGGAACTGGAAGACCTTTCCCTGCGGTATCTGTGCCCCAAGGAGCATGACGGCATTATGGCACATCTGGACTCCCACAAGGAGCAGGATGACACCTTCATGCAGACCATTCAGGAAAAGATCACCACCCGGCTGAATGATATGGGTATTCAGAATACCACCTACGGCCGGATCAAGCATGTGTTCTCCATCTACCGCAAAATGGTCAGCCAGGGCAAGACCATCGACGAGCTCTATGACCTCTATGCCTTCCGGGTCATCGTGGACACCATCCCCGACTGCTACAACGTTCTGGGTCATGTCCATGATCTGTTCAACCTGGTGCCCGGACGGTTCAAGGACTATATCTCCACCCCCAAGCCCAATATGTACCAGTCCCTGCACACCACCGTCATCGGCAAGCAGGGTATCCCCTTCGAGGTGCAGATCCGCACCTGGAAGATGCACGAAACCGCGGAATACGGTATCGCTGCCCACTGGAAATACAAGCAGGGCACCGGCGACGGCAGTGAAAAGGACTTCGAGTGGGTCCGCCGTCTGCTGGAGAGCCAGCAGGATTCCGATGCTGAAGAATATGTCCAGTCCCTGAAGATCGACATGTTTGACGATGAAGTTTTCGTCTTCACCCCCAAGGGCCGCATCGTCAGCCTTCCCAACGGTTCCACCCCCATTGACTTTGCCTACGCCATCCACTCCGGTGTCGGCAACTCCATGATCGGTGCCAAGGTCAACAACCGGATTGCCAACATCGATATGCCCCTGACCAATGGCGACATTGTCGAGGTTCTCACCTCCAAGTCCGCCAAGGGCCCCAGCCGTGACTGGCTGTCCATCTGTAAATCCAATCAGGCCCGTACCAAAATCAAGCAGTGGTTCAAGAAGGAAAAGCGGGAGGAGAATATCATCCACGGCCGTTCCTCCTTTGAATCCGAAATGAAGCGGGCAGGCCTTCCCCTGGGCTCCATCACCGACCCTGAACTGGAACCCCATCTGCTGAAAAAGCTGTCCTTTGACAACTGGGACGACATGTATGCCGCCATCGGCTACGGCGGTCTGACTGCCACCAAGGCCGTCGGCCGTATCCGTGATGACATCAACAAGTCCATCAAGAGCCAGACCACGGACAAGAATAACCAGATGCCCCTGCGGATCAATCCCGATTCCGATACCGCAAAGCAGAACCGCCATGCGGTCAACGGCGTCATCGTGGAGGACATCGATTCCTGCATGATCAAATTCGCCCGGTGCTGTACCCCCGTTCCCGGCGATGCCATTGCCGGCTTCATCACCAAGGGCTTCGGTGTCAGCGTCCACCGTGCCGACTGTCCCAATGCTCAGCAGCGCAACGACCCCAAGCAGGCAGCCCGCTGGGTCCGTGTCCGCTGGGCTGTGGAAGACGACCATCCCTTCGAGACCACCCTGGAGCTGGAATGCCTGACCCGCGACGGTCTGCTTCTGGACGTGGCCCAGACCATGACCACTGCCCGGGTCCGTGTCAAGGAACTCACCGGCAAGGATCTGCCCGGCGGCCGCAGTATGTTCACCATCCGCTTCGAGGTCAGAAATACCCAGGAGCTGGAATCCATCCGCAAGAAGCTCATCGGCATCAAGGACATCACCGGTTCCCGCCGCGGCCAGAATTAAGCGGCAACAATCCATTTCATTTGTACCATAAGGAGATATTCCAATGCGTGCTGTATTAACAAGAGTCAAATCCGCCTCCGTCACCATCGACGGCGAGGTGGTCGGTAAGATCGGTCAGGGTTTTCTGATTCTGCTGGGTGTCGGCCCCAACGACACTGAGAAGGAATGCCGTTACCTGGCTGAGAAGGCCCTGGGCCTTCGTGTTTTCGAAGATGAAAACGGCAAAATGAACTTGGGTCTGGAAGCCGTCCATGGCGAAGTCATGGTCGTCAGCCAGTTTACCCTCTACGGCAACTGCCGCAAGGGCCGCCGTCCCAGCTTTACCGATGCCGCAGGCCCCGAGTTGGGCAACGAACTGTACGAAAAGTTTCTGTCCATCTGTGAAGAGCTGGGCTATCCTCCCCAGCACGGCCGCTTCGGTGCCGATATGAAGGTGGAATCCATCAATGACGGTCCCATCACTCTGATTCTGGACACTGATCAGCTGATGGACAGCCCCCGCAGATAAGAAGGAGGCGCTTCCATGCTGAAAATTGATGTAAAGGAACTTGGCATCTACTTCGTCAACTGCTACCTGATCCGGGAAGAGCAGTCCAAGAGCTGCTGCGTCATCGATCCCGGTGGAAATGCCAACAAGGTTCTGGCCTATCTGGAAGAAAACGGCCTGACCCTGGAGGCTATTCTGCTGACCCACGGTCACTTTGACCATGTGGGCGCCGTCAAGGAGCTGTATGAGAAGACCCTGTGCAAGGTCTATCTGCACACTGATGATCTGATGCTGCCGGAAAGCCTGTCTGCCGGTTCTCTGTTCTACACCCATGAATACGGGGAAGGCGATGTGCTGGAGCTGGCCGGTCTAACCATCCGTGTCATGCACACCCCCGGCCATACCGAGGGCTCCGTTTGCCTGCTGGTGGATGATGTGATCTTCTCCGGCGACACCCTGTTCTGCCACTCCTGCGGCCGCACCGACCTGCCCGGCGGCGATCCCGATGCCATCATGCGCTCTCTGGGACGGCTGAAGGCCCTGGACGGTGACTGGCGTGTGATGCCCGGCCACAACAGAGCGACAACTTTGGCAATGGAGCGGGAGTATAATCCCTTCATGAAGAAAGTGTAATTCCATGAAACTGACACTCACCGGTCATGATGACCGTTATGCTGTGGAGCAGCTGCAGATGGCCCTGTTCCCGGAGGGCACGGAAGGGGAAGCCTTCTCCAGCTTGCACCGGGGCAAGACCTGGCTAACAGCCTCCACAAAAATCACCCTGGACGGAAAAACCGTCACCGCCTCCCGCCGCCTGAAGGCAGCAGAGGAAACGGTGCGTCTGCGCCGCCGTGCTCTGCAGCAGAGCTACTATCTGGCGGCCGTGCAGCTTCTGCCCGCCACCCCTGCCTGGGGTGCCCTGGCGGGTGTACGCCCCACCAAGATCACCACCAAGCATATGCTGGAAGGCGGCACCCCCAAGTCTGCCGAAACGCTGATGAAGGATGTCTACTATGTCACCGCCGACCGCAGAAAGCTGGCTGTGGACTGCTCCGTTTCCACCGTCAATGCTGCTTCCCTGCTGGAGCCCACGGACGTTTCCCTGTATGTGGGCATCCCCTTCTGCCCCACCCGGTGCAGCTACTGCAGCTTTGTCAGCCGTACCGTTGGCAAAAAGACAGAGATGATGGAATCCTATCTGGAAGCGCTGATGAAGGAGATGGAGATCACCGGCCGCCTGTTGAGAGAATCCGGCCGCCACATCCGCTCTGTCTACATCGGCGGCGGCACACCCACCACCCTGACAGATGTCCAGATGGCAAAATTGCTGGATGCCATCCACGAAAGCTTCGATCTGAGCCGCTGTCTGGAATTCACCGTGGAGGGCGGACGTCCCGACACCCTGAACGAGCAGAAGCTGCGCACCATTTTTGAGCACGGCGCCGACCGCATGAGCATCAACCCCCAGACCATGGAGGATCATGTGCTCCGGGCCTGTGCCCGCCCCCACAAGGCAGCAGATGTGCTCCGGGCCTATCAGGAAGCTGTGGATGCAGGCTTTAAGGCCATCAACATGGATCTCATCGCCGGTCTGCCGGAAGATACTGTGGAGGGCTTCAAGCGCTCCCTGGACGCGGTGGCGGCTCTGAATCCCGCCAACATCACCGTCCACACCCTGGCCCTGAAGAAGGGTGCCGACCTCTTTGAAAAGCGGGTCAGTCTGCCCACCGCAGAGGAGGTCACCGAGATGGTGGCCTATGCCAACAAGACCCTCCGCAGCCTGGGCTACAAGCCCTACTATCTGTACCGCCAGAAGTACATGTCCGGCTCTTTTGAAAATGTGGGCTGGAGCCGGGACAATTTGGACTGCCTGTACAACATCTACATGATGGAAGAAGTCCACACCATTCTCTCTCTGGGCGGCGGCGGAATGAACAAGGTGAATTTCCCCGACGGAAGCCTGAAACGGTTCCACAACCCCAAATTCCCGGAGCAGTACATCGAGATGATCGATGATGTGCTCCGTCAGAAGGAAGAAATGTTCGCCCTTCTGAACCAGTAACCCCAACGAAAGGAAGTGTCCCTTTGGATACTCTGATTTCCAACGTCACCGTTGTGACCATGAATCCCCGAATGGATGTGCTGTTCGGAGCATATATTGCCATCGAGGACGGCAAGATCCTGTCCATCGAAAAGACAGCCCCCAAGGAGCAGCCCCAGACCATTATCGACGGCACCGGTATGGTGGCAATCCCCGGCCTCATCAACTGCCATACCCATCTGGCCACTGCTATGCTGCGCAGCTACACCGATGACCTGAGCGGAAATGAGGCTCTGGAAGCCCTTCTGCAGAAAGAGGCCAAAATGGATTCCCGCAGCGCAAAGGCAGCCGCCTCCCTGGCCATTGCCGAATGTCTGCGTTTCGGCATCACCTCCGTTTCCGACCTGTACTATTATCCCAATGCCACTGCCGAAGCCGTCAGGGACGCCGGAATCAAGGCCAACCTGTCTCTCAGTTCCTACCGTTTCATCGACCAGAATGAGGATTTCGATTTCGAGACCGATGAGCAGTGCCAGGAACTGGTTCGTGTTGTGGACAAGTGGCATGGCTATGACAACGGCCGCATCAAAATCGATGCCGGTATCTACGCTGAGTACACCAGCAACTTTAAGCTCTGGGAAGCCCTGGCAGGCTACGCCTCTGAAAAGGGCATCGGCATGCAGCTGCATCTGGCTGAAACCCAGTCCGAAGTGGATTCCTGTCTGGACCGCACCGGTATGGGCCCCGGTGAACTGCTGAACTGCCACCGCCTCTTTGCGGTTCCCACCACTGCCGCAGGCTGCGCCTGTCTGGAAGAGCATGAGCGCAAGTTGTTGGGCAAGAAAAAGGTCAGTGCTGTGGCCACTCCCATCGCCTCTGCCAAGAGCGGCAATCCCACTACTCCCATTCTCAGCTGCGTCAAGTCCGGCATGAATGTGGCGCTGGGTACCGGCGGTGTCATTGAGTGCGGCAATCTGGATATGTTCGAAGTCATGCGCTGCGCCGCCATGGCCGAGCGCGCTGCAGCCGGCAATGCCGCCGCACTGCCCGCCTCCGCTGCCCTGATGATGGCCACCGTCACCGGTGCCCAGGCTCAGAACCGCAGCACAGAATGCGGCATGCTGCAGCCCGGTATGGATGCGGATATCGCACTGATCGACTTCTCCGCGCCCCATCTGATTCCCTGCCACAATGTGCTGAACGGCCTGGTCTGGTCCGCCAAGGGCGGCGATGTGGCCATGACCATGGTTCGCGGCAAGATTCTCTATCAGAACGGCCAGTTCCCCACCATCGATCTGAAGGCCGTGGTGGAAGAGCTGACCTCCTATGCAATTCCCCGTCTGTTTGACGATGCCAAGTAAGGAGGAACCAAATGTCTGAAGCGCAAAAGCAGCAGAATTTCCTCCAGGGTACCGCTCTGCTGGCCATGGCCACCGCCATTGTCAAGGTCATCGGCGCCCTGTACAAGATTCCCCTCAACGCCATCATCGGCGAGCAGGGCTTCGGTTATTTCAACACCGCCTATGAGATCTATAACGTCCTGCTGATGGTCTCCACTGCGGGTCTGCCCGTGGCCATGAGCCGTATGATCTCCCAGGCTTCTTCCCTGGGTCACTACAGGCAGGTTCGGCGGGTCTACTCCGTTGCCCGAACCATCTTCCTGGCGCTGGGTATTTCCGGCAGCTTCCTGATGACGGTCTTCTGCCGTCAGCTGGCTACCTTCCAGGAGCAGCCCGATGCCTGGGCCGCCATCGGATGCCTGGGTCCCTGTGTGCTGCTGATCTGCATCATGAGCACCTTCCGGGGCTTCTTCCAGGGACAGGGCAACATGCTGCCCACCTCCATTTCCCAGGTGCTGGAAGCCGTCACCAAGCTGATTGTCGGCATCGTTGCCGCTGTGGGTCTGCTGAAGTTCACCGGCTCCATTCCCCTGGCTGCCGGCGGCGCCATCCTGGGTGTCACTGCCAGCTGCCTGCTGTCCGCCATCTATCTCTTCGGCTGCTTCCGCAGAAGCTTCGGTGATCTGCCCATCACGGATGAGGGTGTCACCTCCTTCGGCCAGACCGCCAAGGGACTGATGATCATCGCCATTCCCATTACCGTGGGCAGTGCCGGTCTGCAGATTCTGACCATGCTGGAGACCAAGCTCTATATGGGACAGCTGCTGAATCTGGGCTATGCTCAGAGCCAGGCAGACACCATGAAGGGCATCTACAACATGACCCAGACCATCTTCAACATGCCCTGCGCCTTTATCACCCCCATCACCATCAGCATCATTCCCGCCATCACCTCCCAGCTGACGCTGTGCAATGACAAGGGAGCCAGGGAAACTGAGGAATCCGCCGCCCGGATCACCGGCCTGATCTCCATGCCCTGTGCCTTTGGTCTGGCTGTTCTGGCAAAGCCTGTCACTGCCCTGCTGGGCGGCTACACCGGTGAAAAGCTGGAACTGGCCACCAAACTGATGACCGTTCTGGGCTTTGCCATCATGTTTAACGCCGTGGTTCTGGTTACCACTGCCATCATGCAGGCCCACGGCCGTGCCGGACGTCCCGTGCTGAATATGTTCCTGGGCGGTCTTGTGAAGCTTGCCGCGGTTTATATCCTCACCGGCAATCCCCACATCCACATTCTGGGCACCCCCATCGGCACCCTGCTGTGCTACATGGCTATCTGTGCTCTGAATATCTTCTCCATCCGCCGTCTGCTGAGTGATCCTCCGGCGCTGGTAAAGAATCTGATCCGTCCCTTCCTGGCGGCCCTCATCATGGGCGTGCTCACCCGCCTGAGCTTCCTGGGTCTGACCGCTGTGGGAATCACCAGCCGGCTGATCCTCTGCGGCGCTCCCATCGCAGTGGGTGTTGTGGTCTACTGCTTCATGGCTGTGAAACTGAAGGTCATCACCAGATCCGACTGCATGCTTCTTCCCAAGGGTGCAAAAATCGCAAAACTCCTCAAATTGTAAGTTTTCCTCAAAATAATCCTTGCATTTTACCCTATATTATGTTAATCTAAAATCCGATTTTGCGCTAGAAAAGAGGAGCTTTATATATGAATAAGACTGAACTGATCGCCGTTGCTGCCGAGCACGCCGGTCTGACCAAGAAGGACACTGAGCGTGTTCTGAATGCCGCCATCGACGCCATCACCGCCGCTCTGGTGGCGGGTGAAAAGGTGCAGCTTTCCGGTTTTGGCACCTTCGAGACCAAGGACCGTGAAGCCCGTATCGGCCGCAACCCCCACACCAAGGAAGAGATCGAAATCCCCGCTACCCGTGTTCCCTCCTTCAAGGCCAGCAAGGCGCTGAAGGACAACGTTGCCAAGTAAGATGAGACTGGACAAATATCTGAAGGTCTCCCGTCTGATCAAGCGCCGTACCGTGGCCAACGAGGCCTGTGACAACGGCCGCATCAGCGTCAACGGCCGCGTGGTGAAGGCCAGCTACGATGTGAAGGTGGGCGACAAAATTGAAATTTCCATGGGCACCCGGACAGTGGCTGTGGAAGTGCTTCTGGTGGCCGAGACCGTCCGCAAGGATGATGCCGCCGCCATGTATAAGGAAGTATAAAAAAGAGGGAAGCAGATGCTTCCCTCTTTTTCTATCTTAGATTCATCTTTTCCATCAATGTGCGCATAGGCGAAAACAGGATCAGTGCCATCACAAAATTGCCGATGCAGTGAGCAATATCGAAGGGGATCCCGGAGACCCACTTGGACAGGGCATATCCCGGACCGCCGATGACCATATCCACCGGCATACACATGGCACCGAACATCAGTCCAAAGGCACCGGATAATACCGCCCAGCCCAGAGGACTCTTCATCTCCCGAAGTCCCCAGGACAGAATGCCCAGGCATGGCCAGATGTAAAGATACATCACATTCCAGGTGCCCAGTCCGTAAAACAGGATCTCCATGGCCACATACAGAAAGATGGGGTACAGTGCCTTTTTCCCAAAGGTGACTGCAAACAGCATCACCATCAGACTCACCGGCTCAATATTGGGAAGAACGGCCATAACATATTTCGCTGCGAAGGTCATCGCTCCCAAAATGCCGAACAGGGTGATCTCCCTGACTGTGAGCTTACCCAATGGTGTACTCCAGCAGATACTCGCCGCCGTCCGTCAGAACCACACCATCTGCTCCGGTGGTGGCATACTCTGTTCCAATGTACAGCGCCCAATAGCTCCGGTCGGTATTCCAGTCAGCAGTCTCCCCATCCACAGCGGAGATCATCAGACCGTAAGCTCCCTCTTCTCCCTGAATGATGCCTTCCTTCAGCAGCACCTGTCCCAGATACTCCGCATCCGTGACGAATTCAAATTTCTTCTGGGTCATGTCCTTGTGGACAACGGTAACGGTAATGTGCTTGCTGCCTTCTTTTGCTGTCTCCCGGCTGCCCAGCCAGAGAGCGGACATGGCACCCATCAGCAGCACCAGTACAAGCAGGCATGCCCACAGTTTCTTGTTTTTCATCATCATTCCTCCTGAAATCAAATAGGCTGCGGCGTCACAAAGACGCCGCAGCCGTTTTTCTGCGACAAAGTACACACCGTGCTTCCGCGGTGTGCTCAGGCGCCCATTTCGCAGGTCTTCTGACTCATGCCTTGCAGGGATTCCCTGCGAAAAATCCTGCCTTCCCGGATTGCTCCAGTGACCGGCTTTCACCGAAAGGATTCTTCATCAGCACATACAGCGGCGGTACCGTCCGGGATTCTCACCCGGTTCTCTTATTCAGCTTCTGAAGCCATACGCTCCGGAAGCCGCGAAATGGGGTATGAAATTGTCATAAAAATCATAGCACAGAGGAAGTACCATGTCAATGAAAAACGTCCGGATGATTACCGTCCGGACGTCTGTTTTTAACAGCAGCAGAAGAATCCCCGGCCGCCGCAGCAGAAGAGATTCATCAGATAACACAGGCACAGATTGGTGCAGGGATCGCCGCCAAAGGTGAATCCCTGGAAATTACCTGCCTGCTGACGGTAAGCTGAGCCTCCATGCTCAATCTGATTCAGTGCCCACAGGTATTCCTGATTGTCCGGCTCCATGCTGACCGCTTTGCGGATATGCTCCAGAGCCGTTACCTGATTGCCCAGACCGTCATTGGCCAGAGCACTTAAGTAATACCACCGGGCGTTGCGCTCGGTGCTGTTGCTCAGGGCATTGAGTGCCTCCTGATACCGGCGGAAGCGGATATAGTTGTATGCCGCCTGCTGATACTGATCACCGCTCTGGCTGTTTCCCTGGGTCTGCTGACGGTAGGCACCGCCGAAGGGATCATAATATCCTCCGTAAGGATTCTGTCCGTGAGGACCTGCCTTCTCAGGATTCTTGATCTGCTCATAGGCCGCATTGACCTCCTGCATCCGCTGAGCCGCCACCTGATCCCCGGGGTTCAGATCAGGATGATATTTTTTTGCAAGACGGCGATAGGCCCGCTTGATGTCTTCATCGGAGGCATCGGGACTGACGCCCAATACCTTGTAAGGATCTTCAATCATTCTGATCTGCCTCTTTTCTTTTTCCTCTGTAATTCACCCAGACACCGCTGTAGAGGATATTGTCCAGCAGCGTCTTGTCCTGCACCAGGGGCAGGCGTTCGTAATAATCCATGCATCTGGCCATGGTCAGCACCAGATAGTCCTCCCAGCGCTGCCAGTCTTCACCCAGTCCCATGGCGATGTAGGGATTGTATTTTCCTTTTTTCAGGTCTTTTCGGTAATCCAGCGCCGCATCCAGCAGGTAGATAAACCGTCCCAGGGCATTTCCCATCTGATGCAGAGCAGGCGCCCAGAGGTCGTCCTCATAGACAAGAAGCTCCCCCATCAGTTCGCCGAAGCAGGCTGCCGGTTCATCGGGGTTCGGGCAGTTTTCCGCTTCCAGCTGGGAAAGTCTTGCGATGCAGTCCTTCATGGCCTGACACTGCCGGGGATACCGCGCTTCGATCTCCGGCAATTTCTTTTCCAGAATCTGCGCCAGCAGTCCTGCCGCCGGATTTTTATCATCCTGCCAGTCATCCAGAGCATTGTAGTAAGCCAGGGCAACATTCATGTCCGCGCTGTAGCGGATATAGACATTGTCCACCCAGGCTCTCTTGCTGACCGGATGGATCAGACAGGCATTTTTGCCGGAGCGCTCCTCCGGCTCATACAGACTCATCAGAAGAGCCGCCAGGAAAGCCATGTCATAGCTCAGACTGATCCGTGCCCTTTGGCCGGAGCCGTCCCGGATGCCGCGGCAGATACCGCAGTAGATGCTGCCGTAACGCTCTTTTTCTTCCTTTGACAGTTCTTTCCAGCTGGCAGTCACATAGCCGAACATGGTCTCCCTCCTTTTCCCTGTAATGGTATAAAATGTCTGTGAACAAACGATAAACACGGAGAAAGTTTACTGTTCCGACACAGTTTTCTTTCCTTTCAGCAGCACATTCAGGGCGCCGCCGTAAAAGAAAATGCTCATACAGCAGTAAAGCCACAGCATACTCAGAGAAACCGCGTACACAGAGCCATAGATATTGCTGAGGCCAGCAAACCGCTCCATATAAACAGAGTACAGGTCCGAAAAGATCTGCCATCCAAAGGCTGCCAGCAGCGCACCGGGAACACTCTCCCAAAATCCGTTTTTGCCGCCGGGCAGTACCGCAAACATGGCAGCGAACAAGGCTGTCTGCGCACTGAGCAGCACCACAGAGCGAAGAAAGAGAAACTGGCCAGGCAGCAGAAAGTAAACCACCCTGTCGCTGAAAACATGCAGTCCCAGCGTCAGCAGGAGCAGCACCAGAAATACTGCTGTGTAAAGCGCACTCACCACCCGGGCATGCAGCCATCCCCGGGGCTTGTGCACAGCGTAAACAGCGTTCAGACCCGTGAGAATCCCATAGATCCCCCGGCCGGCAGACCACAGGGCAGTAACAGCCGAAACCCCGATTACCATTCCGCCGGTATTGTCATAGGTCAGCAGAATCAGTTCCTCTGCCCACACAGCCATAGTTTCCGGGAAAACACCGTAGAACATTTCCGTCAGCCGCTCCACCGCCAGGTGTGTATACCGAAGCAGACCCAACAGCAGAAGCAGCGCCGGGAACACCGCCAGAACCATGAAATAGCAGGCATTTGCCGCATGGAGCGGGATCTGAAGCCCTCTCAGCCAGCGAAGCAGATGTACGGTTTTTCCTATAATCCCGCCTTTGGGATATTCCCGCATCCTCACCACCCCTATCAGGATAGGATATGCGCTTTCACCGGGAACATCCCAAAAAGGGAACGACCCGCTGCCCATGGGGCAGCGGGCAATTGCATTTGGTGCAAATGTAGCGTTACCGGGCGGCGCAGGGAAGCAATGATGCAGGCCGCACCAGTCACGCATTGTCAGCGGGCATTGCCCACTTATTCGGCGGAGATCAGGTAGTAGTAGACAGGCTGGCCGCCATTGAGCAGATTCACATCCGCATTGGGGCAGATATCGGCAAACAGGTCAGCTGCCTTCTGGGCATGCTTTTCCTTCACGTCAGCACCGTAGTAGATGGTGACATATTCCTTGCCGTCGTCACGGACCTTCTCAGCCAGGGACTTCAGCAGCACCTTAATATCAGTGCTGGTACCGAACAGCTGATTGCCGTACAGAGCCAGGTAGTCGCCTTCGTGGATGTCATAGCCGTCGAAGTCGGAATTACGGGCGGCGTAGGTGATCTGCATGGTGTCGACAGTGGCCAGGGCCTCGGTCAGCGCCTCGGTGTTCTCCTCGATGCTGCCCTCGGGATTGAAGTTCAGCATGGCGGTAACGCCCTGGGGAACGGTCTTGGAGGGGATGACAATGACATTCTTGGGAGTCAGGGCATCCACCTGCTCAGCAGCCATGATGATGTTCTTGTTGTTGGGCAGAACGAAGACAGTCTCAGCGGGAACCTTGTTGACAGCCTCCAGGAT
>JAFZGL010000107.1 GCA_017555395.1 Oscillospiraceae bacterium | reverse complement strand
TACATCCAGAGTGGTGACCGGGCGCTGTCGGCGGTGTACTCTGTTACCTTTGTTGGTTCGGCGCTGCTGATTTTCTTCCTGTTTGAAGGCATTATTCATTACACACAGAAACGAGGTGCGGAACAATGAAACTGGAAATTCGGAATCTGACAGCCGGTTATGATCAGGATGTGATCTTAAAGGATTTTTCCCTGTCGGTAGAGGAAGGAGAATTCCTGTCTTTGCTGGGCCCCTCCGGCTGCGGAAAGAGCACCTTGCTGAAGACCATCGCCGGTATTATTCCGGCCCGAGGCGGCAGCATTTTCCTGGACGGACAGGACATTGCGGGTATGCCTATCCACAAGCGCGGTACGACGGTGCTGTTTCAGGATATCCGTCTGTTCCCCCACAAGAGCGTGGCAGAGAATGTGGCATTTCCCCTGAAGATGCAGGGTGTTCCCAAAGAAGAGCGGATCAAAACTGCAGAAGCACTGCTTGAAAAAGTGCAGCTGGCAGGCTTTGGCAGTCGCCGCCCCATGGAGCTTTCCGGCGGACAGCAGCAGCGCGTTGCTCTGGCCAGAGCACTGGCGGCAAAACCCAAACTGCTGCTGCTGGATGAACCCTTCTCCGCACTGGATGAAAACCTGAGAGAAGATATGCGTAGCCTGGTGCTCCAGCTGAAGCAGGAGTTCCGCATGACCGTTATTCTGGTGACCCATGACCGGGAGGAAGCGCTGAGCATGTCCGACCGGATCGCCCTGATGTTTGAAGGTGCCCTGATCCAGACCGGAACACCGAAAGAGGTGTATACCCGTCCTGCCACCCGGCAGGCAGCGGATTATTTCGGAAACTGTGTCTATATCCGGGGCAGGGCAGAGGGCGGCAGATTTACCGCATGCGGCATTGACTGTGCGGCAGAGGCAGCGGACGGAGAATATGACATCATGCTCCGGCCGGACTGCCTGCATACGGACAAAGAAGACAGCTATTCTGTGACGGTGGAATCGGTTCTGTTCCGGGGCAGCGACACTCAGGTCACTTTCAGAGCAGAAGACGGAACCCTCTGGAAGAAAACCTTTGTTCAGCCGGTACACTGGAATGAAGGGGATGTCCTGCAGACTGACCTTGTTGTAAAGGAAATGATACTGTTCAAAGCAGACTGATACAGATGTCTGCGGCAACTGGCCGCCTGCGCAACTTATCTGAAAATGCAATAAATGGATTTGGTGAATTGATATTTGCAATTAGACATCTTCCGGCATTGGTAGTAGAATTAAAAAAACATGAAAATAACGGAAAGAAATGTAGAAAGGAAATATAAAATGGAAAACACTGAAACCAAGAAGAAGTCCAGCCTTGTCAAGAAGCTGGCGCTGGTGGGCGTAGCGGTTGCACTGCTGCTGATCTACCTGTTTGTTCCCGCAGTTAACAAGCTGATCAATGACATCATCAAGATGTTCCAGACCGGTAACTTTGCCTCTATGCGTGCATTTATTGCACAGTACGGCGCATGGGCCATGCTGGTCTCCAGCCTGCTGATGATCTTCCAGTCTCTGGCAGCTCCTCTGCCCGCATTCTTTATTACCCTGACCAACGCCAACCTGTTCGGCTGGTGGCAAGGCTGCATCCTGTCCTTTGTCTCCTCCATGGCAGGCGCTGCACTGTGCTTCTACATTGCCCGTATCCTGGGCCGTGATGTGGTTGAGAAGATCTGCACCAAGGGCGCCCTGAAGCAGATCGAGGATTTCTTTGCCAAGTACGGCAAGAAATGCATTCTGGTTGCCCGTCTGCTGCCCTTCATCTCCTTTGACGTGGTCAGCTACGCCGCCGGTCTGACCGCCATGGATTTCTGGGGCTTCTTCATTGCCACCGGTATCGGCCAGATGCCCGCCTGTATCGTCTACTCCTATGTGGGCGGTATGCTGACCGGCGGCGCTCAGCTGATGTTCACCGGCCTGCTGTGCCTGTTCGCTCTGTTCATTCTGGTTGCCATTATCCGTTCTGTCTGGGTTGCCCGCCAGAAGGCCAAGGAAGAGGCTGCTGCCGCTGCCGGTATCACCCTGGCTCCCAAGCAGAAGATCAAGGGCGTTCATGTCCTGAATAAGATCTACAACACCTCTCTGTGGGCAATGACCATCTCCATGCTGCTGGGTATGTGGGCATGGCTGGCCATGCGTATGAACCTGGGCTGGGTCTTCTACGGTGGCTGGGTTGTGTTTGCCATCGTCCTGATCCTGATCCGCAAGCTCTCCTGCGGCTGGAAGTTCACCTGCATCAATGTGGCTGTCTGCGCCGTTATTAACTTTGTTGTGTTCGGCTTCGACAAGCTGAAGATTCTGCCTGCTGCCCGTATCCGTGAAGGCATCATGATGCCCACGCTGAAACTGAGTGCTGTCAACACCGTTATGGTGGCATTCCTGGTCATCGGCTTTGCTCTGGTTCTGTTCCTGAACCTGCGCGCTGACAAGAAGAAGGCATAATGCAGTTTCTGAAAAAATACAGTAAGCCTCTGGTCCTTCTGATTGCAGTCTGCGCCATTATGGTACTGGATCGAATATACGGATGGTCTGACTATCTGGGGGATATGGAAAATTTCCGGTTCCTGCTGGATACTGTCCGGAGCAATCTGCTGGAGGCATTGCTGATTTATTCTATTCTGACCATTATCGGCTGTGTGGTGCTGGCCCTGCCCGGCATCACCTTCGCCGTGTTTGCGGGATTGCTGTTCGGTCCCTGGCTGGGTACACTTGCCTGCCTGGTGGCCACCACTGTGGGTGCCGTCGCGGCATTCCTGGTGGGCAGATTTTTCCTGCAGGACTCCATCAAGCCGCTGGTTATGAAAAACCAGTGGATGAAAAAAGTGCTGTTTGACGATGCGGGGCGCAGTGATCTTGTGGTTCTGATGATCACAAGACTGGTGCCCCTGTTCCCCTATAATCTGCAGAACTTTGC
>JAFZGL010000106.1 GCA_017555395.1 Oscillospiraceae bacterium | reverse complement strand
GCCGTCGTCCATGTCGCCGTAGATGGCGCCGGTACGGCCGCCGAAGTAGTACTCGTTGTCCAGGAAGTAGACCTGAACACCGTCGGTGCGGTTGGTCAGCTTCATGACAGCGCAGTACTGCTGGCGCCAGCCCAGGGAAACACGGAACTCTGCAACCTTGGCGGTAACATACTTCTCGTTTTCCTTGATCTTATTATAGTAAGGCAGGAACAGTGCTACCTCATTGCCCTCGATCCTGGCAAGCGCAGCAGGCAGGGCTTCCATTACGTCGCCCAGGCCGCCGGACTTGGCGTAGGGGGCGCCTTCGGAGGCACAAATGGAAATTCTCATACAGTCTCGCCTCTCTTAACAACGATGGGGTTCTTCTTGGTGCCGATCAGCTTTGCACCGGGAGTGACAGTGACATTCTTGTCCAGGATGACGTACTTCAGCTCAGCGCCGGCGCCGACCACGGAGTCGTTCATGATGATGCAGTTTTCAACCTCTGCACCCTCTTCGATGGAGACCTGGCGGAACAGGACGGAATCCTCGACTTCGCCTTCCAGCATGCAGCCGTCAGCGATCAGGCAGTTCTCGATGTCGCACTTCTCACCGTAGTAGGTGGGAACGCGGTCACGGACCTTGGTGTAAACGGGGTGATTGCCGTTGAAAATGTCATGACGGGTTTCCTTGTCGATCAGGGACAGGGAATTTGCGAAGTACTCTTCAACGGACTCGTTGTACAGAGCGGTGCCTGCGAACTGATAGACATTGATGCCGATCTGGCCGCGGCGCCAGCCGCCCATGACCAGGTCGCGGTCCATGTGGTACTTGTCGCGGGCAACCATTTCCTTGACCCAGCTGATCAGGCGGGCCTTGGACAGGACGAAGATGTCCATGGAAGCAACGTAGTCCTCAGCAGCTGCAAAGTCAACGACCATGTCAGCAACTTCGCCGTTGTCGTCCAGCTTCAGAGCCAGGTCCAGCTTCTTCTCGCCGTTGGCGATGCCGGCCTTGGTGACGACGGTGACATGCTTGCCGCTTGCCACGTGGGAGCGGATCACGTCAGCCAGGTCAACGTTTGCCAGGATAGCGGAGTCGGACATAACGACCAGATCGTCGCCGTCATTGTCGCTGTACTCCAGGAAGTCCATAGCATTGTAGATGGACTCCAGCTTGCCGCGGTACAGGTAGTTGGTAGCGGATGCGTAAGGGGTCAGGAATTCCAGGCCGCCCTCTTCCAGCTCCAGGCCCCACTCTTCGCCGTCACCGATGTGGTGCATCAGAGACTGATAGCTGTGACGGGAGATGACACCGATGTGACGGATGCCGGCGCAGGTCATGTTGGACAGAG
Organism: Oscillospiraceae bacterium; assembly: GCA_017555395.1. Classification (GTDB taxonomy): domain Bacteria; phylum Bacillota; class Clostridia; order Oscillospirales; family Oscillospiraceae; genus Faecousia. The sequence continues at coordinate 3,532 of JAFZGL010000106.1, read as the reverse complement.
CCCAGTCGATCTGGCGGTAACGGCCGCCGAAGGGGATGCTGCCGGAGGTGCGCTTGTTGGTCAGCTCACCCATGGTAGCGTCATTGGTGAAAATAATACCGGTAACGTTCATTGCGGAATCCTCCTAATTACAGCATTTCACCGGGCAGCAGCACGGTGTTGGCTTCTACGACAGCGCCCTTGGAAGTAACGCTGATCTGCTTCTTCTCGCCCTCTGCGAATGCGCCGCCGACGACAGCATTCTTGCCGACCTTGGAGTTCTCACCCAGGATGGCGTGACGGACGATAGCGCCGTCCTCGATGACGACACCGGGCATGACCACGGAGTCCTCGATCAGAGCGCCCTTGCCGATGGAGCAGCCCACGGAGATGACGGAGTGAACGACCTTGCCGTAAACTTCGCAGCCTTCAGCAACGAAAGCATTGACGATCTTTGCGTCCTCATCGATGTAGGAGGAGGGCAGAGCGGAGTTACGGGCATAGATGGTCTCGCGCTTGCCGCCGCGCAGGTCGAACTCGGGGTTCTTGCCCAGGGTTTCCATGTTGGCTTCCCACAGGGAATCGATGGTACCGACGTCCTTCCAGTAGCCGTCGAAGTTGTAAGCCATCATCTTGTGGCCGGCGTTCAGCAGGTTGGGAATGATGTTCTTACCGAAGTCCTTATCGGAGTTGGGATCCTCTTCGTCAGCGATCAGAGCTTCACGCAGGACGCTCCAGTTGAAGCAGTAGATACCCATGGAGGCGTTGGTGGACTTGGGCTGCTTGGGCTTCTCCTCGAACTCGTAGATGGAGTTGTCGGGGTTGGTGTTCAGAATGCCGAAACGGGAAGCTTCAGCCAGGGGAACGGTACGGACAGCGATGGTGACGGAAGCATCGTTCTTCACGTGGTAGTCGACCATTGCATTGTAGTCCATCTTATAGATGTGGTCACCGGACAGGATGACAACATAATCGGGATCGAAACGATCGACGAAGTCAATGTTCTTGTAGATGGCGTTGGCAGTGCCTTCGAACCAGCCGGACTTCTTGTCGTTACGCTCGTAGGGAGGCAGAACCTGGGCGCAGGAGTGAGTCTTGTTCAGACCCCAGGGCTGACCGTTGCCGATGTACTCATTCAGCTCCAGAGGCTGATACTGGGTCAGAATACCGACAGTGTCGATGCCGGAATTGACACAGTTGGACAGGGGGAAGTCGATGATGCGGTACTTGCCGCCGAAAGGAACCGCAGGTTTGGCGGTCTTCCGGGTCAGGACATGCAGGCGGCTGCCCTGGCCACCGGCCAGCAGCATTGCGATTACGCGTTTTTTCTCAAAATACATGGTCACAGCTCCTTATATAAATTGATGGATGCTCAGAAATGGAAAAAGGGCGCAGAAGTACGCAGACTTTCACGCCCATAACATATCACATTTTTTACATTTTCGATAGGGACAAATTATATAAAATATCACAAATCTTTTGGTCATCCTGAACAATCGTGCCCCATTTAATCGGAAAATCAACGGAATTTTGTACAATTTCCATCTGTTTTTCCATCCAAAATACGCCGAGCCACCGTCCGAATTTATAGCCGCAGGCTATAAGTTCTCCCACTGACCTGTATCCGAGTTTTTCATGGAATCTCAATGATCCCGTATTTTCTCCGGTAATCAGGGCAAGCAGCACCCGATAACCCATCATCCCCAGCAGCTCTTCCAGCGCCCCGTACAGCTTTCTGCCGATGCCTTTTCCCTGGGCTTCCGGTGCCAGATAGATGGATGGCTCCGCGCACCAGGAATAGGCAGCGCGTTCAAAGGGGCGGCAGGCATAGGCATAGCCCAGGACCTGTCCGTTTTCCTCCCACACCAGCCAGGGAAAATCTGCCGTGATCCGGCGAAACCGGTCCATGAATTCATCCATTGTGGGAACATCGTATTCAAATGTGATGGTGGTATCTGTCACATAGGGGGCATAGATGGCAAGAATCTGAGGCACATCGGCTTCTGTGGCAATTCGGATCATGGTAATTCCTCCTGTAAATGATCGTTTAGCGGACTAACGTCCGAATGCAAAATGATGAATGCTGAATGCAGAATGATTATGGCGCACCTCATTTTGCATTCATAATTCTGCATTCTGCATTTCGCCAAAGGCGGATAAACGATCATTTATACTGTATTCTGCCTTCCATTTTAAGCGCCGAAAAGGCCGCCGTCAAGGTTGACATTTTTGAATGAATTGGGTAAAATATTCTTAACTATCGCCACGAAGGAGGGAACACCATGGACGCTGGCAGCAGTGGCAATATACCGGGCCGAAGTAGCATGCGGCTTACCGTCCCGGTGGGCCTGTAAACTTCCCCTGCGTATGATTGCTTCTTATTTCCATAAAAATAAGGAGGATAATCATGGCAGAACGCTTTGAAATTGTAGAAAAAGCCATTCTCTCCATGCTGGAGGGAAAGAAATACGCCACATTGCGGGATATTCTGTCCACCATGAATCCCAGTGACGTGGCAGGTCTCTTCGACGGTCTGGAGGAAAAGCAGATCCCCCTGATGTACCGTCTGCTCCCCAAGGAGCTGGCAGCCGAAACCTTTGTTGAAATGGAGCCGGAAGCACAGGAGCTGCTGATCCGGGGTTTCTCCGACAACGAGCTGAAAGAAATGCTGGACGAGCTGTATGTGGACGACGCCGCCGACCTGGTTGAGGAAATGCCCGCCAACGTGGTCAAGCGGATCCTGAAGAACGCCGATCCCGAAATGCGCAAGTCCATCAACCAGATTCTGCGCTACCCCGAATATTCCGCCGGTTCCATCATGACCACGGAATTCGTCTCTCTGCGTCCCCACATGACCGTGGAGGAAGCCATCCTGCGAATCCGCCGCCAGGGTGTGGACAAGGAGACCATCTATACCTGCTACGTCCTGTCCAAGGACAGAAAGCTCCTGGGTCTTGTCACCGTCAAGGATCTGCTGCTGGCAGAAGATGACGAGATGACCATCGAGGAACTGATGATCACCAACGTGATCTACGTCAACACCAAGTCCGACCAGGAAGAGGTCGCCCAGATGCTGTCCAAGTACAACTTCCTTGCCATGCCCGTTGTGGACGGCGAAGGAAGAATGGTCGGTATCGTCACCTTCGATGACGCTCTGGACGTTCTGGAAGAAGAGGCCACCGAGGATATGGAGCTGATGGGTGGTATGACACCTTCCGAAAAGCCCTATCTGCGCAGCTCCGCCTTTGAACTGTTCAAGAACCGAATCCCCTGGCTGATGCTGATGATGGTATCCGCCACCTTCACAGGTCTCATCATGACCGCCTTTGAGGATGCTCTGGCTGCCCAGATCGCCCTGTCCGCCTTCATCCCCATGCTGATGGGTACCGGCGGTAACTCCGGCTCCCAGTCCAGCGTCACCGTGATCCGCGGTCTGAGCCTGAACGAGCTGGACTTCAGCGACATCGGCACCATCCTGTGGAAGGAGATCCGCACCGCTCTGATGTGCGGCGTCGCCCTGGCTGTGGTCTGCTTCGGCAAGATCTGGCTGGTG
>JAFZGL010000105.1 GCA_017555395.1 Oscillospiraceae bacterium | reverse complement strand
GCTCATGCCCTGGGATTTCAGAGGCATGGAAATGATGGCGCCCTCCGGCAGGTTCTGCAGTGCGATACCGAGAGACAGTGCCAGGGCTGCGGCGGCGGAAATGCTTTCATTACCGGTGAGCCATCCTGCAACCACCACACCCACGGCCATGCCTTCCGGCAGATTGTGCAGCGCCACGGCGATGACCATCATGGTGGACTTGCCCAGGGAGCAGGGGGTGCCTTCGGGACAGTCGCTGTTCAGATGCAGATGGGGGATTACCTGGTCAAGTCCCAGCAGAAACAGAAAGCCCAGCCAGACGCCGATGAAGGCAGGCAGAAAGGCCAGTTTGCCCAGATGTTCCGATTGATCCATGGCGGGGATGATAAGGCTCCAGATGGAAGCGGCCACCATGACACCGGAGGCAAAACCCGTGAGGATCCGCTGGAGCCGCCGGTTCATGGCACCTTTCATAAAAAATACAAATCCGGCGCCGATGGCAGTCCCCAGGAAGGGGAGGGATACGGCGCTGATGGTTTCTATGGACATGGGAATACTCCTTTCGCATGGTTGCATCTAGTGTATTATATTCACAGATGGGATTCCGTGACAAAGTAACACGGATTTTCCATAAAAATATCATACAAAAAAAGAAAGAAGATTGCAACCGGTAAATATTTGGATAAAATCGAATATGAATGAACGGACTCTATAATTGTATATTTTTTGAAAACTCCCTTGTATATTCAAAAAGTATATGCTATGATATCATATGACGGCGCAGTATTCTAGTCAGGATGGCCATCTTCCAGGTAGGGCCTAAAAATCCTATGAAGGGCACATCGATGAAGTCCCTGGTGTCTGCTTTTTACGCCCAGTTTAGGGTGGATGCTGGGGGTTAAGGATCCCGGGCGCGCTCCAATGGCATGGGGCATACGACCCGGCTTCCGTGGAGACCCGGTATTGTGCGACGACGGAAAAAGTCCCTAGCGGGATCCGATCGCGTACGGGCCGGGATATGAACCTGCAAGGCAGTGCACAGAATCGTGTGCTGCGTGCAGTGTAGCCTGCCTTGAGTGAGTATGCGGGGAAAGAGGATCATGCGGCTGGCGGTTACGGCCATAACCGCTGCCGATATTGCCTCTGGAAACCATCCTTGCAAAAGAGGCTAAGACTATGGTGCATTCTGCCGTGGAAATCACCTAGGCTGTCGTAACTGGGCAGATAGGGGACTACAGTACGGACTAAGTGGCAATCGGGTAGTCAAATTTGGCAACACTTGAACACACGGATCAAATGGAAACGGCCTGTGCGGCAACGGCAGGTTCTGTGTGGGGAAAACCAACCCGACCTAAGCCGTAAGATTAATCCTGTCTGCTGCCGTCTTTTTTAAATTATTCATTTCAAAGGGGTATTTTACCGTGGCGAAATCTGATCCTGCCGCGCAGAAACGGGAGCGGCAAAAGACAATCCGCTGGGTTGTCACTATTTTTATGGTCACCATCGTTGTTTCCGGCGCGATTTCTCTTCTGTCTGATCTGATTATGTCCGGAAGCTCCATGCCGGTGGCCTTTCTTATTCTGCTGGTGATTATTTTCATCGGTATCGTTTTTGATGTGATCGGCATGGCAGTTGCCAGCGCTGATGAAAAACCCTTCCATTCCATGGCCGCCCGAAAAGTGCCCGGCGCCCAGGAAGCCATCCGGCTTCTGCGCAATGCCGAACGAGTAAGCTCCATCTGCAATGATGTGGTGGGCGATATCTGCGGCGTTGTGTCCGGTGCCGCATCGGCCACCATCGCGGCACAGATTCTCTCTAAATTTGAATTTACCTGGCCTCAGATTGTTTCACTGCTGATGTCTGCCCTGGCGGCAGGCCTGACGGTGGGCGGAAAGGCCGTTGGCAAGGGATTTGCGGTCAGTTCCTGCACCCAGATTGTTCACGGTGTGGGTAAGCTGCTGTATTCCCTGCGTTTGTTCCGGAAAGATGCCGGAAAGAAAAATAAAAAACGTTAGGGTGTGAGACTTCATGAACCTTTTAACGAAAATCAACTGTCACGAGGATCTCATCAGCCTCAGTGACGGGGAAAAAATACAGCTTTGTCAGGAGATCCGGGAATTCCTGATTGACAGTGTCTCCAAAACCGGCGGCCATCTGGCCGGCAACCTGGGTGCGGTGGAACTGTCGGTTGCCATTGAGACCGTATTTAACACGGAAAAAGACCGGCTTGTGTTTGATGTGGGACATCAGTCCTATGTTCATAAGATCCTTACCGGACGCAGAGAGGCCTTTGGCGGTCTTCGCCAATACGGCGGTATTTCCGGTTTCCCCAAGCCCGACGAGAGCAAAACCGATGCCTTTGTGGCCGGTCATGCCTCCAGCTCCGTGTCCATTGCGCTGGGTATGGCCAAAGCCAGAACCATGCAGGGAGAGGACTACGAAGTGGTTGCTCTCATCGGTGACGGCGCTGTCACCGGCGGCATGGCCTATGAAGGTCTGAACAATGCGGCTGTCAGCCGGGAGCCTATGGTGATCATTCTCAATGACAATGAGATGTCCATCGGAGAGAATGTGGGCGGTATGTCCCGGCATCTGTCCCGGATCCGTTCCAGTGAGAATTATCTGGATGCCAAGCAGGCTTACCGGAAACTGATCAAGAAACTGCCTGGCGGCAACGCGCTGTATACCTGGAGCAGCAGAATGAAAAACCGGATCAAGCGTTTCTTGCTGCCCACATCTGTTTTTGAAAGCATGGGCTTTACCTGTCTGGGTCCTGCGGATGGCCATGATCTTCCCGGCCTGATCTCCCTGCTGACTGCGGCAAAGGAACTTCGCGAGCCGGTTCTGGTCCATGTGGTTACCAAAAAGGGCTACGGATATCAATTTGCGGAAGAAGATCCTGCCAAATTCCACGGCATCGGAAAATTCGACCCCAGCACCGGCAAAAAACTGGGTGCCAAGGTCAGAACTTTCTCCGATTCCTTCGGCGATGCCATGCTGGACATTGTCCGGAATAATCCCAGGGTATGTGCCATCACGGCGGCCATGCCCGGCGGTACCGGTCTGCTTGGACTGATGAAGCAGTATCCGGAGCGTCTGTTTGATGTGGGCATTGCGGAGGAACATGCGGTTTCCATGGCCGGTGGTCTGGCCAAGCAGGGTATGATCCCTGTTGTGGCGCTGTATTCCACCTTCCTGCAGCGTGCCTATGATCAGCTGATGCAGGATATCTGCATGCTGAACCTCCATGCGGTATTCGCCATTGACCGGGCAGGTCTGGTTGGAGATGACGGCCCCACCCATCACGGTGTATTTGATGTGGGTTTCCTGCGGCAGATGCCCGGATTGCTTCTGCTGAACCCTGTCAGTCTGAAGGAGCAGCAGGACATGCTTCATTGGTCAGTGGAGGAATACCACGGTCCTGTGGCCATCCGCTATCCCAGAGGCACGGAGGGCAGCTACACTGGCTCTGACTGGAAGGGCGCTGATTCCGGTATCGCGGTTCATCGCCGGGGTGACGATGTGACCTTTGTCACCTATGGTTCTATGCTGGATAATACCCTGGCTGCTGCCGAACGTCTGGCAGAGCAGGGGGTGGAAGCCACAGTGCTTCGGCTGATGAATCTGACGGACCTGCACACGGTGCAGATCGGTCAGAATATGAGCGCAAACAAGACACTGATCGTGGTAGAGGAGACCTGTACCGGTTCCGGCATCCGGGACACTCTGGCCTATGAGCTGCAGCGGTGCTGCCCCAGCTGCCGTGTGTACGGCCGGGATTTGGGCAGTGATTTTGTGACCCACGGCGACAAGAAAAAATTGTATGAAAACTGCGGTCTGGACCCTGCAAGTCTGGCTGCATTTGCAAAAGAGGTAGGATAAGCATGAAGGTTAAGAAGAGACTGGATGTGCTGTTGGTAGAGCGTATGTATGCCGATACCCGTTCCAAGGCTCAGGCCATCATCATGAGCGGCCAGGTCTATGTCAACGGTCAGAAGGCAGATAAACCTGGCGTTTCCTATGAGGAGACGGTGGATATTGAAGTGCGGGGCGCGGTATGCCCCTATGTCAGCCGCGGCGGCCTGAAGCTGGAAAAGGCTCTGCGTGATTTTGGCGTGAAGCCTGACGGTTATGTCTGCAGTGATTCCGGTGCGTCCACCGGCGGTTTCACGGACTGTTTGCTGCAGCAGGGCGCCAGTAAAGTGTTTGCAATTGATGTTGGCTACGGCCAGCTGGACTGGAAGATTCGTTCCGATCCCAGAGTTGTGGTTATGGAGCGCACCAACATCCGTTATGTGACCCAGGAGCAGCTGGGAGAGCCGCTGGATCTTTCCGTCATCGATGTGAGCTTCATTTCCCTGAAGATCGTACTGCCTGCTATCAAGGCGCTGCTGAAGCCCACCGGCCAGGTTCTGTGTCTGATCAAGCCTCAGTTTGAAGCCGGCAAGGAAAAGGTCGGCAAGAAGGGTGTCGTCCGGGATAAGGCAACCCACAAGGAAGTACTGGACAACTTTGTTGCCCTGGCTGATGAACTGCAGTTCAATATTCTGGGTCTGACATTCTCTCCTGTGAAGGGTCCTGAGGGCAACATCGAATTTTTGGGTCACCTGACCCTGGATGACAAGCCCGGCATCCGGCCGGATACCGCTGATGTGGTGGAACAGGCCCATGCTGCGCTGGACAAGGGGGTATAACCGTGAAAAATATCGTGCTGACCCCCAATCCCTACCGGGATAAAAATTTTCAGACGGTTCGGGAAGCTGTCCGGATTCTGAAAAATGCCGGTCTTCAGCCCAAAGTCTGTCTGCCCTTTGAGGTGGACCGTTCCTACGAGCTGCCCAAGGACATCCGTTTCTGCCGCCTGGACCGGGAACTGCCCAATGCAGACCTGATTGTCTGCTTCGGCGGCGACGGAACCATTCTGCATATGGCAAAGTCCGCTGCCCGCAGGGGCATCCCCATGCTAGGTGTGAACATCGGCACCATGGGCTTTATGGCAGAGCTGGAGTCCACTGAAATGGACCAGCTGGCCAGAATTGCCACCGGCGACTATTCTGTTGATACCCGTATGATGCTGGATGTGACCATTCAGCGGGACAGGGATATTATTTTCCACGATATCTGCCTGAATGATGTGG